>DAONLM010000021.1:0-23658 GCA_035406685.1 Spirochaetota bacterium
TCATTGCCGGATATACAGATGGGACAAGACCTGCATCATGTCCACCCTTTATAAAGATATCCTGACCAGTAACTGTCTCCTTATACATAAAGACAACTGTTCTTACCCAACCTGAAGCCACAGTAGTAGTTGTGGTAGTTGTAGTAGGAGACTTAATCCATATTGCAAAATTTGTTCCTGAATATACTGGATTACCCCATCCGGTTTCTCCAACATTTGTTGGATTCCAGCTATCTCCTCCTATTTTAACTATAGTATTACCATTAATTTTAGCAGCATAATTTGACCATGTTGAAGCAAGAATCTGTAGAGAACTATTATACTTTATCCCCTGTTGTTTTCTTAATGTAATCAAATATTTTATATGATCATGATATGACTTCCCTGTACCAGGAGCTGTTTCTCCACCTCTAAATTGAGAGCCAGAGCCAGTAAAATAGTGCTGCCATGCAACAGAAGGAACACCCGGATGAGTCAGTATAAATACGTATCCAAGATATACATCATAAGGATCAAGTTCCCAGTGCTGCTGGGTACTACCAGTATCATGATTATCAACAAATGTTACTGCATAATCTGGAATAGATCTCATAAGATTATTAGAATCTGCCAGTCTTGAAAGATCCCAGAGATTATTCTGATATTCATTATTTGCTGGCACCTGATAACCAAATGCATAATTCATATTCCCTTTTAATACAAAATCAAAAGCCTTTGATTTCATTCCACCATTTAAAGCAGTTCTATTAATCCAGTTAACAATCTCATTTTTCCATCCTGATGCATTTCCATAAAAACCAGAACTTGGCCAGTATTCACCAACAGAAAAAACCGCACCAGTTTGCTGACTGTATTTACCAACATACTGTCCATCAAAACCCTTAACAAAATCATATCTCCAACCAACAAATCCACATGCCTTTAATTTATTTGTCATCCAGTCTACTATACCACTCTGAACAGAAGTATTTGTGTGATCAATGTCTCTAAAAGCCGCATACTTTTCACCAGTATCATTTGCTCCTTTATTTGTATACCCATAAACAGGAGATGCTGGATTTGTAAAACATTCATCATCGCTACAGATAGAGTAATAATCAGCAGTCCATTGTGGATTTCTAAAATCAGCCCAGCTTGTTGAACCAGTTCTGTGATTAACAACAACATCAGCAATAGCCTTTGAAGGTGAAATATCTGCTATAGCCTGTCTTAACGCAGTCTCAGTTCCATACTGAGAAGTTAGATTATTCAACTCTCTTGGAACATAACCTTCCTGAACACCAGATCTTGGACCATCACCAGCATTTGTTGGTGGCGGAAACCAAACATAACCAAAAGTGTCCTTAATATCATCTTTCTTTGCTGAAATTTGAGCATACCAGTTATTCTTGTAATCAACTACACTATTCCAGTGAAAAGCCTGTAAAAGCACATCAGTTCCATCACCAGAATAACCAGCCTCTCTCTTTGAAGATAAAGAATCTTTGTTTTCTTCTACTTTAACATTATTTACTAAATTAACATTAGAGCACGCAAATGAAAATAAAATAAAGAAAACAAAAAATTTGATAAAAAAACTCTCACTTTTTTTCATTTTTCTCTCCTTAAATTTAAATATTTATATATATAAAATTATATATCATTTTTTAAAAAAGTCAAGAAAAATTTTATAGTTTTTTTTGTTTTTTTTGTTTTTTCTATTAAAATAATTTTTATTCTTATTAAAAATGATATTTTTTTTGATATTTTAATAGTTTTTAGTGTTAGCAAAAAGAAACACTAATATTTAAAACACAAGATATTTTTATAAGGTTTTTTGACAAAAATTCATAATCGCTGAAAATGATTAAAATAATATTACTTATTATTCTTTCCAACAGGGATGCTTTGAAATAATTTCAGAGAATACCGGAATAAATTTATTTTTTCAGCGATTTTAGAAAAGTCTCGGTTTTTTTATAATTTAGAATTTTAACAAATTATAATCAGAGAATAAAATAAAAAAATTATAGTTAAAAAAACCTCCTGGATTTTACACCAGGAGGCAACCTTTTCATTAAAACACAACTTCTACCTATAATTTTAATATTTTTTACTATAACATCTTTATCATCGTTACTACGAATGGAGTTGAATTATTTTTGGTCGAAAATAGATCAAAAGCCTATGAAATATCAGATACTATTAAAAAAATAATCTAAAAGATTCCTTCTTTAATTTCTGCGAGTTTTGCTTTGAGTCTTATTATTGCCTTTGTATGAAGTTGACTTACTCTTGACTCTGTTACATCCAAAACTTCCCCTATCTCTTTAAGAGTAAGATCTTCATAGTAATAAAGAACAAGAACTTTTTTCTCTTTGTCCGGAAGTTCATTAATTGCCTTTACAATGAGATCTTTTACAGCATCTCTCTCTACTGTTACCTCTGGATTTAACTTACTCGGGCTTTCAATTGTATCCATTATTGATAGCTTATCGCTATCTTCTCCGGGTAAATATGTATCACTTAAAGATAAGAGAGATGTACAGGAAATCTTTGTCATAATGCTATAAAATTCTCTTATGTCTATATTAAGCTCATCTGCTATCTCCTGATCCGTTGCTATTTTGCCGGTCTTATTTTCTATTTTCTGAATAGCCTGCTCAATCTCCTTGGCCTTCTGCCTTATTGATCTTGGGACCCAATCTATTGATCTTAATTCATCATAAATAGAACCTCTTATTCTGGTTACAGCATAAGTCTTAAATTTTACATTCTTATTTGGATCAAATTTTTCTATAGCATCTATTAAACCAAAAATTCCAAATCCAACAAGATCTTCATACTCAATATTACCGGGTTTCCCCATAGCAACCTTACCGGCAACATATTTTACCAATGGAGCATACTTTTTTATTAAGAATTCTCTTATACTCTGATCCTTTGTCTCTTTATATTTCAACCATAACTCTTCTTCACTCATCTCCATAAGGGCTTTTTCTTCCACATAATCCTCCCAAAAAATAGATAATTATTGCTGAGTAAAAATAAACAACAATATAATAATAATGGCAATCAATATTCCACCAATAATCCAGATATTTTTAAATATGAAATTATCTTTTTTAGCCTCTTTCTCATCTTTCTCATTATCAAGACTTGCAACTCTGACCTTTACATCTTCCCCATAATACGCCTCACCATAAATACCAGGACCAAACTCTACTCTTACTAAAATTCCACCCTCTGTCAATTTTATATCTTTTAATTCTGCAAAAACGATCTTGTTCTCTTCAAAATCAAAAGTATTGCCACTCAATAAACTTGCTATATAATGAGCAATAGGCCTGTCATCGACAATTTTAACTCCTATTAACTCACCTGGCTGGAGTTCACTTAAAAGTTTTCCATCTATTGGTGAAAGATCAAGATCTATTTTCAATAATAATATCTGATTCTGATCAAAAGTAGATTTTTTTTGATCATTCTTATTATCCTCTTTTTTCTCATCTTTAAAAACAATATCATTTTCTGAAATATTACCCTTATTTACCTCAAATGCATCACTCTTATCAACTTTTAACTTTAAAGCTATATTTATATCACCAGTAATACCTATAAAAATCTCTTCAAAAAAAGATTTCAACTCCTCATAATCAATTTCTTTTTTATTTAAAATCCTATCAAAAGAGGAGACAATCTTTGGAGATGATGCTATAGCATTAATGAATTTACTCTGAATATCAATATCAGTTGCATTCTTTTTCTGATAATCGTTTAACCCCTGTAAAAAAATACTCCAGTTTTTTTCAAAATCAAACTCAATCGCACTCTTATCTTCTGACTTGGCAATAATCACTGTTTTATCAACTATCTTTGTTTTTGAATTATAAAATATTATAAAAGAACCATAAATCTTAACAGTCTGAGCAATAAATTTACCTCTTATAACGAAAATATCTTTATCCACTGATTTTAGAATTTTTATAGCACCATCTAAATCATCACCCGTAAATTTAAGAATTAACTTTGCTAATACTGTATCGCAACCAGTCTCTTTTTGTAATTGTAAAATCTTTTGATCCGACATATTTTAATTTTTACCATCCCTCTTTAAAACTGTTCTGATAGCCTTTGCTATCTCCTCATTTGTTGCGTTATATCCTAATTTATCTTTAATTATTTCAGATGTTTCTGTTTCTATATTGCCTCCATTCTCATCTTCACTCTCTTTTTCAAAATTATCTTTTTCCAATAAGCTTTTATCATCGAAATCATCAACTTTCATTTCAGATATATCTGTAAAAAGATCATCTTTATCTTTATTCTCTTTAACATCATCATTACTCAAACTATCAATTTTCTCATCTAACTCACTCTCATTTAATTTACTCTCTTCCTCATCTTTATTTTCTTCAATTTCAATTTTTTCCTTATTATAATTATAGTCTTTAGTATCAATATTATCATCCACCACAAGATCTATTGCATCGGATGTTTCTGATTTTAAGTCACTACTATTATCTATTTCTCCATTAGAATTAATCTCAATCTTCAACACATTCTTAAAAACATACATTACCCCAAAAACAATCAAAAAGGCCAATCCGCCGCTCAATAAAGACCTAAACATAACAATTAAAAAAGAATTTCCTACAATTAAATTAATAAAAAAAATAAGAACAAATACAATACCTGCAAAAATTGTAGGAATCTTAAAATCCATTATTATACCCAATTATAAATTATATCCTATTTATTATAATATTGCAACAAAAAATTATGTTTTTCCTATTAATTTCATAATAAAATTTTTTAATCCACCCCCCTCTTTAAACTCAACACCTTCCAATGTAGCAACAATATGCCTTATGCTAATTGAAGCCTTACTATTTGGATCTAAAACTAAAAATGGGGTCTGTTTTCTAACACCCTGAGGAACTATCATATCCTCATAAATCATTCCTAAGTTTTCTACCTTTATATTTAAAAATTGTCCTGCAATACTGATTACTCTCTCTGCGACCTTTCTCCCCTCAACAATAGAATGAACCCTATTAACTATCAATTTTAATTCGAGTTGAGGATTGTTTATCTCAGTTGCTATTATCTTTATTATCCCATAAGCATCTGTAATTGCAGTTGGCTCTGGCGTTGTCACTATTATTGCCTCATCAGATGCAACAATAAAAGACAAAACATTCTGACTGACCCCAGCACCAGTATCTATGATAAGAATATCGGCATATGATAATGTGTCTAACTCTTTTATAAAAGCATTTCTCTCCTCTTCTGTTAAGTTAGCAATCTTTGAAAAACCAGAAGCACCAGCCACAATTTGAATTCCAAAATTTGTATCAATTATTATATCTTTCATTGTTTTCTGCTTTTTAATAAGCTGAAAAAGATTATATTTTGGAATTATACCAAGACAAACATTGACATTTGCAAGCCCAAGATCTGCATCCATTACAACTACCTTCTTACCCATTTGAGCAAATGCTATTCCCATGTTAACAGCAATATTTGTTTTTCCAACTCCACCTTTACCACTGGATACAGTAATTATCCTTGTCTTTTTTTTATCAGAAACGCCTTTATATTGCATCATTTTTCTTAAATTTTCAGCCTGATCAACCATTTTTTAATCCCCTCTATATAAACATAAAATATTTTTAATATTTTGCACTTTCTAAATAAACCTGAGGCTCAAGCCCCTTTATCTTTGTCAAAATATTCCATTCATCTGCCTTCTGAATATCATTTGGTACCCTCTGGCCATCTGTAATAAACATTATCCCTTTCTTCATATCAAGGCAACAATTGATTATAGACCCAATCGTCTCTGATTCATCATACTTTGTAATGATCACATTTTTATAATCAAAAATATCAAAAGATCTAAAAATCCTTTTAACCTCAGCTGGCTTTGTAGTAGCACTCAATGTCAATATAAAATCAACATTGTAATTCTTAACATCAAGTATCTGCTTCATCTTTGCAAGATTTATCTCGTCTCTCTGCCCCCTCCCAATAGTATCAATTAAAATAATATCAGCATCAGACAATGCAATATTTTTCTGTAATGAGATATTATCCTCAACAAGGGACAAATCTACCTTTAATATATCAGCATACTTTTCTAATTGATTTGTTGCCCCCAACCTAAATCCATCAATTGTCAAAAGTCTCACCTTATAATGCTCTATAACCGCATTTGCTGCTAACTTTGCCAGTGTTGTTGTCTTACCAACACCAGTAGGTCCAATAAGGGTAATTACCTTCTTTTGCCCATCCCCAAAATTATAATGCTCTACTTTAACTAACTTATTTTTAATATAATCAAAAACATATTGATGTAACTCAACTCTATTTTCTATCTTTGATAAAGGTAAATTATCGGATAAATCCTTAATTACCCTATCTATAAATTCGTCAAAAAACTCATTCTGCTTTAGAATTTCTTTAATTTCTACTAAATTCGGATGTAGTTCATCATTCTTATTTATTTCAGACTCCTTAATAATCTTTTCCATTTTATTCAATTTTTCCATAATTATACTTAAAGAGATAGAATCTGAATTTAGATTCTTATTTTGAGGTTCTACTTTTAATTTATTAGTCTGAATACTGGGTTGATTTAAAACATTCGGCTCAGATTTACCTTTTTCTTCCTGTTTTATATTTCTCATCTTACTGAGATTCATAAAATTTTCTTTTTCTATTTTCAAATACTCATCATCAGGGATACTTACAAGAACTCTCAGATATTTTTTTCTTCCAAAGCCAAGAAATCCCCCCTCTTTAATCTCAAAAGTCTTTACAATTCTTGCATTATCACCGTATCTTTTTCTTATCTCTATATAGGCGTCATCATAAGATAAGGCTTTTATCTCAGCATATTTCATAATCCCCCCAGTTTTGATCTTAATTTATATATTTTTAATATATTAAATTCAAGTTGTCAAGCAAGAATAACTAAAAAAATTATACTCCTACTCTCTCTTTCTCCTCAATTGATATCTGTCCAAATAGCACTACCTCAACATCTGGTACGATCTCCCTTGTTGATATAACAGAGATATGTCTGTTAATATGATAACATATCTCAAACATTGCTCTTCTTATCGGCGGCTGAGTCAAAATTAAGGGGGCATATCCACTATTAAACATTTCAGTCACCTTATTCTTAATTGCAATCTGAATAGAATGAAGAACATCTGGCTTTAATCTTATAACAGGGGTACCATCTTTTTCAAACTCAATATTCTTATATATCTCATTCTCTATCTTTGGATTAACCCTTAACACATGTATCTTTTTAGAAATATCAGCAAATTTATTAGAAATAACCCTCTTTAAAGCAATTCTTACATATTCAACAAGTTCTGCAACTGGTGTTTGAGGAGAATATTCTGTCAATGTCTCAAAGATTGTAATAAGATCTCTTATTGAAACCCCCTCTTTCAATAATTGTTGTAGTATCTTCTGAATAGTTGCCTTTGAATAATCCTTTAAAACATCATCTATTAATGTTTGATTTTCACTCTTTATATTTTCTATTAATTGGTTTGTCTCCTCTCTTCCGAGTATCTCATGGGAATGACTCTTCAAAAGTTCCTGAATATGAGTTGAAATGATTGTTGTTGCATCAACAACTGTAAACCCTAAACTTTCGGCCTTATCCCTATCACTGTTCTTTATCCATAATGCTGGCATACCAAATGCCGGCTCTGTTGTCTTTTCACCTTCGAGTAAATCATAATTTTCTCCCATTGCCATAAGATATCCAATTTTTATTTCGCCTCTTCCAATCTCCTGACCTCTTAATTTAAAACAGTATTCATTTGATTGAAGTTTCATACTATCCTGAATTCTTATTGGTGGGACAATTAAACCTAAATCCAATGCTAATGTCTTTCTTACTCCAGTAATAGCATCGAGTAGTTCTCCACCACTCTTCTTATCAACTAATGGTATCAATTCAAAACCTATATTTAATGCCAATGGATCTACTTTTAATAACTGAGTAACATTTTCTGGACCCTTTTGTTCCATTTTTTCCTCTTTCTTGATCTTTTTCTCTTCCATTGACTTTTTTTCTGCCTTCTGCAATGAATATGCGGCAAAAGCCATACCAGATGCAAGAAGTAACAAGGTAATATGAGGAAACCCAGGTAAAGCAGCAAGCACTGTCAGTGCACCTGCACCAATATAAAATACCTTATATTGAGCAGAAACCTGTTTCCACAAGGCACCACCTATTGCATCTTTTGATTGTGATCTTGTTACAATAAGACCTGTTGCTGTGCTTATCAAAAGAGATGGTATCTGGCTAACAAGCCCATCCCCAACTGTTAATGGAATATAATTTTGCAATGCTATATTAAAATCTTCTCCTCTAACAAGCATTCCGACAGTAAAACCACCAATAATATTTACAAGAGTAATTATTATACTCATTATAACATCGCCCTGAACAAATTTAGAGGCACCATCCATATTACCATAAAAACTCGACTCTTCCTGTAATTCGAGTCTTCTTCTAACAGCCTCAGCCTCATCTATTACACCATTCTGCAAATCCATATCAATAGCCATATACTTATTTGGCATAGAATCAAGAGAAAATCTTGCAGCAACTTCTGCTACTCTTGTCGAACCTCTTGTTATTACTATAAATTGCACTAAGGTCAAAATAGCAAATATTATTATTCCTATTACCATACCAGAGGCATCGGTTGTCCCTACAACAAACTGACCAAATGCCCTAACCATTTTACCTTCAAAATTAACTCCCTGTGAAAGGATAAGCCTTGTTGAGCTAACATTCACAGCAAGCCTGAATATTGTTGTCGCAAGTAAAACAGATGGAAATATAGAAAATTCAACAGCAGACTTTAAATAGGAAACAGTAACAATTATTAATACCCCACTTAAAATACTTAATGCCATTAAAAAATCAAGGACAAATGCTGGCATAGGAATAATAAGCATTAAGACTGTCACAACTATAAAAACAGCAAAGACCATTGTTGGATCTTTTGCAGCACTCTTTAAATCAAATCTAAAATTAAATCCTCTTTTACTCTCTTTACTATCACTCATAATTTATCACCTCTATGAATTACAATATATTCCTTAGCTAAAAACTTTTCTTGACTCTTTATACTGTATAGCAAATTTATATGCAGTTATAACGAGCCCATACATCTCAACAGGTATAATCTCATTCAATTCAACCTCATTGTATAATGTTCTTGCGAGCATAACATTTTCATACATATATATATCATTTTCTCTTGCAACCTCTTTAATTTTTTGAGCAAATTTATCCTTCCCCTTTGCAACAACCCGAGGAGCATTTTCAAGAGATGGATTATATCTCAATGCAACTGCATAGTGAGTAGGGTTTGTAACAACAACATCTGCCTTTGGTACCTCTTCAAGCATCTTCTTTTGAGATAAAAGATTATTATACATCTGCCTTAATCTCTGTTTTACATGCGGATCACCATACATCTCTTTATATTCCTCTTTTACCTCCTGTTTCTTCATCTTTAACTCTTCTTCATATTTCCATCTTGTATAAAGTATATCAAGAATAGAAAAAACTACAAGAACAAGGCTTGCTCTTATTACAAGATCAAAAGATAAAGATGCAAGAAAAAGAGTAGAATTTAAAACAGATTCCATAAAAATAGTATTCTTTATCTCTTCAATCTTTCCAATAATTGTAATTGCTGTTATAATGGCAATTATTACTACTTTTATTAAAGATTTAAAGAGACTAAAAGCCCCATTTATGGAAAAAACCTGATTCTTAAAAAATTTAAATATATTTGGACTTATCTTTTTTAAATTTGGCTTTATTACCTTTGGAGTAAACTTAAATCCTATCTGTAAATAATTAGAAAGTATTGCAACTATAAAAGCAGTTATTCCAATTGGTAAAAATATCTTTGCTAAGGGAATTAATAAAAGATCATAATAGATCTTTTGATCAGTTAAATTAAAAGTAAATATATTTGAAATTGTATATTTTGTAGTATCATATAGTATTTTGAAATAGTAAGAGCCTAAAAAATATAATACTAAAAAACAAAAAAGAGTTATCAATGATGATGGGAGTTCTTTTGATAACGGGACCTTACCCTCTTCTTCCCTTGCCTTTTTCTTTTTATGCTCTGTTGCCTTTTCTGTTCTTCCTTCATCTTCTGCAGAGGCAAATCTCTGTAAATCAAAATCAAACTCTATATTCTCTAATATCTCAAAATAGGAGGATAAAAACTCATCAAACATTCTTTACCCCCTTCATCATAAGAAAGATCGATTTAAATATCTCATCAAAATAGTTTACTACAAATTCAACAAAAAGAGGCAAAGTAACAAGCAATATAACAAAAGATATAAAAATAGAAACTGGAAATCCAACCATCAATAAGTTCATTTGAGGGGCTGCTTTTGCAAGTAATCCCATGCTTATTGATACTAATAAAAGTGTAGCAACAATTGGAAATGAAATTCTTAATGCTATTGAAAAACTCTCTATAAAAAAAGAAAATATAGTATAAGGTGAATTAAATAGATCTATTTTTAATAAATTTGAAAAAGTGACAAACTGATAAGAGTAATATAATTCCTGAATTATTAAAAGAGGACCTCTTAAAGCAAGAAATACAAGTATTGCGATTATATAAAGATACTGACCTATTAAAGGGATGCTTATCTGACTCATTGGATCAAAAACTTCGCTTGCTCCAAAACCCATCTGCACTGTAAAATACTGACCTGCAAGTTGAAATACAGAAAAGGATATTGTTATACATATGCCAATTGTCGCACCTATAATAGCCTCCCCTATTGCAACCATTGCATATCCAATAAAATTTTGCGGAAAATCCGGGATATATGAATAAACAATAGGAAATATAACCGCTGTTATAAAAAAAGTGAGCCCTAACCTCGCCTGATTTGGAATACTATCTGACTCATAAAAACTTGCTGTAAACATTAATCCAGTAAGTCGAGAAAATACAAGCATAAATTTCTGAAAATTTAAAACAAAGTATTCCAATGTTCCTCCCTTTTTTTATATCAAGGCACCGGGATTGCCATATCCGGTATCATATCAAAAATCTGAATTGTAAAATTGATTAAACTACCAGCTATCCATGAACCAAAAATAACAATAGTTATAATTATTGCTAAAATTTTTGGGACAAATGTCAGTGTCTGCTCCTGAATAGATGTTGTCGCCTGCAAAATAGAGATAATCAATCCAACAAGCATACCTATTCCAAGAATTGGCAATGATATAAGAGTTGATAACCTCATTGTCTCTATCATTAATTCCTTGATAAATTCTGTATCCATAATCTACCCCTTTTTAACCAAAACTTCTGAATAATTCATAGGCAAGTAATTGCCAACCATCTACAAGAACAAAAAGAATAATTTTAAAAGGTAGGGATATCATTACTGGTGGTAACATTATCATACCCATTGCCATAAGTGTTGATGCGATCACCATATCTATTATCAAAAACGGGATAAATAGTAAGACCCCTATTCTAAATGCAACTGTAAGCTCATTTACTACGAATGCTGGTATTAAAACATAAGTTGGTACATCTTTATATGTATTTGGTGGCGGAAGTCTTCTTAAATTCATCATAAAACCAATATACTTTGGATCTGTCTGCCTGAACATAAAATCTCTCAATGGATTTATAGACTTTTCGTAAAACTGATCTATTGTAAGTCTTTTTTCTTTTGGCACACTCTCTGGATTAAAAAATGGCACTAAAGCTTCATTATAAATTTTTTCAAAGGTTGGAAACATTATAAAAAATGTAAGAAAAAGAGATAATCCAAATATAACCTGATTTGGGGGCATCTGTTGAAGAGACAAAGCCTTTTTTACAAAATCAAAAACAATTGCTATTCTTAAAAAGGCAGTCATAAGAACAATTATTGATGGAGCAAGAGTCAGTATTGATAACAAAAAAAGAATCTGTAAAGAGAGCGCAATTTCCTGAGGAGTTTTTGCTTCATTCACATTTATATTTACCTGAGGTATTGGTATTCTTACTGGATTGGTCTGTTGTGCATAAATCCCAATTATAGAAAATAAAAATATAAAAAAAGATATTAATAGAATTTTTTTTCTCATTCCCCTCCCCCATTCTTAATTTAAAAAAACAATAAATCTCTAAAATTGTTTATTCATCATTATTATTAAGCCTCTCCCTCTGCTTTTTTAAAAAATCAATTGAGTCTGATTCATAATCAAATTCTTTTTTAGGCGATTTCTTTTTAAAAAAATCTGATATTATATCTCTAAAAGAATGGCCGTCTTCACTCTTTCTCTGATTCAAATAAATTTCATATCTCTCAATCTCTTTTGGATCAGTTATTTCTCCTAATAAATTTATATTTTCATTGGTAATTCCCAGTATCAAATATTTACCACCAACAAATACAACCTGTACCCATTTTCCTGGTCCTAATGAATGACTTACGATGACTGTTGCTCCTTCGCTTGTATCATCTTTTATTTTTAAAGATTTTTTTAAGAATATAAATAAGCCATAAATGATTCCTAATACAACCGCAAGAACTAAAATTATTCTAATATAGGCAAAATAATCTATCTTTATCTTTTTATTATCTTTATCAGAAGAGAGATTTGATCTTTTCTCCATCTCTGATTTAACATCTTTAAAATAATTCTCTTCTGAATATTTTTTATCAGAAGTATTATCCTTTAGAGAAGATGCGTCATCTTTTGAAAAAAGAAAAGAATTACAAATAATTAAAATTAAGAGTATAATGTTTAATCTTTTAATATTCCCCTCCCAAAAAATATTTTTATCAAGAAAAATAATCTATTTTATTCTATCCTTTGGATCAACTATTTCTGTTACTCTTACACCAAAACTTTCATCAATAACAACAACCTCACCTCTTGCAATAAGCCTACCATTTACAAGAATATCCACTGGCTCACCAGCAAGTTTATCAAGTTCAATAACAGTTCCTTCACCCATCCCCAGTATCTCTTTAATAGGCTTTCTCGTTCTGCCGAGTTCAACTGTTAACTCCATATTAACATCCATCAGGAGGTTAATATTATTGCCCGGCACATCAGTTGGTTGATTACCAAAAGAAGAAAACTGCACAGTTTGAAATTGAGTATTCTGCATACCCATCATTTGATTTGGCATACCCATATTAGGCATGCCCATATTAGGCATACCCATCATTTGATTTGGCATGCCCATATTAGGCATACCCATCATTTGATTTGGCATACCCATATTAGGCATACCCATCATTTGATTTGGCATACCCATATTCTGCTGTTGATTCATCATTTTTGTATTATTACCACCGGCCATGTTAGAAACTGGCATTATAGAAGAAATAATCTCTTTTATGACATTCAATCCAAATATCTCTATCAATTGAGAAAGAGGCTTACCTTCAATATTAAAATCATAAATCACCTTTACATAATTTTCATTTGCTTTTAAAGAGAGATTATTTTTACTCTTAATCTCCACTTTGGGTGGAGATGTTCTTAATTCCTTCTTTGATTTTGTCCCTATTGTATTTGAAGAATTACCACAAATAACATTCATTGCCTCACTAACAGCACCCAATGTCATCTCTGTTAACTCAACACTTTCCTGACCTACCATCAATCCAGCAATAGCCTTTGATACTTCCAGATCGAGTAGATAAGAATGTTGCCCAATCGCACCACTCTCATAATCCATCACAATTTCTACTATCTGTGGATCGAGTTGATTGATAATATTACTACCAGAAATAACTTCTACCTTTGGATTAGAAATAGCAACTGTTCTTCCCAATAAGGCACCCAATGCCCCACCCATATTACCAGAAGCAGAATTAACAAGATCAATAAATGTATTTATATCATTCTGACTTAATAAAGAAGATAAACTCTCTCCCCCACCTAAATCAAAACCACCACTGGATAAACTATCTTCACCTTCATTTAATAAAGCATCAATCTCATCTTGTGATAAAGCACCATCACCCATATTATTCTCCTCCTTCTAATTCTTCAAACTCTTGTATATCTCTTGAACCAAGAACCTTAACAATTTGAACAGCCATCTTTTTGCCAACTGTTCCAGGTCTTGCTTCAAATTTAGGTTTATTACCTATTTTTACAACAAAATTATCTTTTACTCTAACATTATCGAGTTTAATACAATCATTTACCCTTAACGCAAGCACATCTCTTATCTTTATATCAATTTTTCCTATCTCAACAACAAGCTCAACAATAACACTCTCTAATCGATCTTTAATAATAGCAAGATTCTCTGTCGTTGTCCCTTTTCTAACACTCGAATACCAGTATTGTCCCGACAACTTGGAAATAACTGGCTCTATTGTTATATAAGGTATACAAAAGTTAGTCATCCCTTCTACTTCGCCTATCTTTGTCTCAAGTGTTACAAGAACAATCATATCAGATGGTGGGACAATCTGAGCAAATTGAGGATTTACCTCAATTCTCCCGAGTCTTGGCCTTAAATCAATTACATTAGACCATGCCTCTCTTAAATTACCAAGTATTCTAACTATTACCCCTTCTATTACTGCCTGCTCAATTTCTGACAACTCACGATTTAGTTTATTACCACTTTCACCTTTCCCACCAAATAGTTTTTCAATTATGGCAAATGTTATTGAAGGATCCATCTCTAACACAGCATTACCTTTTAAAGGTTCCATATCAACTACAGCAAGAGTGGTTGGATTAGGGATTGATCTAATAAACTCCTCATAAGTAAGCTGATCAACAGAAGCAACATGAACATGAGCTAATGCTCTTAACTGAGCAGAAAGCCCTGTTGTAGTGAGTCTTGCAAATGTCTCATGTATCATTGAGATCGTTCTTATTTGGTCTTTTGAAAATTTATCTGGTCTCTTAAAATCGTAAATCTTTATCTTTCGCTGATCTGTGGTCTTATTCATCTCATCAGCATCAACTTCACCAGTAGAAATCGCTGTTAATAATTGATCAATCTCATCCTGTGATAATACTTCTGTCATAATTGCCCTTCTTAATCCCTAAAAATATTCTTAAAATAAAATACTTTATAATTAAATTTAATTATAAAATCCTATTAATTCAAGATTTTTCTTTAAAAAAATTACATTAAAGTATATTCAAGAAAAAATATCTTTTCAACCTTTCCCTCATTTAAGATCCTGTTAATCTGTTTTAAAAGATCTTCCTCCAATCTATCAAGAGCATGCTCATCCTGAAAATAATCTGATTTTAACCTTGAAAGATGCTTAATTATAATATCTCTTATCTCTGGGATAACCTGAGTCAGCTCCTGTTGAACTTTTTTATCTTTAGCCTTATAACCTAAGGAGAGTTTTAACTGAATCATTCTACCATCTATAAGTTGTTGTCTAAAAGGATCGTCTATCTTAAGATATTCAAGATGAATTCTTTTTTCTCTTTTAGGAACGTCTGTATCTGGAGAAGTAGCACCACCTGAAGGAATAGCACATCTTGTCATTATTAAAACTGTCAAAACTGATATAATAATTACACCAATGCCAGCTGCTACCAATGAAAGAATTTTTACAAGAAATGGACTTAGAAAAGCACCTTTTTTTTGCGGTTGAGCCGCCCCCTCTTGCTCCTCTTCTTCCTCAATAGTATTAATATTTTTCTTATTGTCTGCCATTTTTTTTCCCCTCCAAATTTAACTTATATTTCAAAAAATTTATTCTGTCAACAAAAAAATATAAAAAAATAAAAATTTTTATTTTTCTCTTAAAATTATAATATCAACTCTTCTATTTTTTGCTCTACCCTCTTCTGTCTCATTTGAATATAAAGGTTGATATTCACCATAACCTTCTACTGACATTTTTTTAGGATCTGCTCCAAAATCAATTAGATAATCAAGCACATTCAATGACCTTGCAACTGAAAGATGCCAGTTAGTAGGCCATGGACCATCTGGATCTGTGGGGGAATTATCTGTATGACCTTCAATTCTAATATTCTTATCTTTAAAATCTGTCCTTGTCAGAAGAGCAGCTATTTTCTCAAGCACACTACGTGCACTATCTATATCCAGTTCTGCACTTGCTTTCTTAAAATAGGCATCAGTAGATAGAGTAATCACTATTCCCCTTTCATTAAGAGTGAGAGTTATCTTTCTACTCTTTATCTCTGCCTGAAAGACTGAGATTGCCTCTTTATAAGCCTTTGCCATACCTCTCCCTCTCTCACTGGAAGGAAGAGTTTCCAGAGAGCTTCCCATATCAGCAAGCCTACCAGGTTTTAAGGTTTGGCCACCTGGCATAATCCCAAATCCACCCTGAAATGGAGACAAAATTAGCTGAACCTCTATCACATCAAAATGAGCCATAGATACTATTAATACAAAGAATGTGAGAAGTAAAGAGTTAAGATCCCCGTATGTTAACATCCAATCCGGGGTTCCTTCTTCACATTTTTTCTCTTTTTTTCTTTCAGCCATAATTTACCCTAATATACTAAATATCACTCGTCTGCTTTATCTTTGCTCTCTCTTTTGGAGGAACAAACGCTAATAATTTCTCCTCAACTATTCTTGGGTTATCACCAGTCTGTATAGATAAAATACCTTCAAGAATAATCTCTTTTTCACCAGTTTCCTGAGCATCCCTATCTGCCAACTTAGTTTTAATCGGTATAAATACAAGGTTTGCCATTATAGCACCATAAAAGGTAGTAATAAGAGCAGCAGCCATACCTTTACCTATAAGAGAAGGATCTCCCATTGAGTTTAACATCCCAACTAATCCATAAAGTGTTCCAATCATACCAAATGCCGGTGCAAGTTTACCCCAGTTATCAAAAAGGGCAATACCCTCATTATGACGTGCATTCATCTGATTTAACTGGTGATACATAATTGTTTTTATTACCTCTGGATCTGTTCCATCTACAACCAGTCTTATACCCTGTTTAAAGAATTCATCTGTTAAATTTTCTATCTCATCCTCTAATGAAAGTAGTCCCTCTCTTCTTGATCTCTCAGAAAATGTGACAAGTGTCTTTATAATATCTGGTATATTTGACTTTGGTTCCTTTAAACATATATTTATATATGTCCCCATCTTAAAAATTCTTCCAATTGGGGCACCTACCATTAAAGCAGCAAAAGATCCAACTATTGTAATAAATACTGATACTAAATCCCAGTAAATATAAAATGGAAATCCACCTATAAATATAGAAATAATAATTGCAAAAAAACCCAATGATAAACCAATTATAAATCCTAAATCCATCTCTTACTCCTGTGACATAGCGCCAAGATTTTTTCTATAATTAATTATTTTTTCTAAAATTTCATCTATCTTCTCTCTAACAATATACTGAATTTGAGAATCCATTGTTATTACAGTATCTGGTTTCTCCTCTAACCTTTCTATGAGATGAGGATTTAAATAAAAAACATCCCCATTTAATTTTGTCAATTTTATCATAAATTTACCATAAATATATTTTAAATTTTTTGTCAATAAAAATTAATAATATTATATTCAATAAATAAGGGGGATATCAAACCCCCTTATTTCCCTTATTTAAAATTAATTTTATCTCTTAAGAGTTAAAAGTTCCTGCAACATCTGATCACTTGTCTGTATTGTCTTAGAATTAGCCTGAAATCCTCTTTGCGTTACAATCATATCTGTAAACTGTTCTGCAAGATCAACGTTACTCATCTCAAGAGCACCAGCCATTATCTTTCCTTTACCCATTGTTCCAGCAGGACTTATGTCTGGTTCACCAGAGTTATTTGAATATACAAAATTGGTTTCACCAGCCTTTTCCAAGCCACCCGGATTTGTAAAGTTTGCCAGTGCTACCTGTGCTAAAATTCTATTATTACCATTTGAATAGACACCAGTTATTGAACCCGTATCATCCACCTTTAATCCTTCAAGATATCCAAGCCCATAACCGTCCTGTCTGAACGGCTTTGTTGTAAAACCAGAGCTAAATTGAGTAATACCCACTCCATCGTCTGTCTTTACTCTTCCTGCTTCACCAAGATTTAGTCTAACAGTCATCTCCTGTGGTGGAAGATTCTCCACTGTTGGCGCAAGAGTTGGAACTCTTAAATTAAGATTTAAACTAAGCATTCCAGTATTGACTCTCTCTTCACCAGTTGTATAAGCAGCAATTATTCTACCCATATTATCAAATTGGAGATTAAAGAAATTTGATGGTTCTCCAGTTATCTCCTGGGTCCCTATTCTAACAGAAAATTGATTATTTGGGATCTCTATTTTTTGATTTGGATTATTTGGGTCATTATAAAATGCCTGAACTCTTGCCTGCCAGGTATTTACGCCAGTCTTAAACATAGTAAATCTTAATTCTATTGGTGTCCCCTGAGAGTCATAAATATTTATAGAGTTTGTCCAGGTATTCTTTATTCTATCTACCTCTGAAAGATTATCAAAATTTGCTGGATCAATTATTGGCATTTCAGAAAAAAGATTACATTTAAAATCTACATTTTGAGTAGCCTTTGCCGGATCTTTGGAATATAAAGGTATGATAATGTCTTCTGTTGAACTTGCGGTATTAACAATATACTGTCCCCCAACTTCTCTTGACATCCATCCCTGAACCCTTAATCCAGTTCCTGGATTTACAAGAAGGCCATTCTTATCAAGCCCAAATACGCCAGCACGGGTATAAAATGTCTTATCCCCTTCTTTAAGAATAAAGAAACCATTACCACTGATTGCCATATCAAGATTGTTGCCAGTAGTCTGTAATGAACCCTGAGTATGAATTGTATCAATAGAAGCAACCACCGTACCAAGCCCTATCTGTTTTGGATTAACTCCTCCCTTTTCCTCTGTAGGTTTTGCAGCACCACTCATTGTTTGAGAAAGCATATCCTGAAAATTAACTCGACCCTTTTTAAAGCCAGTAGTGTTTACATTAGAGATGTTATTACCTATAACATCCATCCTTATCTGATGATTTTGTAAACCACTAACGCCGGCATATAAAGACCTCATCATAACTTTGCTCCTTAATTATTTAACAAATATATTATTATCACTCAATTTTTTTTGAGTTTATATTTAACTTATTCAAGTCCTACTTTATAAATAGCACTAACTGGATAATCCTTTCCATCTACTCTTACATAAGTTTCATTCCCCTGTCTTGTTACTGCCTCTACTACTCCTCTAACTATCTTAGACTTACCATCTTCTCCTATACTTGAACTATCATCTATCTCTACTTTTTTGCCAAGCATATCAAAACTTGAACTAAAAGAAAGATTATCAAGAAAACTCTCCATATTTTTATTCATATTCAACATCTGTTCAAGTGATGAAAATTGTGCCATTTGAGCAATAAACTCTCTATCCTGCATTGGATTAGTTGGGTCCTGATTCTGCAATTCTGTTATTAATAATTTTAAAAACTCATCCTTACCAAGATTCTTTACTATCTCCTTTCCATCTTTTTTTAAAGATTTATTCAATGTTTCCACTTCTGTCTTTGTTTTAAAGAGTTCTGTTGAATTCTGTTTAAGATCAATCATATTAAAATCATTTATCCCTTCCATATACTCCCCTATATAAATAAATTAATTTTTGAGTCAGAATAATTATTCGAAAATTTACTCTGAATTTGCTCAATCTCTTTATTTTCATATCTACTATAATGACTATTAAAACCAGAAATTTCTTTATAAGGTAAATCATTATTATTAAAATTACCATTCATAAAATCTAATGTCTGATTAAATGAATCCATTTGTCCAGCCAGAGCAATATCGATTTTACCAAACTCTACATTACTCTTTTGAAATACTGCTCTTAAATCTTCCACATTTGATCTAAAAAAATCAAAGGCATCTTTCGTATGAACAATTATCTTAGCATTTAATTGCCCATCTTTTATATTAATATGAAAATCCATTCTTCCAAGACTCTCTGGCCTTACCATTGTAGAGAATTTAGTCTCATTATTTGTAAGTAATATTTTGGTATTCTTAACAATAGTATCAAAAAGTTCTTTTTTATTTTCAACAGGCACTTTTTGTCCCACATCAAAACCTTTTTTCACTTCATTATTCATACTCTTTTCTATATTTACGGAGCTATTTGTTATATCCTGTTTACTCTCACCACTCTTTGTATCTTCCTTAATTTTAGTAAAATATTCTTCGATCTTGGTCTTTGCATCTTTTTTATTATGAGATATTAGATCATTTTTATCTTTAATCTGATTATTTTCATTATCTACTTTTATTTCATTTTTAATCGACGATTTTTCTTTATCAAAAGAAATATTATCTTTAATTTCTATTTTTTCATCAAATTTTTTTATTTTATTTTTATCATTTTCAATTTTATCACTCTTTTTTACTCTTATATCTTTAATATTATCTTTGATATTTAAATCTTTAACTAAATGAGAAGAGATAACATTTTTTAAAATTGTCTTAAACTCATTTTGATCTATTTTACCATGAGATAACTTATCAATAGATTCCCTGATTTTCTCTTTTAAGTGAAATTGTAAATTAGATAATTTAATCTCTATTTTTTTAACTTCTGGCTCTACTCTCTTATTTGCAACAATATTTTCAAGATTTTCTTTAAAATAGTTGTTTAATTTACCTAAAAAAAGACTCATTCTTCCAGAATTATCTAAATTATTTCCATTCTTTACAACAATATGATCATATTTATTCTCTTTATTACTATTTATCTCTGTCTTCTCTTTAGAGATCTCCTTATTATCAAGGGTTATTTCTATTTTATATTTTTCATTTTCAATATTCTCCTTTTTTTCTATCTTCTCCACATTATTAATACCATTCAGCATATTTTCAAAAAGTATTGCGAATTCTTTGTTATCATTATTAAGATCTTTTATCTCAATCTGTTTTGCAGGCTCATTAATCTTATTAGTTTTTACTAACATCTCCAAACTATTAAGCATATTTTAAACCCCTTATAATTTATCTATAACTAAATTTCGGATTATTTAAAAAGTGCTTTAGAAATAAATTCAAAAAAGATTTAAAAGAGGTGATTTTATTTTTAAGTATTTTTTATGGAGAAGATAATTTTAAATTACAAAAACAATGATTACCATAAACTACATTTTATAAGAAAATAGATGAGGCTGCAAGAATTGATGCATATCTCTAAAAACATGACTACCACTTCTTGAAAAAGATTCATGCTGATCTTAATTTTTTCAGTATGGGTTGTTTATTGAGGAGAATTATCCTACTTTTTTGGAAGAGTATAAAAAACTTGGTATTACGGTGGTTGAGATGAAATGTAGTATAATAATATTAAAGTTATTTTTAAAAATAACAAATATAAAAAGTTAAATAAGAATAGAGAATTGTCCCACTTTAAAGGGAATTTCACCTCATTTTATAAAGCAATATACAATAATTGTTACCAGATAATAGGCTTTGAGACCTATTATTGATTGAATTTGTTTAAAATTTTAACCCAAAAAAAATAAATGAGACTATTACAATTTTTTTTCAAACAAAATTAACTATAGAATAATTCTATCTTTTTCACCAGATAAAAATAAAATAGCACACTTTTCTTTCTATATTTTTTAGTCAACATATTATGTTGACGCTTTTTTTATTTTATGATATTTTTTTTATATTTAAATCATTAAAAAATATTTATAAAATTTAGGTTTATAGTATGTCAAAAAGTAAAAAGGTTTATACTTTAAGAGTAAGTTTGTCCACAATATTTACAATAGTAATTTTATTTACATCTCTAGTTTTAGGTCTTGTTACTTTTTTTGGCTTAAAAAAATATATTAGAACATCATTTAAAGAGAGATTGCATGATATTGTGGGTGTTTCATCATTTAAGATAGATCCTGAAAAACACAAAGTTCTTATTACCAGAGAAGATGAAAAAAGAGAAGAATATATTGAAATAAAAAACTTCTTAAAAGAAATAAGAAGTATTAATCCAGATATTAGATTCGTTTATACATATAGATTAAATTCAAATGGACAAATTGAATTTGTAGTAGATTCAGAAGAAGGATCAGAAGCCAGTCATATAGGTGATATATATGATGAATATACAAATGAAATGATTGAGGTGTTGTATAAACCTTATAAAATAAATACTGACAAAGAATTTGCGGTTGATAAATGGGGTGTATGGTTATCTGGTTATGCACCAATAGTAGATTCAAAAGGTGACATTATAGCAGCAATTGGAATCGATGTAGATGCAAAAAAAATTATAGAATATGAAAATACACATTTATTATTAATAGTATTAATGTGTATTTTAGTTTCTATTTTTGTTCTTATAATAGGATTAATAATTGCTAAAAAGATAAGTAAACCATTGTCTGAATTATCTTTTATTATTAAAATGATAGAAAAGCTTAAGTTTGATAATCAAAATAAAGTTGATTCTCGTATTAAAGAGATTATAGATATAAGTGACGCTGTTGATAATATGAAAAATGCATTAAAGTCTTTCAGGAAATATGTCCCTGCTGATCTTGTTAATGAATTAATGAGTATGCATAAAGAAGCTGTTTTGAGTGTTGAAAGAAAAGAGTTAACAATTTGTTTTACTGATATAGAAAATTTTACCACTATTTCTGAAAAAACTGATTTAGAAATGTTAGTAGAAAAAATGTGTGAATATTTTGATGGAATGACCAGAATTTTACATAATAATTATGCAACTATTGATAAATTTATTGGTGATTCAATAATGTCATTCTGGAATTCTCCAAAAAGATTGGATAATCATACCTTTTTAGCATGCAAAGCAGCTTTGGAATGCCTTAAGTTTAATATAGAAATAAATGAAAGATTTAATAAAACTGGTTTTCCATCATTAAATACAAGGTTTGGAATAAATACTGGTGAAGTAATTGTTGGAAATATTGGATATCAAGATCGTTTGAATTATACTGTTATTGGAGATAATGTAAATTTAGCAAGTAGACTTGAAGGTTTAAATAAATATTATGAAACCAAAATTATAATAAGTGAAAATGTATATAATGTAATCAAAGAAGATTTTGAAGTTAGATTATTAGATAATGTTATAGTAAAAGGTAAGACTTATCCTATAAAAATATATGAATTAATTGATTTTAAGAATTGTTATGGAAAATATAATAAAGAATTTTTACAAATGTATTCAGATGGTGTAACTTATTTTTATGAAAAAAAATGGAATGAAGCATTATCAATTTTTGATGAAATATTAAAAAAATTTGGATTTGATAAACCTTCTTCTATATTTTATGATAGATGTCAAAAATATATTGAAAATCCACCTTTAGATGAAAGTGATATTTATACAAAAATGAATCGTAGATAATTATCTTTATTTATACTAACAAAATTTTAATTTGTAAGTTATTGATCTCTATATGAAAAATAGTTTAACATCATGATAAGTATAGATCAGGTCTGTCCCCTGTTTTAATTTTATAATTATAAAAATTATAAGTCTGTCCCTCTTTTGATCATAAAAAAATTATAGGTCTGTCCCTTACTTTATTTTTTTTCAAAAAAAACTAAATTTTTTCTCAAAAATTGTAAAGGATTT
>DAONLM010000022.1:0-22530 GCA_035406685.1 Spirochaetota bacterium
TACAAGGCAATTTACAACGATTGCTATCAAGTTGTTGGCTTTGAGACATACTATTAGTTTTATTTATTTAAAATTTTGATAAAATTAGACTTAAATTTTATTTTTTATATTTCTCTCAAACACAATTAACCTTAGGATAATTCTTGGTTTTTCTTAATCTAAAAATAAAATTGCGTCCAAAATAGAAATAAATAAAAACGAATAAAAACTTTAATTAAAGTTAATATTGACAAAAATAGTTTTTTTTTATAACTTTAGCAAAAATAAAATATATAATTCTTAAATCATAATTAAGGTATTAATAATATATATGATTTCAATTTATGAATATAAAACTTATTCAAGTAAAAAAAGTAATACGTTATTAAAAATTATAGTTATTTTATTTTTGATAGTAATAATTATATCTATCATTTCTTTTATTATAGTTAAAATAAATAAAAATATAACCAATGTATCCTCACAAAAAAAAATAAATCAACATTATCAAAAATTATTCAAAGAGAGAGATTTTGTCTCTCTAATAGAAAAAATGGATAGTGAATTAAAATTAAATCCATTTATGGTAGATTTTTTGATTTATAGAGGATATTCTTTCTTTTTTTTAGGAGAAAGTGAAAAAAGTTTATCAAAAAAGAAAAACTATTTTAAATTAAGTCTTATTGATTTAAGAAAAGCATTAGCAATAGGTGTTTCTGATAAAAATAAGGGAAATGTCTTCTTTTGTTTAGGGAAAATATATTACTATTTAGGTGTACCTTATTATAATCTCTGTATTCAATATCTAAAAAATGCAAATGAGTATGGTAATAATAATATAGATCTATTTTATATCTTAGGACTTGTATATTCTTACAATGGTAATTATGAAGAGGCTATAAAATATTTTTTAATAGCAAGTAAAATAAAAGAATCTGATTATCTTCTTTTAACCATAGGAATATGCTTTTATAAAATGAATAATTATGAAAATGCTATTAAATATTTACAGGATGTAATAAAAATTTCAGAAGAGCCGAAAATAAAAGAAAAATCCTACTCTGTATTAGGGGAGATATTTTTTAATCTTGAAAAATATGATTTAGCAATGGACTGTTTTACAAAAGTTATTGAAATTAATGAGAATAATGCAGAAGCATACTTTTATAGAGGGGAAATTTATTATTTATATTATAACGATAAAATAAAAGCTCGCGCAGAATGGCGAAAAACATTAGCAATTGATCCAGGCCATATAAGAGCATTAAAAAGAATATATTAAAAACTAATTTTTTTAAAGGGGAAAAAATGGGAAAATTTTCAGATATGTTTTCACTTGATTTAGGAATAGACTTAGGAACAGCAAATACGCTTGTTCATGTTAGAGGTAAAGGAATAGTCTTATCAGAACCATCAGTAGTTGCAGTTGAAAGAGGAACAAAGAGAGTCGTAGCAGTTGGTCAGGAAGCAAAAAGAATGCTTGGTAGAACTCCAGGAGAGATAATAGCAATAAGACCATTAAGAGATGGGGTAATTGCTGACTTTGAAACAACAGAAAAAATGATAAAGTATTTCATAGAAAAGGTAACTCCTAAGACTCTTATTAAACCAAGACCAAGAGTAGTTATTAGTGTTCCATCCTGCATTACAGAAGTTGAAAAAAGAGCAGTTAGAGAATCAGCAGAGCAGGCTGGTGCAAAAGAAATTTACTTAATAGAAGAATCAATGGCAGCAGCAATAGGAGCAAATATTCCTATTCATGAGCCTGCTGGAAATATGATATGTGATATTGGCGGCGGAACAATAGAAATTTCTGTTATCTCATTGGGTGGAATGGTAATTTCTAATGCAATAAGAATCGGTGGGGATGAATTCGATGAGGCAATTATTAAACATGTAAAATTAGTTCATAATTTAGTAATTGGCGAAGCAAGCGCAGAAGAGATAAAAATTAAAATAGGAACTGCTTATCCAGAAAGAGATATAAAGAAAATGGAGGTAAAAGGTAGAGATGCGATAAGTGGACTTCCAAAAATAATTGAAATGGATTCATTAGAAATAAGAGATGCCTTACAGGAGCCTATAAATTTGATAATTGAAGAGATAAAAAAGACACTGGATCAGACCCCACCTGAACTTGCTGCTGATATTGTAGAAAGAGGAATAGTACTTACCGGTGGTGGTGCATTACTGTCAGGGCTTTCAAAATTAATAGCATCTCAAACAGGTGTGCCAGTAATAATAGCAGAAAATCCTTTATTATGTGTTGCTTTAGGTGCTGGTAAATTTTTAGAAACAATAAAATAAAATGTCAGCATTTAAAAATTTTATATATCAAAATAAAAGAGGCATTACTTTTATCTTTCTTATTATTCTCTCACTGGGACTTTTGTTTTTTTCAAACAAAAAAGTAATAATAGATTTTAAAAAAATAGGATTTACTTTTTACTCCCCTTTTCAATTTTTAATAACTTCTACTGGAAATTTTTTTAGAGATACAATCACTTCTATATCAGAACTAAATAAGATAAAAAAAGAATTAGACAGAACAAGATTTGAATTAGAACAATATAAAAAGGCAATTATTGATTTTAATGAACTTAATCAACAACTAAAAGAATTAAAAGAAATACTGGATTTAAAAAATAATTTTGAATATGAGATTCTTACCTGTGAAATAATAGGAAGAGATCCAAAAAAATTAAATGATATTTTAATCATAAATAAAGGTTCAACTCAGGGAATAAAAGAAAATATGCCAGTAATAAGTTATTCAGAGGGGAAAAAAGTATTAGTTGGAAAAACAATCGAAGTAACGCCATTCTATTCTAAGGTGATGACTCTAAATAACTCAAAATTTAATGTGGGTGCCATAATATCAAATGAAAGAATACACTGTATTGCCAATGGGGATAATATAAAGCCAGACATTATTAAATTACTTTATATACCAAAAAGTTTCAATTTACCACCAAATGAGATAACTTATGTATATACCTCAGGGGATTCTTTAATATATCCAAAAGGAATAGAAATAGGTAAGATTGTCTCATTAAAAGAGTCTAATAGATATGAAAACTTTAATGAAGCATATGTAAAAATCTCTGTTGATTTAACAAGGTTAGAATATGTTCTTGTTTTAAAAGTAGAGAAAAATATCACAAATTTAGAAATGGAGAATTACTAAGTGATTAAAAGAATTGTTATTAATTGTATTATTATTATTGTTGTTACAGTTTTAATATATTCTAAATACATAAATATAATAGGCATAAAAAATGTTATCCCTGATATATTCTTTTTATTTGTCTTTTTTAATGGCTATTTTATAAATCCTGGTTTTGGAATGATATTTGGTTTTTTTGCTGGCTTATCAAAAGATATATTTTCTTTAGGACTTCTTGGTTTTAATTCTTTAATATATCTAATAATTGGTTACTTAACCTTAATACCAAAAAAGCTCGTTGAAATTGATAATGTTATTGTATCTATAATTACAGTATCAATATTTTTTATTTTAAAGACTATTGTGTATATTATATTGGGATCTATATTTGTTGATTTAAAAGAGATAATAATATATTTTAAAGAAATTTTTATAATAGAATTTTTATATACAATAGTAATTAGTATGCCATTCTTTTTTATATATAAGAAAATATTTGAATCAAAAAGAAAAGATTATTTAAAATATGAATGAAAGTTTATCAAGAAAACCAAAAGATAGTAGAAATTTTCAAACTCGATTCATAATAATTACTATTATTATATTTTTCTCACTTTTTATTATATTATTTAACGCCTTATTAATACAGGTAATAAGAAATCCGGAATTTTCTCAAAAAAGCTCATCTACAAGAGAAAAGCATATTTACATTCCGCCTATAAGAGGAAAAATAATAACATCAGATGGCAAAGAGGTAGCAAATAACAGAACTATCTTTAATCTCTATATAGATAATAATGTATTAGAAAAAAATATTAGCAAACGCCAAAAGGTATTATTGCTATTATCTAAAATAATAAATTTTGATTATAATGATATTGAAAATATTATAAAATCAAAAGTAAATACCAAAGAAGAGATATTAATCGCTGAAAATATAAAATTTTCTACTGTTCAGATAATTAAAGAATATACAGATCAATTACCGGGTGTAATTATCAAAGAATCTCTTATAAGAGAATACCCATACAATGAGACTTTAAGCCATGTTTTAGGTTTTATAGGTCCTATTGATCCTAATGAATTAGCCTTAAAAAAGAATCTTGGATATAAACAATTTGATCTTATAGGAAAAAGCGGAATAGAAAAAGTTTACGAAGATGAACTAAGAGGTAAAGAAGGAAGAAAAGTATATGCAATAAATGCAAAAATGGTCATATTGGAAGAGATAGAAGAAAAGGAGATAAAACCAGAACCTGGCAATGAGGTCATTTTATCAATAGATCTTGAATTTCAAAAGAATATAGAGGATATCCTTGCTGATAGAACTGGTGCAATACTTGCAATAAGACCAT
Source organism: Spirochaetota bacterium (assembly GCA_035406685.1). Lineage (GTDB taxonomy): Bacteria > Spirochaetota > GWE2-31-10 > GWE2-31-10 > MWDO01 > DAONLM01. The sequence goes on from DAONLM010000022.1 coordinate 4,501, forward strand.
CCAATGGTGAAATAATCGGGATGGCAAGTTATCCAAGATTTGATCCCAATATCTATATACTCCTTACAGATGAGAATAATGAAAAAAAAAGACTCATAGATCTTGATACTAAAGGAACTCCTTTAATAAATAGAACTCTTCAGGCTGTATATCCATCAGCCTCTATTTTTAAACTCGTGACAACAACCGCAATTCTTAATGAAAATCTAATCTCACCAGAAAAACAGTTTTATTGTGGTGGTGTTTATAGACTAAATAATCAGGAATTTGGTTGCTGGATAAGGCCCGGATCTCATGGATGGCTTAATTTGGAAGGTGGGATTGCAAACTCGTGTAACATATATTTTTTTAATGCTTCTCTTATAGTAGGTATAGATAAAATTTCACAATATGCAAAAATGTATGGATTTGGTAAAATTACTGGCATAGATCTCCCATCAGAAAAGGCAGGAATTATTCCATCAGTCCAATGGAAAAAGGAGCAGGGACAGACATGGTTTCAGGGTGATACTCTTAATACTGTAATTGGACAGGGAGATGTTAAAGTTACTCTATTGCAACTTGCTAATCTTTTATCAGTAATTTGTAATAAAGGCTACTCTTTTAAGCCTCACATTGTTAAAGAGATAAGATCCCCTATTGATGGATCTTTGATAAGAAAAATAGAGCCAGAAAAACATATTGAAATAAAGAATGTTGATACAAAAACATTTGATATTATTGAAAAGTATTTAAGAACAGTAGTAACAAGCGGAACTGCAAAATGGGCATTCTGGGGAAACCCTTTAAAATTTGTTGGAAAAACCGGAACAGGAGAAATGAGTAAAACACCAACAACAAGAGAGACATGTTCTTTGTTTGCTGGATATGGACCAATAGATTATCCAGTAGAAGATAGAATAGTGGTTGTAGTATTGGTAGAAAATGATAATAATGAATATCTAAAATATGCAGCAAGACTTGCTAATATGGTATTTCATTCATGGTTTACAAAAGAAAACTTTACTCAAACAGCAAAAAAATATGGATTTCCTATAAAAGAATCTTATAGATAAAGGGATTTTTTATGAAAATATCTAAATTTTTTATCAGTTTTGATTATATTTTATTTTTTTCTACTATATTACTCACTATATTAAGTATATTTTTCATATACTCTGCTAATTTAAGTAAACCAGAATTACATTACGATTATATAAAACAGATAATTTTTGCAATAATTGGTTTAACTTTTTTAATTGCAATTCTCTTTTTACCCACAAAATATCTTACATCATTATCTTTATGGTTTTATATTATACTAATACTTGGTCTAATAATTACACTCTTCTTTCCTTATGTTAAAGGGCAGAGAAGATTATCTATTTTAGGATTCTCATTACAATTTTCTGAGTTTATGAAAATAGCAACAATTCTTTTACTATCCACTTTTTTAGCAAAAAAAACAGAGGAGGAGAAGAAAAAACTTGAAACATATTTAAAAGCTATTCTAATAGTTATTATACCAGTAGGATTAATACTTTTACAGCCGGATTTAGGAACAATGCTTGTATTCATTCCTATTTTACTTGCTATCTGTTTTATGGCAGGTATAAAAAAAAGATATCTTTTATATACCATACTATTTATATTTGCGGTTGCCTTTATACCAACAATTACTGCAATAAATCATCTATTCTTTAATAATGAAAATGAAATAATCAATTTAATATTAAATATAAAATACATTACCATATTTTTAACTATTATTCTAATAACAATAATAATATCAATCTTTGCTTTATTTAATATAATAAAAGGTATTGATGAAAGATTTAGAATATTTTTTTACTGGTATGTATTTTTTGCTTCAATCATTTTAATTGGAATTACAATATCCTTTCCAGTTAATAAATATGTATTAAAAGAATATCAGAGAGATAGACTTCTTATCTTTTTTAATCCAGAATTTGATAAAAAGGGTAAAGGTTTTCATATAATTCAATCTAAGAATACGATTGGAAATGGTGGACTACTCGGAAAAGGATGGACAAAAGGAGATCTTACCCAAAATTATTTTTTACCAGAACAGGCAACTGACTTTATATATCCTGTAATTGCCGAGGAGATGGGATTTATTGGTAGTCTTTTAATAGTACTTTTATATTCTTTGATATTTTTCAGAGGTCTTACTATACTCTTTAATGCAAAAGATTATATTAATGCCTATATTGTAACTGGCATACTTGCAATGCTTTTATTTCATATATTAGAAAGTATGGGGATGTGTCTTGGAATTATGCCGATTACAGGTATACCTCTTCCATTCCTATCGTATGGTGGCTCATTTCTTATTACCTCCTATATTGCAATAGGCATATTGATGAATATAAACATGAATAGATATAATCTTTATGATTATTAAAAGGATTTAGATGTTTGAAATTATAGAAAGAGAGTTACTTTTTTTACAAAAACCGGGAAGATACATTGGTAATGAACAGGGTATTCCTAAAAAAGATTTTAAGAATGCTTTTATTAAATTTGCAATCTGTTATCCAGATATTTATGAAATAGGAATGTCAAATCAGGGTATAAAGATAATCTATGATATTATAAATAAACTAGATTTTGCAGCATGTGAAAGAGTTTTTTCCCCCTGGATTGATATGGAACAATTTTTAATCAACAAAGATATCCCCCTTTTTTCTCTTGAATCAAAGAGTCCAATAAAGGATTTTGATATCCTTGGCATCTCTATTCAATATGAACTTCTCTTTTCGAATTTTTTGAATATTTTGAAATTATCAAAAATTGCAGTTTTTAATAAAGATAGGGATGAAAATAGTCCAATAGTTATACTCGGCGGTCCTGCAATTGTTAATCCAGTCCCATATTATGATTTTGCAGATCTATTTTTTATTGGAGAGGCAGAAGGAGAAATTGCAGAGATATTAAAAAAATTAAAAACATATAAAGAAAATGGTCTATCAAGATTGGAAAAAATAAAGAACTTATCCCAAATAGAATATATATATTCTCCTTTGTTTCCAAAAAATAAAGTTAAGAGAGCAATATATACAGATTTTAGCACTGATACTGGCATAGATATCCATATAAATCCAATAATAGAGACTGTGCAAAATAAACATTCTGTTGAAATAATGAGAGGATGCCCTCATAAATGTAGGTTCTGTCAGGCAAGCATAATCTATAAACCTTCAAGAGAGAAGAGTCTTGATGCAATAATAACAGATATAAACAAAGGAGTTAAAGCTCTTGGCTGTGAAGAGGTTACCTTTTTGAGTTTATCTTCTTCTGATTATTCCAATATCATACAACTGGCAAAGATATTTACCAGTGAAAATCATGATAAAAAAATCTCTTTTTCTATCCCTTCTATAAGAGTGGAAAGTTTTAATAAAGAACTTCTACCTTTAATAAGTTCGGTAAGAAAGAGTGGTCTTACATTTGCAGTAGAAACTGGTAATATAGAGGGACAGAGATCAATAAACAAAATTGTTCAAATTGAAAAGATTATAGAAATTCTTCAATATGCATCAAAGAATGGCTGGAAACTTGTAAAATTTTATTTTATGATAGGACTGCCGGATATTAAAAATGAAGTTAATGATCTTATTAAATTTGTTGATACTATTTTACAGAATGTAAAAGGTCTTGAAATAAATCTTAATATTGCTGTATTTATTCCAAAACCCCATACTCCTTATAAAAGCGAAGAGCAGTTAGATCTTGAAGAGTCTATTAAAATTTTTAACTATTTAAAGTATTACTATAAAAAATCAAGAGTTAAATTAAAATTCCATAATCCATATATGTCATTTCTTGAAGGGATAATTGCAAGAGGGGATAGAGATGTTGGTCTTGCTATGTACGATGCCTTCTTGAATGGTGCAAGATTTGATGGATGGGATGATCAATTTAATTTTGAAATTTATAAAAAATCATTTGAAAAATATAATATCACATATCAAAAATATCTTTCAAAAAATGTAAAAATAGTATGGGAAATAGTTGATACAGGTATTAATAAAGAATATCTTAAAATAGAAAGAGAAAATTCATTTAATAAAATTTTATCACCATCCTGTAAAGAAAAGTGCCAGAAAGAATGTGGCTTGTGTTCTGAAAAAATAAAAAAAATAGAAATAAATTCCAGTGAATATTCTAAGAAGATTAATTTTAATTCTGATAATACAAAGATTATTAAAAAAAATTCAAAAACAGCATATATTCTTGAATTTGCTAAAAAAAATTTAATAAAGTATATTGGTCATATCGATATTTTAAAATATTTTGAAAGAGTTTTTTATAAAACTGATATTAAACTTCTTTTCACAGAGGGATTTAATCCACATCCAAAATTGCAATTTTCTTCACCTCTACCATTGGGAATAGAGTCAAAATGTGAAATTTTAGAATTCTTTACAATACACTATTATGATCTCTCTTCAATATTAGAAACTTTAAGAAAATATGAGCATCCAGATATCCCCATAAAAAGAATAAAAAAAATAGATGAGAATAAAAAGATATCTTTAATAGACTCAATAAGAGTGATCGAATATATTTTAGAATTTGAAAAAGAATTTTATGATTATTTTTATAATATTATGAAAGATTATAAAGATAATTCAGAAAAATATAGATATAAAATAGAAAAAAATGGAATAATTTTTGAAAATAATTATAATAATTATTTAAAATTTCTTGACATTAAAGAAAAATATTTAATAATAGAAGAGGTAAATATTAATAAAAAAGATAAAATTTTGAATGCTTTAAATTCTATTTTTAAGTTAAGAGAAAATAATATAAAATATAACCTAATTAAAACTAAAATTTATACAGATGATAAAAAAGAGTTGTTTGACTTTTTATAAAAGGGGGATATATGGAAGATATAATTGATTTTATAAGAATTGGTGTTGCCATAATAAAAAAAGATTTTAAGATAATAAAAATTTCAAAAGAATTTGAAAAGATAACAGAATGGCAGGAATCTGATTTTAAAGAAAAATCATTAGAGATAATAAATGAATCATTTTTAGAAAAAATTTATTTAAATATTAAAAATAAAGACTTTTCCCCCATAGAAGACGAAATTACAATTATTACAAAAAGTAAAAAAGAGAAAGAGATAAAAAGATATGTTAATTATGTTATTGAAAATAATGAAATAACAAAAATAGTAATAACTATAATTGACATCTCAAATTATAAAAAGAGGGAGCTTAATATTTTAAGTTCTCAAAGATTGGAGACATTATCAACAGTAACAAAGGCTATATCTCTCGAATATAACAATCTACTTGCGACAATTGTCGGTTTTGCCTCTTTTCTTAAAGGCATTATAAATCCTGGAACAGAGATATATAACTATCTTAATATCATAGAAAAGAATGCAAATAGAGCATCTGCTTTAACAAATCAATTATTAAGTTTTGCTGGAACAGATTATTTTAGAGAATCTCAAATAAACATTAACAACATAATTTCTTACAATGTAGAATTATTTCAAAAAACATTAATGCCGGATATATCATTTAATCTTAATTTAACACCAGAGGATATAATTATATACTGGGATGAAAATCAGATTCATCAGATAATAATAAATCTCATATTGAATGCAAAAGAGGCAATAGAAGAGAAAAAAAATCCAAATGGCAAGATAAATATAATTTCAAAAATTGAAAATGGATATTTTAAACTTTATATTGAAGATAATGGAATAGGTATAAAAGATAACCAATTAGAAAAAATATTTGAGCCATACTATACCACAAAAGATATAAAGAAGCACTCTGGACTTGGATTGTCTGTAACACAGGGAATAATCAAAAATATGAATGGGACAATTGATGTAAAGATAGAAAAAAGAGATGATGAAAATTGGACAATTTTTATCATTTCAATCCCATATAAATTAAAAGAGATAGAAACTTATATACTTCCAGAAATAGATGGGAAAAATACAAAGGTTCTTGTTATAGATGATGTGCCAGAAATAAGAAATCTTTCAAATGTTATTCTTAAACAAAAAAATTTCAACCCGATTCTTGCTGGATCTGCAAAAGAGGCAATGGAGATATTAAATAAAGAAAGAGATATTGAATTGATTCTTTTGGATGTTGTAATGCCAGAAATGAGTGGAGAACATTTATTTAAAGAGATAAAAAATAGATATCCCAATATACCGATCATTCTTTTAACTGGTTGCACAGAAGAAAGAATTTTATCTGGCCTTTTAAAACAGGAGAGTGTTGAGATAATCTTAAAACCATTCAATACTTTTGATTTTATAACCAAAATTGCAAAAGTAATAAAAAAATAATATTAAACTTCTAAAAGTTATTTGAAAGGAATGATATGCAACATTTTGTAGATGAAGTTGTTATTAAAGTAGCCTCTGGTAAAGGAGGGGCTGGATGTGCTAGCTTTAGAAGAGAAAAATTTATCCCTTATGGCGGTCCTGATGGCGGTGATGGTGGTGATGGCGGGAATGTCGTATTTAGAGTTAAAGATAATTTGAGAACATTATACAATTTATATCTAAAAAAAGAATTTAAGGCAAAAAATGGACATCCTGGAATGAGTCAGCAAAAAAATGGCAAAAAGGGGGAAGATGTTATTATTGAAATTCCACCGGGAACAGTTATAAGTTATTTTGAGACTGGTGAGATAATAAAAGACTTTAAAAAGAATGATCCTGATTTTATATTTTTAAAAGGAGGAAAAGGTGGTCGGGGAAATGTCCATTTTAAAAGCTCTACCAATCAGGCTCCAAGATATGCTCAACCTGGATTACCTGGACAGGAGGCAATAATAAAAGTAGAACTAAAACTAATCGCAGATGTTGGACTTGTTGGTTTTCCAAATGCTGGAAAATCTACCCTATTAAGTGTGGTATCATCGGCAAAACCTAAAATAGCAAATTATCCATTTACAACACTGATTCCAAATCTTGGAGTCTTTATCGTCGATGATGAATCTTTTGTAATGGCAGATATCCCCGGTATAATTGAAGGAGCATCTCATGGAGCCGGACTTGGGCTTGAATTCTTAAAACATATAGAAAGAACAAAGATTTTACTATTCTTAATTAATCTTGAAGATGACGATTATTTGCATCAATATGAAAAGTTGAGAAAAGAATTAAAAGAATATTCAGAAAAATTATTGGAAAAGCCATATATAATTGTTGCTTCAAAAATGGATATAGAAGATGCTGAGAAAAAACTAAAAGAACTGGAAAAGAGTATAAATCAAAAGGTTTTACCTATCTCATCTGTTACAAGATTTAATATTGATAAACTGTTATATTTACTAAAAGATGAAATACATAAAATTGAAAATGTAAAATAATTTATTCAAAATTTTGTATTTTAAAATTACATGGATAATAATGTAGAATATCTATATTTCAATGCTGCTCTATTTTCAAAAGTGTAAGGCGTATATTTTATTGGGCTTGCTAATATTGTTACCAACCTTGCTATCTCATCATAATTTAATCTTGTCACACTTTTTTTATAATAAACAGTGCTTGCTGTCTCTATTCCATAAATACCTTTTCCCCATTCAACATAATTAAAATATAATTCTAAAATCCTATCTTTTGATAAAAAAAGTTCCATTTCCATTGCTATTAATATCTCAAAATATTTTCTAACATAACTCTTTTTAGGGGTTAGAAAAAGAGTTCTGGCTAACTGTTGGGTGATTGTGCTACCACCTCTATATATATATCCGAGTCTTCTGTTAGTCTCATAAGATTCTAATATGGCCTCTGGATCAATTCCATAATGTTTATAAAATTTATAATCTTCTATTTTTAATAACATTCTTTTTGCAGATTCTGGTATCTTTTTTAATTCTATAAACTTACTCTTTTTAAGAGGATATCTATTTTTAACTAATCTATAGATCATTAAGTTTGTAAAAGGTGGATTAAAAAAATTCAAAAAAACAGAGGCAAAAAATACTATTGCAAAAAATATTGCATGAAATCCTATAATAGTAAGAGAAAAATAAGAAATTCCTTTTAAAATAAATTTTAGGATCAACTTTATATGTAAAGATTTTTTCACAAATAATGTTCCTGATAGATATGAAAAATTCTTTAAAATTTATACTAAATTTTTTTTATTTTGTCAATTTATCCGATAAGATAATTATGAGAAAAATAGTAATTTTTGTCCTGTTTGGCTTATTCTCTATCTATGCAGAAAATTTTTTTTATTATGATTTTAAAGATATAAAAATTTTAAAAATTGCTGTTCGTGCAAATTATAAAATTTATATTAATAATAAATATCAGGGTCTATATACCAAAGAATATAAGGCTATTTTAAATATAAATAAGAGTAATATTTTTAATTTTAATGGAATATTATTTAAATTAGATAAAATCTTAAAAAATGGTATTCATACCGGCTATAAAGTAAATAATATTGAAAATATCATATTTTCTATCGATAAAAATGGGGTTTTTATTGAAGAGAATAATATCTTTCCTTTGATTCAAGGGGCACTTTATTTCCCAGAAAATCTTGATATAGAAAAACCATATTCAAATAATGGAAAGGCTATTATTAACATTGAAAATGAGGATTTCTTATTGCCAATAAAAATTACAACTCTATATTCTGGAAAAGAAAAATTATGGGGAGAGACTTATGAAAGTTTTACTTCAACATATTCATATTATGATATCCCAGAAGAGATAAAAGAAAAAATAAAAGAGGCAAAAGGGATACATAAGTTAAAAATATACTTTGACAATAATAAAGGTATGCCAGTATATATAGAAGATCATTTTACAGAAGAATTTTATTTAAATGAGAAAAATATTAAAAGAAGTGGCTTTTATCTATTTTTTTATACAATTGTTGAAGAGATGAATAAAGATGAAATAATAAAAGATCTAACTGATGATAAAATAATAGCAGAAAAAGATAAAGATTATATTAAAATAGAAAAAAGAAAAGAAGGCATAGCATTAATACTTGAGAATCTACTCTTTAAGCCTAATACTAGTGAATTACTCGGATCAGAATATGAGAAAATAGATAAGATATTTGAAATATTATCAAAAATAAAAAATAGAACATTCTTAATCATAGGTCATACTGCTCTTGCTGGCACTTATGAAGAACAGATGAATCTTTCTTTGGAAAGAGCAAAAGTTGTTGCAGAGAGCCTTATTAAAAAAGGCATAAATCCAGAACAAATTTTATATACTGGAAAAGGTGCAACAGAACCAGTTGCTCCAAATGATACTGAAGAAAACATGAGAAAAAATAGAAGAGTTGAAATAATAATTCTTGAAGATTAAAAGCTCAATATTAATAAAATTAAGCCTGATTATTTATCAGGTAAGATTTTATAGATCAACCACTGGTAGTTTTTCTTGCAATCAATATCATTATTTTTCATCCCAATTTCCCAATATAAAAGTGCTGTTTTAGCCTCACCTATAAAATAGTAACTCAATCCAATAAGGTTATATACTTTATAATTTGAACTATCTTTTTCTAATGCAATATTAAGATTTTTAATACATTCATAAAAGTCTTTTTTAATATAATAATTATTTGCTTTATAATAATAATAATCAGAAATAAGAGATGGGGATATCCCCTCTTTTAATCCATATTCAATTGCTTTATCAAGATATTTTATAGAAATATTATAATCTTTGTCAAGAGTAGCTATATGACTTAAATAATAATAACATTCCGGGATCTTATAGTTATAATGTATTAATTTTGTAAAAATTATTTTTGCATTTTTAAAAGAATTTGCTTGAAAAAGCGAATAAGCTTTATTAAAAGCAAGATCTCCCAATTTATCTTGTATTCTTTTTTTAGATGGTTTAACAATTCCATCTTTATCAAATTCGAATATTGGCTCTGCTTTATCAAATTCTAAAATAGTTGAAGGTATAAAGTTCTCATTTTTATATACAAATTTAAACTCATTCTCCTCTTCATATTCTTTGTATTGTAAAGATAGTAAAGAATCATCTTCTTTAAAAATTATCATATTCGACTTTTTCTCATCTTTTTTATATTCTTTTTTCTCATATTTTACTATTTTGGTCTCTTCTTTTTTCTTTTCATCTTTATCTTTTTCAATAATATAATCTTTTTTCTCCTCTATCTTTTTATCTTCCTTTTTCTCTTCTACAATTTCTTTTTCCTTTATCTCTTTTTTTTCTTCTTTCTCATATTTTTTTTCCTCAATTTTTTCTTCAATAATTTTTTCCTTTTCTTTTTCTTTAGAATATTCTTTTTTATCTCTATCTTCTATTTTTTTATCTTCTATTACCTCTTTCTCCTTTATCTCCTTTTTTTCTATATCTTTTTCTTTCATTGCATACTTTTCTTCTGGCTTAATATAAGTTTCTTTTTCTATATCATCACTTATTTTTTTACTCTCTTTTTTTATAAAAGAAAATTTTTTATCTTCTTCTATTTTTGGCGTATATGTTATGACTTCCTCTTTTTCTTTAACAATTTTATCGCTTGTTAAATCTTCTTTAACTATTTTTTCCTCTTTTTTCTCTTCTTTTGTCTCTCTCACTTCTTCTGTTGCCTTTGTTTTGGTATCCTCTTTCTCTTTTTCCTCTTCTATATTTTTAGTAATTTTTTCCTCTCTATCTATTTTTTCTGTTGCTGAAGTAATAGAATCCTCTTCTCTCTTTATATCAGAAATCTTTTTTTCTTCTGTAACAATTTTTTCTTTTTGAGGACTCTCATCTATCTTATCAGTTGCCTTTGTGATTGTATCAAAATTATCTTTATTGTCTGAAATTTTTTTATCCTCAGTTTTTGTTTCTACATATTTTTTTTCTTCTTTCTTTATTTTTATTGTTGTGGTTACTTGAGTTGCTCCACTTAAAGAATCATAATCACTATTGATAATAATAAGTGAGAGGAAAAAAAATATTATAAATAAAGATATATCTTTTATTTTAATCAAATTAAATCCTCATTAGTAAAATATAACAATATTTTCGGAAAAGTAAAGTTAAAAATATACTTTAAAAAAAGGTTTTTAGAAATGCTTGTTAAATTTCTATTCTATCACCACCACTATTTCTTGCTATCATCATTTTATCATAAGATATATTTATAAGATCTTTTGGATTTTTAACCTCATCTGGAAACATTACAATTCCGATGCTTAAAGTTATAAAAAAGTCTGTACCGGTAATCTTTTTTATATTTGTATTTTTTACATTATCTTTAAGTTTAACTGCTATACTGTAAGCATCCTCTTTTTTAACTTCTGGTAAAATAGCACAACTTTCATTTCCTCTGTATCTTGCTATTATAAACTTATTAAGATTCATTTTAATCATATCAGCAAGAAATTTTAAAGCATTATCCCCAGCTTCATGACCAAATTTATCATTTATATCTTTAAAGTTATCTGGCTTTATATAAAGAAATGCTATTCTTTCACCAAATTCATGTATTATTCTGGGGAATTCTTCTTCTAAATAAATATTATTATATAAGCCTGTTAATTTATCTCTATACAATTGATTTTTTAACTCTTCGATCCATGGTGTTTTTTCAGAAATAAGTTTATTATTATTTCTTATTCTTGTTGCGATTAGTATCATGTATTTATGAAGAACATTAGCAAAAATTGCTGGATATTGAGAGATTAAATTATGAAAATCTATATCAATATCTGGAAAAACCAAAATATCTGACTCACTCTCTGCAATTGCTGCTAAATTCTCTTCTTTTTGTAAAAAAAGATCGAGTTCTCCAAATGTTTCATTGTCAATATAATGAGCCAATGCAAGTCTTTTATTATCCTTTTCTCTCTCTATTATAATATTTCCTCTCTTTACAATAAAAAGCCTGCCATTAACTTTTTTATATATATCCTCCCCTTTCTCAAAATGATAAACCTTACTATAAGTAGATATTACTTCAAGATCTTCATCTTTTAAGTCTGAAAAAATCGGTGATTTCTTCAATAATTCGAGTCTATCTTTTATTTCCTTATCCAAATTATCTCCCTTAAAATCTATAATAATTAATCTCTGTAATTCCACTTATTTATTAAGATCAGGATAAAATACTTTAAATAATATAAAGAAATTTTAAAATTTTGTCAAAATTTTTATTTAAAAAAATTAAAAAAATATTTTTTTGTGCTATAATCTAATATAGAAAATAATTTCTTTAAAAAAGGAGAACTAAAATGAGGAAAATTTTTGTTTTACTATCTACTTTATCTTTACTATTCTTCTTTGTAAACTGTCCACAAGAAGAAAACAAAGAGCCTACTGCAGAAGAAAAGGCTAGTGCTAAAAAATCAATAGCAGCATTAAATGTTGCTATGCAACAAGCATATACTACTGGGCAAAGTAATGCTGCACCTCAAAATCCAATGTATACAACTACAAGCTATGATATCAATGAGACATTGGATGCTTCTGCATGGGGTGGCAGTGGAACAATCACTGTTACTGGGACTGGTAGTTATGACGATGAGACTAACAAATATTCAATGACAATGACCTTGAAGTTTAATAATTATACCTATGCAGGTATTACAATTAATGGTAGCTGTACTTTAACATCTAGTGGGACAGATGATACATTCAGTATGACTTATAATGGTAGTTTTAAGGTAACTGGTGAATATAATATGTCTCTCTCAATAAAAGAGAATATAACATTTACAGGCAGTACTTTATCTTACAGTGCTACAATTACTGTTGATGGTAAGACATGGACCGAAAGTCAGACAGTAAATATGAGTTATTAATTAACATTTATGTGGACAGAAAGGCTCTCTTTTAAAAGAGAGCCTTTATTTTTTAAAATTCATTATAAAAATTTTAAACAGAAAGCCCTATTGCCTTTCTAATTAATTCAAGCATTGATTTTCTCTCCTCAATATGGCCTTCCATATCTGGGACCTCCACCAACAATGGATACTCTCCAGATAATTGATGAGACATTATTCTATCCTCTATTGCGAGTGCTAATTTCTCTGTGATTATCAATACTCCAATATCGCCATAATCTCCATTTATAACTCTATTAAACTCATCTAAAATATCACTATTAGATTCAACAACTCTACCCTGAATACCGACAAATTTAAAAGAAAGAACAACATCCTCATCACCTAAGACAAAAAAAGTCATTCTACTCTACCCTATTTTGTCTGAAGAATAAAAAATGCAATCAAAAATCCCCAGAGAGATACACCTTCTGCAAGAGCAGTTAAAACAAGAGCCATACCTCCAATCTCTGGCTTTTCACTTAAAGCCCCCATTGCAGCAGATCCTATTTTACCAACAGCAAGACCAGAACCAACAGTTGCACAACCAATGGCAATTGCAGCACCAAAATATTTTGCATATTTAGAATTATCACTCTCTTCTTTTATACTTGCCTCACCCTTAGAAGATTTTGTCTCTTCTGCTGCAAATACAACTGTTGTTCCCAATAACCCCATGAGTAAAAGATGTAAAAAAAGAATTAAGGCTATTTTTTTCATTTGTATTCCTCCATTTTTAATTTATTTATTTTAAAAGGGATGAAAGGTTTCCCCTGTTCAGAAAAAAACTTTGAGAAAAATTCATAATACTCAAGTCTTATTGTCTGAATTCCAACTATCATCCCTTCCAATGCAATGATTAAGAGATTGCCTATTATTAAAACTATTATTCCACCAATAGAAAATATCTCTCCCCCACCTAAAATCACAGCCAATTGGACAGTGGTAAAACTTAGAATTGCATGAGCAAAAGCAAATGCACCGATTCTTATAAAACTCAAATTATTGCTTATTGTGCTTAATAAAACCTCAAAAAGCTCAACAAAAGCAAGAAAAAACCACATTCCTATCCCTTCATGAAAAATAGGCTTATGACCAGTTATAAGATTTGCCAGAGGTTCTTTTAAAAATATTAAAAAAATAGAAATAAGTGTTATAATAATAAATATAATAGAAGGACTCTTCTTAAATAAAATAACTTCTAATAACATTATTGCCAATGATAAAAGCATAAAAAAACCGGCTATTCCAGTATGAGAAAAAAGAATATTTACTATCTTTCTCTTTAAAATATTATTTACTATATTAATAAAAATACCGGTTAGATTTATAATTATTCCAAAGGCAATTGTTACAAAAAATATATTAAGACTATTCTCAGCAGATAGATCAATAATATATGGCCGATCAATGCCAAACAATTTCTTATTTATTGGTCTAAAAATAAATTCAAGATCATAATGTTCAAAACAAAATATAGAGCCATAAAGATAACCAAAAATCATTGCTGATATTCCAACAGCACTTATTATAAAACCAGCATCTTTATTCTTTTTATTAACAAGTTGAAGGATAAGTCCAACGAGAAATATCACAAATCCCTGTCCAATATCACCATACATCATTCCAAAAAATACTAAGAATGAAAAAGTAACAAAAATAGTTGGGTCAATTGTCCCATAAACCGGTGTCCCATAATTAAAGATTAATTTTTCAAAAGGTTTTATCAATGGATTATTCTCCATAAATACCGGTACTTTTAATAATCCTTTTCTAACCTCTTCCATCTCCTCTGGTTTATAGGTAATTAATGAATGTTTTGGCCCCAATAAATCTTTTATACCTTTAATAAATTGTTTTAATTTTTTTTCTAAAATCCACCCCTCAATTATTGTAATTGTCTCAGAATGTTTTAAATTACTATACAACTCTAAATATAATTTTTGAAGATTAAAACTTCTTTTATAAGAAATAATGAATCTTTCATATTTATTTAAGTAATCTTTTTTAAAATCCTCTATTTCCTCTATCTTTTTATTTAAATTATCCAATTCAGAAATAAGATATGAAACCATCTCTTTTGGAATTTTATCCTCTTCGCCGGGTATCTTTTTTTCTTTAAAAGAGGTCTTTTTTAGTTCACTCTCAACTGTCCATCTCCCCTTTTTAGAAGTAAATATAATATATAGATCTTTTTCCAATTCCACAGGGATAAACCTCTCTTTTAACTTTTCCTTTAATAATTCCATATCTTTTGAAAGAATAGAACCAACAAAGAAATGGAGATTAACAAAACCTTCAAGATCTTTTTTAGAAATTGTAAGATTCTTAAACTGCTTTAATTCATTAATACTATCCTGTAACTCTTTTTTTCTTAACAGAAATTCATCATATTTCTCTTTATATGGCTTTATTATATTTAAAACATCTTCAAAAAATTTATCTATCTCATTAATATCTTTTAATTCCCCATAAGAGTTATCACTTTTAAGATTAAAAAAGATATTTATTGTTTCGATATTCTTTTCTATTCGCTGCAATAAATTAAAAATTTCGCTCTGTTTTAATTCTTTTTTATCCTCAAAAGAAATTTTCTTTTCATTGGTAGATTTATTTGCTTCACTCCTATTAATTTCAACCCATCCAAAATCTCCCAGAAAATCCAGTGCCTTCTGAAAATCCTGTTCCATTACAGCAAGTTGAATATATCTCATTCTACTACTGAATAACATTTTTAATCTTCCATCCTTAATCTAAATTCAAATTATATCTTAATGATTCTACAAGTTTAACTATATTATTATACTCTTTCATCTTTATATAAACATAAGCAATTATCGATAAAATATTAAATTCAATATAAAAATATCCTATATATAAATTGGCAATTCTCTCTTCAACCTTCTCTTCGAGAAGTGGTATATTAACCTCTCCATTTTCGTCAGTTGTCTCTTTAATCAATAATTTAATTGATTTAGGGTATTTTTCAAAAATTTTATCTACCTCATTTGGAACAAACTCCATTGAAAAAATATTTTTTATAAGATCAAGAGAGATTAAACCATTCATTTTTATAAAAGTCTCTTTAACATCATCAAAGACTTTATTATAATAAAACCTTGTTCTTAATGCCCATAAAATATTATGCCAGTTCATCTCTTCGATTAAAACTTTTTTTATTTTCTCTTTCTGCTCTTTTGTAAATCCTTTTAAAGAATTTAATAAATTAATATAATAAAATTTATCAAGTTCATTTTCAACATATATCCTACTCTTTTTACTCTCTATGAGAGGTAGCACAAAACTAAAAATTGTATTTACAAATATAGAGGTAATATTCTTAAAATCAGAAAGATCCATACTATAAACTAATTTATAATTAATAGAATTTTTTAATTTAACTTCAAATAGATCTTTAACATTCTTCTCTTTTGAATAATGGCAATTTATTATAATCTTAACATTTTCTATCTCATATTTTAATATTAAAGCATTTAATAGTTCATTTTTATAATCAAAATATTTTACTATATCATTAATCTGATTATAAATTTTTCTTTTTAACTTACTCTCAATATAGGTAAACATCTTTTTGGTTGTAAGATTAGAGTCAATATCATCTCCCAATAACTCTTTTGCTAACTTATCAATCGTATCAATCTTTCTTAATCTTTTATAATTATCTCCTACAATACTTTTGGAGTGAATTCCATGAATTTTTGCAATAACATATTCATAACCTAACATACTTACTATTCCGATGACTTTTTTATAAAATTAGATAAAATATTTTCAAGATATATTAAAGCATCTTTTTTTTTAGTATTAAGATCACCTAATTTAAAAAGAAATTCATTGAGTCTTTTTTCCAGTTCTTTCTCTCTTGTTTTTTTAAATTCTTCAATTCTCTCTTCTTTTAGTCTAAAATATTTCTGATAAATCTCCTTCTTTATTTCACCTGTTTTTCTACTAATATCCATTCTGGCATTATCAATGATTTTTTGATATTCGGCCTCAGCCTTTTTAATTATTGAGTTAGCCTCCTCTTCTGTCTCCTTTATCTTTCTTAATAAATCTTCCATAATATATAACCTTTATTATTTAAATTTTATTTAACAAATCTCTGATCCTCTTCAAATTGAACTATTGTCTCAGAAACCTCCTTGGGATTCTTACACTTCATTATTGATGGATAAAAATTAGGATTTGTCAAAAAAATAGCAATATTTCTCAATATTTTTAAATGGTTTTCTGGTTGCTTATCATCCCCAATAAGAAGCATAACTAAATGAACTGGCTTGCCATCCAGAGAATCATAATCAATCCCTTTATGAGAAATACCTAAAACCCCCATTGATCTTTCTATATTAGGAATATGCGTATGAGGTATTGCTATATTAGGTGCAATACCAGTTGTCATCTTTCTTTCTCTCTCCCATATACCTTTAAGAATCTCTTCTCTAATATCAAGATGCTCCACATCAGCAAGAAAATTAACCATTTCTTCAAATAATTCTTCTTTATCAGTACTCTGAATCTCCATCTTAATATTCTCTGGTTTAAAAATTTCTGAAACTAACATTTTATTTCTCCAAAAATTTTATTATATAATAAAATTCAAATTTATTAAATAAAGTCAATATATTTTTTAAAATTATTTTTATTAATATATCAATATTCTATTTAATTATAATTTATTTTCTTAAAAAGTCAATTATTTTTTTTAATAAAATTAAGGATATTTATTTTTAAACAATTAAAATTGAGATAATTATCCTAATGATAATTTTAGTTTTAGAGAGTTATAAAGATAAAATTTATGAGATTATTAAAAAATCTATATTTTCTAATATAGAATTTTTAATAAATCTGATTAATAGTATGTCTCAAAGCCTATTACCTGATAGCAATCGTTATAGATTGCTTTGTAAAAGGGCGTAGTGTTACCGGAAAAGTGGGATAATTCTCTGCTCTTTCTCCACTTTTTAATCTTTGTTAGTCTTAAGAATAACTTTAATGTTATTATACTACATTTCATCTCTACCCCGGTAATCCCAAGTTTATCATACTCTTCTAAAAAGAGTAGGATAATTCTCCTCAATAAACAACCCATGCTAAAAAAATTAAGATCAGCATGGATCTTTTTTAAAAACCGATAGTCCTGTTTGGAAAGATATATATGAATTCTTGCATCTCCATCTATTCTTT
>DAONLM010000023.1:0-22352 GCA_035406685.1 Spirochaetota bacterium
TAAACGAAAATTTAAAGAAAAATAACATCCCGGAAACATTAGAAAATTATATTTTTTGTGGTCTTTTTTATTTTAAGAATAAAAATTTTGAATTTCTTGATAGATTGCCTTTATTACTGGAATTTTTGATATAAAGTAAAAATTACTATTTACGATTTAAAAACTTTTTGGTATATTTTGCTGACATTCAAATTTATGGGGAAGAGGAATTTATGAAGATGATACAAGAAATAAAAAATGAGATAGAGGGTTTAAAGGCAAGAAAAGCTTGTGTGGTGAAAGAGAGAGGAGGCCAAGATATCCCATGCTCAAACTGACACTAACGACTACTTTTTACTCAAATTCAACACAAATTTTTGCCTTAACGAAATAAAATTCTTATAAAATTAGCAATCTTTTTAAAATTTGCCCATTCTATCTTTATTACTCAAAACTTACCCTTAGGATAAATCTCTCTTTTAAACTGCATAAAAATAAAGTCGAATCCATTAAAAATTAAAATGTTTCAAGAAAATTAAAATTGACAATATTTATTCAAAATAATATATTGTTTCTTAAATTTTCTATTCTAATATAAATTTAATAAAGGAATGTTTATGCTTTCTTTTTCTATTTATTCTTCTTTTAAATCAATAATAAAAAGTATAAAAAATTTTTTTTTAATGATTTTAAATCTTTTTAAAAAAATCTTCTTTAAGATCAACTTAAACTCTGATAATGTTTTTAACTTTTTTGCAATGTTTGTATTTTCTACCGTTATAATCGCATGTGAAGTAATATTCTTACATATGCTTTTTATAACTACTAATTATTTAAAGGCTACTTTTATCATAGGAATAGCAATGTTAGGGATATCCTTTGGAAGCTTTATTGGATTTTATCTTCTAAAATTTAATAATTTTATAGTAATGCTAATCTCAAGCATTGTTTTTTTTATATCTATAATATTTAGTTATTATAATATAATTGCCATTGGATTTATAAAATATCCATTTTTTTTAATACTCCCTTTTATCTCTGGCTCTATAATAGTTTCTACTATATTTGCAAAAGAACATTCAAATACTGGCTATT
Organism: Spirochaetota bacterium; assembly: GCA_035406685.1. GTDB lineage: Bacteria > Spirochaetota > GWE2-31-10 > GWE2-31-10 > MWDO01 > DAONLM01. The sequence goes on from DAONLM010000023.1 coordinate 1,075, forward strand.
TTCTAAATCTTATAGGTTCTTCTTTAGGCTCTATTCTTCCTATATTTTTAGTAAGAGAATGGAAATCAGAAGGCTCTTTGATAATAATAATGATTATCTCTTTAGTATTCATTTTATTTCTTTTTTTAAAAAATAAAAATATTATTGTTAAAATAATTGGGTCAATTCTTTCTATCTTTTTAATAATGGTATTAATTATATTCTTCAATAATAATAATAAAATCCCTAAAAAAATCTCTATTACTCAAATGGAAGAAAATATATTGCCTCTTCTCTATCTACCTAAATGGTTATCTTCTGAAAATTATGACTACATAATAGAGAAACTCTCCTCAAACGAAAAAGAAGATTTTAAGAATCTATATGAGTATGATGAATATTTTTCCAAATACAGAAGAAAGAATAATATAGATATAAAAAAATTAAAAAATTTAAGCCAGACTATTTCAAAAATAAATTTTAGAAATAATGACATAAATTTTTTAAAGAGAGTATTCATTAAAAATGAAAAAAATAGCACTTACGATTTGAATGGTGATAAATATGATAAAAAGAGGGCTAAATATCTTTTACAGGATATATATTTTGAGGATTATAATTATTATAATAAAATCTCTATATTCGAATTTATAAAAAACTTTGTCTTCAAAAAATCTGGAATGATTGATCTTAATTTTAATATTATTCCTCATAGGGAACTTTCCAAGTTATTAAAAATATATTCACCAGATAGAAATAGAATAATTTTATCAGAGGATACACTATTTGGAAGGGTTGAACTTCTTGGAGATGATAGTTATATGAATATGGCAATAGATGGCGTAATACTGGATGGCATTGATAGTTATAATGGAGCCTATTTTGATTCAAGAATCCCAAATACTATTGAAAATGCAAATGTTTTTATAGTCGGGCTTTCTGCTGATGGTATAGTAAAATCAGCAAAAAAACTTCCTAATGTAAAAAAGGTATCTGGAATAGAAATTAATCCAGTAATAATAAAGATAATGCAGGAGGGGCAATTTGCAAAATTTGCTAACTATCCATATAAAGATGTGGAAGTATATTATGGTGAAGGAAAATCATTCTTAAAAAGTACAAAAGAGATATATGATTATATCTCATTAATGAATATTCATATGGAGCATGGGCCAAACTGCACATTGAGCCCAGAATATTTTCATACAATTGAAGGGACAGACCTTCTTTTAAACAAACTAACAGATAGAGGTATGATAGTATATGAGGAGATACTTTTTAATTATAGATCTACTTATGCATTTTATAAATTTTTAAATACAATTGTCGTAACACTCGAAAAAAGAGGAGTTAAGAATCCATTTGAGCATATCTATGTATTTGAATGGGACTTCTGGGGAAGTGCAAATGTATTTAGAACAGTCTGTTTAAAAAGAAATCCTTTTACAGATCAAGAGTTAAAAAAACTGGATGATTTTGTCTCTACCTGTGAGAAATGGTATCCCTCTATTAAAGTTGACTTTCATCCTAAAAAAAGATATGGTAATATTTTAGAAGACATTGTGATAAATAAAAAGTATGACTATTATGCATTTCCAACATATATTGATGGATGGACATTTACAAAAGAGATTCTTGAGAAAACAGATAATGATATTGATTTTAAGTTATTAAAAACTTTTTATAACTATTCAAAGACCAGTGGTTATTACTCCCTTATCTCTCTTAATGATAAAGATAAAGATAGACTTGCTACAATTTTTAAAAAAATTAATTATCCATTTGAACTGGATCTTTCTCCTACCACAGACAATAAACCCTTCCCATTTAATATTTATAAAAACAAGAAAGAGGTAACAGATATTTTAAAGATAGTGTTAATAATGACACTATTTTTATTAATTCCTGTTATTCTTGTATTAATCTCAAATATAAAAAGATATAAGATAGCACAATTTATTCATATTCTATTTTTTGCAATTACTGGCTTTGGTTATATGATAATAGAAATCGTCCTTATGCAAAAATATCAACAATTTATAGGTAACCCGGTATATTCTTTTATGATAACGTTAGGTGGACTCTTATTTTTTAGTGGAATTGGCAGTTTTGTTAGTAAATTCCTACCCAAAAAAGTGATATATATACTGGTTATATTTATACCAATTATTATTATTTTAAAAATGCTATTTTTAGACAGTATATTTAATGCTTTTGCTCAATTTTCTTTTAATGCTAAATTAGTGCTTTCTATACTCCTTTTGTTTCTATTAACATTTTTAATAGGAATACCATTTCCTACTGCTCTTGAAAAAGTAAAAAATCAGACAACAAAAGAGTTTGGTCCTTTAATGTTTGGAATAAGTGGAATATTTTCTACATTAGGTTCAACTACTTCTATACTGTTTACTGTTACTAATGGATTTAAATTTTCATTTATGATAGGATTTACTTGCTATTTTATTGGAATATTACTATTTTATCTTATAATGTTTTTAGCAAGAAAAGTATAATTTTATGAAGATTTTATATTTGATTATATTGACTTTTGTTAATTTTTATATGTTTTCCGAGTCTTTATATGGAATAAGATATGGAGAATCTTATTATTCTTCAAAATATATTTTTTTTAACGATAAAGATAGTAGATTATTACCTTTTGATTGGCTTTTTTATTTAATAAAAAAAAATAACAGAATAATTTTAATTGATTGCGGTTTTTATTCTGAAAATTTAATAAAGATATTTGAAATAAATTATAAGTCTCCTATCAAAATATTAAAAGAAAATGGCTTTGAGACAGACTCTATCACAGATATAATTATAACTCATTCCCATTTTGATCATATAGAAAATGTATTATTTTTTAAGAATGCCAGGATATACATTCAGGAGGATGAGTTAAACTATTTTATAAATAATCAATATTCAAATAAAAGAGTGGCTGAATTTTTAAAAAATAGTAAAAATATTATAACATTTAAAGATACATATAAACTGGCTGAAAATATAATCATCAAAAAAATAGGGGGACACTCAATAGGCTCTTCTGTTGTAGAAATTTATTTTAAAAATAAAAAATTCCTTCTTGTTTCTGATGAGATGTATATCAAAGATAATTTAACAAAGAAAATTGGCGTTGGGACATTCTTTAATCACGATAAAAACATGGATTTCATAAAAAGTATAAAGAATGATTTTGAAATACTTTTTTTTCACTGGACAGAACAAAAAAAAGATTTTTTTTCTATTTATGAAGAGCAATAAAAATTAAATTTTAACTTTTTTAAAGGTAGTTAACAGGCAAAAAATAAATATAAAGTTAATGTTATTTTATTAAGATATCCCCCGCTACGACAGGGGATATCTCATCTAACTCACATGGGATATCCCCCCTATTTTCATTATAATAAATGATGGTTATGTTAACATATATTTCTTATTAAAAATTTTCATATTTATATTTTTTCCATATTAAATTGACTTTTTTTATAAATTTCTTCTTCTTTTTCTCTGAAAGAAAAGATGCTTTGAATCCATTTATGATTAGATTTTTAATATCTTCTAAAGAAAAATTGAGTTTTTCATATAAATTCCAGTATTCCTCGATTAGTTCTACATTAAAAAAAGTAGGATCGTCTGTATTAACTGTAACAAGAATCCCCTTTTCATAAAATTTTTTAATGGGGTGTTCTTCGTATTTTTTGACATATTTCTTTGTAAAAACATTACTTGTGGGACATATCTCAAGAGGTATTTTCTTTTCTGCAAGATAGTTCATAAGTTCTTCATCATAAATAGCAGAAATTCCATGTCCTATTCTTTCAGCACCGAGTAGTTTTATAGAATCCCATATAGACTCTGGACCCACATCTTCACCTGCATGAGCAACTGTTCTAAAACCATTCTCTTTTGCTATCTTAAATACTTTAACAAAATCTTTTGCAGGCCCATTTGCCTCATAACCACCAAGACCTATACCAATTATATTTTTACTATCATAATCTATTACTGATCTTAAATTTTGCAAAGCATTTTCTACACCAAAAGATCGTGATACATCCACTATTACTTTTACAGTAATATTATCCTTTTTTTTCATCTTTTTTATTCTTTTTAGAAACATATCCATCATATCTTTAAATTGCCACCCATTTTGAACAAAAAGCGATGGAGAAAAAAATATCTCTGCATACACAATATTATTTCTCTTCAAATAATCTCTCACATTAAAAAATAGTTCATTAAAATCTGATAAATCCTCAAAAGAATTCTGTATTAAAAGAAAAGAATTTATAAATTCATTAAGACTATTATAATTAAAAATCTCTTCCACTTTTTTTATATCTTTATACTCTGCATTTTTTCTTTTTAATAATTTTTGAGCAGTTTTTTTGCTTATAATACCTTCAGCATGAAGATGAATTTCTGCTTTTGGGATTTTTTTTAATAATCTATAAAATTTACTCTTCTCAATCATAAAAATGCCTTACTTAACTTTTATCGTCTTTAACTTTTATAAAATTTAAAATTATACCAATTTTTTTTATCATTAGAGTTACTTTTTATCTATCTCAATTAGATTTTTCCAGTATCTTACTGGCATAAAATTCCTCTGAAGTCTTAAATTTCTTCTCTCTGTTATTGCGATATTCTTAAAATATGTTTTCCACAAATGTCTAAATTCCATCTCTTCTTGATCATATTCAAGATTTTCTATATTATAAATATCAAATATTCTTACACTATTTTTATCATAATATGCTGCAATATTTCTTAAGGTATCATGAATTAACCATTTCTGATCTCTAAATCTATTCTTAAAATGATCTACAATTAGATAAATAATATTATTATCTGGCTCAATTTTAGAATAATAAATCCCATCTTTCAACAATTCAAATCTAACAAAACCTAAAAATCTATGCTTCTCTAGTTGCACTCTTCTTACTGCTTTTGCAAGTTTATTTATATAATCATTACCAAGATTATCATATACATCCTTGTTATATTGAAAACATAATTTAAGATAATTATAAATATCTATTTCAATGTTATCTTCATTAGAAAGATATGCATAATAGATAACCTTTAAAACACTAAAATTGAGTTTTTTCTTTATTGTCTTGATTACAATATCTGCCTTCTTCTTATCAGAATTAAAAAAAATAATATCAGAAAATAGATCAATCTCTTCATTATTATCACTCGTAATAATATTCTCAGGTTCAAGATTATTTTTTAATCCCTCATAAATAACTGTCAACAAACCGGTAAAAGAACCATCATATTTTATGATCATATATCTACCTATAAAAAATAAGGGGCTATTTAAAAGCCCCTTGTTTGATAAAAAATTATTATATCAAATTAGAAGAAAGCATTTCTTATTCCAAATCCAAACTGTCCCCATGGCGGAATTATACCACCTTCAACTTCAGAAGCATTAAAATAAAATGCATGTTCAAAGAATATTGCGAATTTTCTAAATGGTCCAATTCTTTCTATTCTAAATAGATCGATCTGATACATAAATCCAGATATAACCTTACCATAAAAGACTATCTTTTCATTACCGCTATCGTCTATCTTCGTTATAATATTTTCCTCAGATTCAAATTCTGCTGGATCTCCGGAAAAACCGGTAAACCAGAAGAAAGCACTACCAATTGAAAGTCCAGTAGAGAATTGTCTTGCATCTTCACCAAAGAAGAATTCCCATGGTATATCGAGTATCTGTGCCCATAATTTACCACCAACAGCAAGCCCAGAAAATCTTGGCCTATATCCATTCAAATATCCCCATTTTCTCCAGTATTCTATATCATCTGGATTTGTTCCCATATCAGCCATATTTCTTCTTGTTGCAGTCCATCCAACCATTCCTTCAATTCTAACTTTATCTTCAAAGAAACTCAATCCAAAACCACCTGATACGGTTGGTCCGCCAAAGGCTTCAGCCCATAGATATAATCCCTGAATAAATTTTGGTACCTTACCTAAATTTTTATCAAATTGTCTGAACAATATCTTAACCTCTTCTACCTTACCATCATCATTTGCAGAACCTCTAACAACAAATTTATCATTGATCTTATCCCCTTCTCTTGGAGTGTCTATTATTATCTGAGGCAGATTTCTATTTATCTGAACTCTGAAATATTTAATTATCTCCTTGCCACTCTCTGTCACAGCCTTTATCTGCAATACATGTGTCCCATCAATAAGATATTGTGTCTGAACTCTTGTTATCCAGTTTTCAGCTGGTCCCAAATGTTTTTCATAAGTCTTTCCATTATCAAGGCTCAAATATATTGCCTTAACTCTATTCTTCTTTAAGTAGTTACTCTTTAAAGAATCAACCTCATACTTTTTAACAGGTATTTTATCGATCTCTATCTTTGCTAATTTTTCTGGCTCTCTTCTATATTTTCTCTTTAAAGCATTGTATTTCTTCTGCTGAATTTCTTTTTTTAACTTAAGATCAAGATCTCTCTCATAATAGTAAGACTTACCCTTTAACCATGGCCTATGCTCCATTGGTGCACCATTTCTATGAGATGTTACCTCTACAACAGGTCCACCTTCATCATAATAGAATATCCTTGATTGAGTAATTACTCTCTGAGGCTTTCCTTCCTGTTGTTTTTCTTTTGCAACAACAACAAGTTTATGTTCACCAGGAGTAAGCCCAACAGTAGAAAGATAAAAACTCCATAACTCTTGACCTTTTGCTAACATCTCTGGCCCATCGTCTATTTTTACATGGACACTTTCAATTCCATCATCATCATAAGCAGTTCCAAATATCTCAAGAATCTCACCAACAAGATGCTGACCAGGCTGTGGTTGATCTATTATTATAGATGGCAAATCAGAAGCAGGTGCCACCTTAAAATTAAGAGATCTCTCACTCTCATTTCCGGCAAAATCTCTTACCTTTGCTATTAATTGATACTTATCCTTTTCAACAAGATTATTTGTATCAATATCAAAATACCATGCCTCTTTATCCCCTTCTACTTCAAAAAAGCCTTTATCATCCCCTTCTTCTTCTGTACCATATATCCTATTCTTACTCTCAAGATTACCATCAACATATAACTTAACTGTGTCTATTCCAACATTATCCTTTGCTCTACCCACAATTCTATAAGTATTGTTTAAAACCATACCATCCTTTGGAAGTAAAATATCTATCTCTGGCTTTGTATTGTCAATATTATAAAGTATGAATGAGAAAGATTCTGAACCAGCAAGATCTCTTGCCCTAATTAATACTCTCAACTGTCCATCCGGAACAGAATTAGAATCAAAATAGTATTTCCAGCTCTCTTTACCTTCAGCTGTTGAGAATGTCCAACCATAATTGGTACTTATTTCTACTTTTTCTATTCCGTTTGGATCACTTGCTCTACCAGTAATACTTACCTCACCTCTTAAATACTCACCATTCTTAGGTATCTGAATAGTTATTACAGGACTCTCATTATCAATATGAAAATCTATCTTTTTAGATTCACTCTTTGCCCCATAAATATCAACTGCCATTACTTCTAAAGTATGTTTACCTGGCTTTAGGGCATCTTTAGGTATCTTTTTATACCAGTTTGCTGTCCCTTTAACAATCTCAACTCTCTCCCATTCTGGCTCCTTCCCTACATCTTTATCAAGAATGCTCTGTGGCTGATGGATTCTATACTGAACATAGGCTATCCCATCATCATCAAGGGCAAGCCCTGCAATTTCAACAAAATCAGTATATCTCTGGCCATTAACAGATGGATTATTTATAAATACAACTGGGGCATCCGTTTCTGTGTCAATTACTACTTCTTTATTTATATTTGTTTTATTACCAGCAGCATCAATAGCAAATAGTTCAATTGTAAAATCTTTTTTATCCCCTATTTTTAGATTTAAACCTTTCACCTCATTAAAATTATATAAAGCCTCCCACAGATCTCTACCATTTGCTATCCTCTCTTCACCATTAAACATAACTACTACATTTGTCAGAAAATTATTATCTTTTGCTTCACCTCTTATCGTAATAAGCCCATTAACACTCTCCTTATCCTTTGGTGTCCATACCTTTACCTCTGGTGACTTTTTGTCATAATTTACGACTATCTTTTTAACATTCTCCTTTCCGGAAAAATCCTTTACCTTTACAAAAATAGTGTTATTACCCTCTTTCATTTTTGTAAGTGGAATTTCTATTTTAAACAGTTTATCCTTTTGAGTTGTTGCTATATTATTATTCTTTAAATATGCTTCAAGATTTTCACTCTTATCTCTTTTCAATGGCTCAAGCATTGGAACATTATATTTTTTTATATTAGCAATAGGCTCAACTTCTACATCTACGAAATTCTTATCTGAATTTATACTATAAGATGCAACAATCTCATTAGAATCATCAGAACCAATAGCATAAATGAATATGTCATTATTAAAAGAATAATTTGATGGCGGCCATAATATTGTATTAGCCGGATCCTCTTTATCATATACTAAATCAAAAGAAAAAGCTTCCCCATTAGAAGAGGTAATTTTAACACTATTTTTACCGATTTTATAATCTCTGATATCATTTTCTGATAGATATAAAGAGTATATATTTGCCTTTTGATTATTAATAGGTATTCCATCAATAATTATATTGCCATTTACCAATTTTGGATCAGTAACTCCCTCTGGTAAGGCAAGATAAAGAACATTTGATATCTCATCAATTCCCATTATATCTTTTGCACCAAATAGTTTAGGCTCTGTATATTTTATTAGACTACCCTGCTGAACTTTGAATGTTAACTTATGTTTTGTCTGCTTTGTATCTTTAAAGTTAATCTTAAACTGCTTCTTTGTCTCATTCTTCGCAATATCAACTGCTGTTATTGTAATATTATATTCATTAAATTTACCATCCGATGTCTTAACCTTTAAATCAAACTCATTATCTTCCTCTAACTTCAATGTTCTATTCTTTATCTCTCTCTCATTCTTATCAGAAGATATAATATCCACCTTAACTGATTCAAATACAAGATTGTCTTTTATTGTGCATATATCATCTTTAATCATTCCAATCTTACTATCAATCTTTGGTTCAATTATCTCTGGTGATTTAAAATCTACTATAATTGGAACAGAAAGAGTAGCAACTCTACTATTCTTATCTATTGCCTTAATCTGTGCAATAAATATTTTATCATTAAACTTCTCTTTGGAAAGATCCTCTTTTATAGCTTCTACATCATATTCTCCCTTTTTCTTTGACTCACTAAATTTTAAATCTCTCTCTTTTATTATAACTTTATTTGTATCTGGATCAATCAAAGAATACTTTACACTCTCAAGATCCCCATTTTTAATCACCTTTATATCTTTTAACTCAAATATACTCTTTAAAAATTGTCCTGCTACTTTTTTGTTAATGTCTGGTATATCAAATTTAGGATAATTTCTATCAATAATAAAAGGAACTAAAACAGTATCCCCTTTTGTATTATTTATATCAACAGGTGTTAACTCTGCAACATACTTACCATCTTTAAATGTCTCTTTATCAAGATAAATATCTTTTGAAAAACTATAAACTGATGGAACTGATTCTTTTAAAATAGACTCTTTATTGCCATCTTTTTTTATTTCAACAATGACCTCTTTCATACCATCATCATCATAAACATCTGCATTAAGAAGAATAGAATTACACACTCTTAATTCCTTTTCTGTCTTCTCACTCTTATCTTTTTTATCTTTTGTATCTCCTTCTTTACTTAATATAATCTGTGGTTTATCGAGTTTATCATCAAGAGTCACATTTATAGAGACAGTAGAAACATTGTTTGCGATATCAACAACAGTTACTGTTAACTTATAATTACCAGATTTTAATTTAGACATATCAACTGGATGACTCCAAAAAGGATTACCAGGTAAAATTTCTACTTTTTGGGGTTTTGCTTTTGAATCAACACCAGGACCTGCAATCATAAAAGTGACTTCTTTTATATCAACATTATCAGATGCAAAACCAAAAGCAGTGAATCTACCATCAACAGTTGACTTATCAGTCGGATACTGAAAGAATATCTCTGGTTTCTTGTGATCAACTGTTACTGTTAATGGTGCATAACCATAAGATCCGGTTTTATCCATTCCTCTAACCCAGACAGTGGATATTCCATCTACAAGAAGTTTTGAATCAAGTTCAAACTGCCATCCAACCTTTACATTTCCTTTGGCAAGACTTCTTACATTAACAACTCTTGACCAGCTCTCTCTTTCATCTATTGAATATTCTAAAAGAACAATTCCATTATCATCTGCTATTGTTCCGCCAATATTCATTTTACCAGAGACAACCTGTCCAGCCTTCATTGTAGTAATATCAACAAAAGGAGTTCTTCTATCAAGTTGAAAATATGTCTCATAGTCTTTACTTGGTACCCCATTTATATCATAACATTTTACCCTTATTCTATGAACGCCATCTTTCATCCCAGAAGTATCAAGATCATAATACCAAAACTCTTTTCCCTCTGCTACCCTCTTTGTATTCTCCTGATCGATTAAGAGTTCGACTCTATCAATGGCATCATCATCTCTTGCTGTCCCTACTATCTTCAAATTACCAGTAACCCTTGCATTAAGAGTTGGATTTATAATATATAAAGATGGGATATCTGACTTTGGATCAATAGAGATATTTATAGCCTCTTCCCTACTCCAGTTTTCATTATTATCTTTTGCTTTAACAGTAACACTCCATGTCCCAGGAGAAAATTTTTTCCTATCGGCAATTATATACTCCTTTTTCCAGTTTAGAGTTCCATCAGCAACAACAAATTTATCTTTTGCATTCACAACATCAATAGATAATTTTCTTATTTTAATCTCTTCTTCAACAATCTTATCCTTTAACTCATATCTTTTCATAATAAGAGCATCTCTTTTTGCTATTATTTCATCAATTTTTGCCTGATCATAAGTAGAAATCAAATTATTATTGAGAATATTTATCTGCTTTGTAATATTATTTATCTCTTTCTTATAATTATAAATTATCTGCTTGGACTTTTTTATCTCAATTTCAATTTTTCTTACTTTGTTTAATTCTTCTCTTTTTTTGGCTCTCTCCTCTCTTGCTATCTTTTCCCGTTGTTCCTTCTCCCTCTGTTGTCTCTTTTTCTCCTCAAGCATCTCTTCTTTTTTTATCCTATCAGCCGTTGTATCTGCTGAATAAAAAATCATAGGTGACATAATAAAAATTAATAACAGAAAAATTTTTTTAATCATAATCTCTCCTTTTAAAAAATTATAAAAATTAATTTAAAATCTATATATATTATAAAACAAAAAATAAAAAATTGCCAATCTAAAAATAATTTTTTATTAAAATTTTCCTTTTAATTAAAAAAAACAATCATTATTTTAACCTAATTTAATTTTAACCTAATTTATATCTCACTCTCTACTCCGGTATTCACTTCTATCTGATATAAATTATAAAATCATTACTCCTTAAATCTTATTTCTGTACTTCTTGCATGTGCCTCTAAATTCTCTTTTCTTGCAAGTATAGATATATCTTTATAGTATTTTCGTAAAGAATTCTTATTAAATTCAATAAAACTAAATCTCTTCTGAAAATCATAAACTCCTAAAGGTGAGTAAAATCTTGCTGTTCTTAATGTTGGTAAAACATGATTCGGCCCACCTAAATAATCACCCACAGACTCAGGTGTCCATCTACCTAAGAAAACAGAACCACAATTTCTTATTCCTTTTAAAAATCTATCGGGCTTTTTAGAAAATATCTCAAGATGCTCTGGTGCCACAATGTTTACCACATCGACAATTGTCGTATCACTGTTACAAACTATGGCAAGTCCATTTTTGTCAAGAGAAGATTTTGCATTCTCTTTTAAATTTTCTGGCAGACTTTCTAAAATAGAATATGCCTTTTCTACTATTTTATTAAGATACTCTTTATCTTTTCCAATAATAATTGCTCTTGCCATTGGATCATGTTCAGCCTGACTCAACATATCCATTGCTACTATCTCAATATCACTCTCTTTATCACTATCAACAATTATCATAATCTCAGATGGCCCTGCTATCATATCAATATCAACCTTACCATAAACAATCTGTTTTGCCTTTGTGACATATATATTGCCAGGTCCAACTATCTTATCAACTGGTTTAATCCCTTGAACTCCATAAGCAAGTGAAAATATAGACTGAGCTCCACCTATTCTATAAATTTCATCAATATTCAAAATCTCAAGGACTCTTGCGACCTCAACAGATTCAACAAATGTTCTTGGAGGAGATACTACGACAATTCTCTTAACTCCTGCGATTATAGCCGGTATTATTGTCATATAAATAGTAGATGGATACAAAGCTCTCCCACCAGGAATATATACCCCAACAGATTCTAAGGGGACAACTTTTTGCCCCATTTTATTGCCCTCTTTGTCTTTGAATACAAAACCTTTCTCTTTTTCTCTTTTATGAAAATCAAAAACCCTCTTAATGGCAACTTTTAATGCTTTATCAAGATTATTATCTATTTTTGATGATAATTTCTCAATCTCTTCTCTTTTTACTCTTAAATTTTGCTCTGTTATATTAAAATTATCAAATTTCAAGGTGTATTCCTGTAATGCTTTAAACCCATCTTTTTTTATATTAATTCCTATTTCAAAAACCTTTTTCTCTATATCTTCTGTAGTAGAATTGTCGTATTCTAAAAAAATAATTTTTTCAACATTCTCTAAATTATTATTTACTACCTCAATAAATTTCATTAAATCACCTCTTTATTTAACATTGAAACTATAGTATCTATCTCTTTATAATTTAATTTATATAAAGATGGATTTGCTATTAGCTTAACCTCAGTTTCTCCTATCTCTTCAATAATGGAAAGATTATTCTCTTTTAATGTTGTGCCTGTTTCAACAAGATCCACTATAAAATGAGAAAGACCTAAAATAGGAGCAAGTTCAATAGATCCAGACAATTTTATGATATTTACTGGAATATTTTTATTAATAAAAAAATTCTTTGTCCATTTTACAAATTTTGTTGCTATTTTTAATTCTTGAATAAAATGTTCTGAATTTAAAATATTAAAATATAAATTCTTATCTTTCTCAAAACCTGCAAGACAGATTCTTGTTTTACCAAAAGGGAAAGTGGTAAGATTTAAAAATTCAAAATCAGACTCATAAACAATGTCACTCCCACATACCCCTAATTGAGCAACTCCATAATGAACATAAACCGGCACATCACTATTCTTTACAAATAAGAATCTAATCTTGCTTTTTTCATCAATAAAATCTAATCGACGGGTATCTTCGTTTATAGAAGAATTAATAATACCTTTTTTTAAAAAAAAATCACTTATTTTTTCAATTAGTCTACCTTTTGGCAAGGCTATTGTCAAATATTCCATAAAATATCCTGAATAATTGGGATTAAAATAGAGTATATATAATCAAAATTTTTGATTTTGTCAAAAATTTCCCTAAAAATAAATCCTGTTGGGTGCGATTTTATTTTTAGGCAGATAAAAAGATAAATTTATCCTTAGGTTAATTTTGTTTGAGAAAAAATTGTAATAGTATTATTTATTTTTCGAGTAAAATTTTAAATAAATTCAGTCAATAATAGGTCTCAAAGCCTATTACCTGGTAACAATTATTGTATATTGCTTTATAAAATGGAGTGAAATTCCCTTTAAAGTGGGACAATTGTCTACTCTTCCACCACCTCTTTATTTTTGTCAGTTTCAGCCATAATCTCAATGTCACAAGACTACATTTCTTCTCAAAACCAATCATCTCCATTTTATCATACTCTTCAATGAAAACTTCAAGTACGCTTCTTAACAATTTTGCCATGCTGAAAAAATTTAGATCAGCATGGATCTTCTTCAAGAATCTATACTCCTCCTTAGGTAAATAAAAATGAATAGAGGCATCGGCGTCTATTCTTTCATAGACATTCTCATCCTCATGTCCAAAACAGTACCTTTTTTTGATCCTATCAGAGAACTTTTGCAATACGTAACAAATTAATTTCGATAAAGAAAGATTCTCTTTTCTAGCAATCTTTGAAAGTTTTTCCTTCATTTCTGAAGTCACTACAAAATGTAATTCATGGCAATCATTATTTTTGCAATTTAAAATTGTTTTATTCATAAAAAACCTCCCTCAATATAAAAATTATTTTCTATATATTAATCACAAAATTTCTTAGAAAATCCTTTACAACTTTTAGAAAAAAAATTAAAATTTCTATAAAGAAAATAGGAGAACAAAAATAAATCTGGTAAAATCTACCTAATTTATTATTGCAAATTAGTCTTAATTATGATACTTACTTGCTATCTAATTTTACAGGTAATCTCATGAATAATATAAATGACATTATTATAACAGGTGCAAGAGAGCATAACTTAAAAAACATAAATCTTGTGTTACCAAGAAATAAAATGATCGTTATTTCTGGCGTGAGTGGTTCTGGAAAATCATCTCTTGCGTTTGATACAGTTTATGCAGAAGGTCAGAGAAGATATGTAGAATCCCTTTCAGCATATGCCCGTCAGTTTTTAGGACAGATGGAGAAACCTGATGTGGATTATATTGATGGATTGAGTCCAGCAATTTCAATTGAGCAAAAGACAACTCATAGAAATCCAAGATCAACTGTTGCAACTGTTACAGAAATTTATGATTATTTAAGGCTTCTTTTTGCACGAATAGGTACTCCTTATTGCTACAATTGTGGTGATAAAATAGAAAGCCAGACAATTGATCAGATAATAGAGTTAATTCTTTCTCATAAAGATGGAACAAAAATAATGATACTTGCTCCAATAGCAAGAGATAGAAAGGGAGAATTTCAAAAACTATTCGAAGATGCTAAAAAAAGTGGCTTTGTTCGTGTAAGAGTTGATGGTAAAATTTATGATCTTGAAGAAAATATTACCTTAGAAAAAAATATTAAACATACCATTGAGATTGTGGTTGATAGAATAGTTTTAAAAGAAAACATAAAAAAAAGACTTGCCGATTCTGTGGAGACTGCTTTGAGGCTTACAGATGGCCTTGTTGGTGTAGATTATGATGGAGAAACTATTTTGTATTCAGAAAAATTTGCATGCCTTAAATGTGGCATAAGTTATCCAGAAATTCAACCAAGAATTTTTTCTTTTAATAGTCCTCATGGCGCTTGTAAAGAATGCCATGGCCTTGGGGAAATGATGGAATTCAGTATTGATAAAATAATACCAAATAAAGAATTATCTATTAATGAAGGTGCAATACTGACACACCTCCCAAAATATAATTTTGTTTTTCAGCAATTGATCTCACTTTCAAATCATTATAATTTTAGTCTTGACACAAAATGGAAAGATCTACCAGAATATATTAAGAATATAATAATATATGGAAGTAATGAAGAGATAGACTTTAAATATACTCCAAAAGAGAGAAAAGGGGTATGGGAGTATTCTAAAAGATTTAGTGGTATATTAAATGATCTAAAAAGAAGATATAGAGAATCAACGAGTGATGGTATAAAAGAATGGCTTGAAACATTTATGGCATCTCAAACTTGCCCTGTATGTAATGGTAAAAGACTCTCCCCTATTCCACTTTCTATAAAAATTGAAAATAAGAATATCTATGATATAACAACTTTATCCGTAAACGAGGTTATTTCTTTTTTTGAAAATTTATCTTTGAATGAGACAGAAAAAAAGATTGCATATCAAATTTTGAAAGAATTAAAGAATAGACTTACTTTCTTAAAGAATGTTGGGCTCGAATACTTAACTCTTGATAGAAAGGCTTCGACTCTTTCTGGTGGTGAGGCTCAAAGAATAAGGCTTGCTACCCAGATAGGATCAAGGCTTGTTGGGGTTTTATACATTCTGGATGAACCAACAATTGGCTTACATCAGAGAGATAATGATAGACTTCTTTCTACTCTTTTTGAATTAAGAGACATTGGCAATACTTTAATAGTGGTAGAACACGATGAACAGGTAATAAGAAGTGCTGACTATATTGTTGAACTTGGTCCTGGTGCTGGTGAGAACGGGGGATATGTGATAGCAAAGGGAAGTCCAGAAGAGATAGAAAAAAATCCAGATTCCATTACAGGACATTTTCTTTCTGGTAAAAATAAGATTGATATTCCACAGAAAAGAAGAGATGGGAATGGATATTATTTGAGATTATATGGTGCAAAACTTCACAATTTAAAAAATATCAATGTTGAATTTCCTCTCGGTAAAATGATTTTAATTACTGGTGTTAGTGGTTCTGGTAAATCTACTCTTGTAAATGACGTTTTGTTTCCTATTCTTTATAATAAATTAAATAGAGGTGCACTCGAAGAAAAAGGATACGATAAAATAGAGGGACTTGAATATCTGGATAAAGTAATAAACATTGATCAGAGCCCCATAGGACGAACACCAAGATCAAATCCAGCAACCTATGTTGGAGTATTCTCATATATAAGAGATCTTTTTGCCTCACTGGAAGAGTCAAAAATAAGAGGCTATAAAAGTGGTAGATTTTCTTTTAATGTAAAAGGTGGAAGATGTGAACATTGTCACGGTGATGGAGAAATTAAAATTGAGATGCATTTTTTACCGGATGTCTATATAAAATGTGATGTTTGTAAAGGGAAAAGATTTAATAAAGAGACTCTTGAAGTTAAATATAAGGGATATTCTATTGCAGATGTACTTGATATGACTGTTGATAAGGCATGCGAGGTCTTTGAAAAACACCCAGCTATTTTTAAAAAACTCACAACATTAAAAGATGTTGGCCTTGGCTATATAAAATTAGGGCAGTCAAGCGTTACTCTTTCTGGCGGTGAAGCCCAGAGGGTAAAACTTGCTCTTGAATTATCAAAAAAGAGCACTGGAAAAACTCTTTATATACTTGATGAACCAACTACTGGACTTCATTTTGCTGATGTTAAGCAACTTATAACTGTTTTAAATAGATTGGTTGATAATGGTAATACAATGATAATTATAGAACATAATCTTGATGTTATAAAAATTGCTGATCATATAATTGATCTTGGTCCAGAAGGTGGTGAGAAAGGCGGTGAAATAGTAGCACAGGGCACACCTGAAGAGATATGTAAAATTGAAAAGTCTCATATGGCAAGATATCTAAAAGAAATTTTGTATAAAAAATAATTTTTTTTGATAAAAAGATAAATATTGGTTTACTTGTTAGTAAGAGATAATCCAGCAATTTACATTATCACTAAAAATTTACATAATAATTGTCATACTTGATCATAAATATATTTTAATTATATTAAAAAATAATCGTTATTCTCTAAACATATCCCCTGCAATAAATAGAGATATCCCCATTCTGAAATATCTACTAATAAAAATACACTACATGATAAGTATAAATTAGATCTCTATATTTTATTACGACAATTGTCACATCAATGTTATAAAACTGATATTTTTTATAAAATATTTCTTGATAAAGATAAAATTAGAATAAAAACCACAAATATAGGTGCTATACTAAAATTTCTCAAACTCCTGTAATCCTATAGCCTCAAGTTCTTCAGCCCAATTAAAATAAAGGCTAGCAGAATCATAATCTCTTACAATTGTCTTATAAACAGCAATATTATATGCAGCAACACCTCTTGCATAACTCGGATTTGTCTCATCTGAAAAAATTTGCTCCCATATCAAAAGAGCCTCTTCGAGCCTTGCCTGTTTAACATATTCCTGTGCCTTATAAAAATCCTCATTAAATCCCATTTTAAACTCAATGTATTCTTTACTAATAGGTATCAATCTTTTAGAAAAAAAATCCTTAAAAATAGGATCCATTGTCCCATATATAAGATCATAATTATCTATATTCTTTAAATTCTTTTGAGCAAAGTCTTCAATTGGCGGTAAAATCTTTTCCATCTCTATTGCCTTTTTTATATCAGAATACTCTTTTGAAATATATGCTTCATCTGTTATCGCAAATTCGAGATCATTATTTTCAAGAGTCACTTCTTTATAATATTCTGATTGCCTTGAGATAACAATCTTAACATTAACCCTAATTCTCTTTTCATAAGAGATACTATTATGATAAAAAATATATTTCCCATCTGGTTTTTTAAATGGTTCTTTATAATTAGATTTCCAACTATCTATTATTTCATAATTTAAATCTGTAAATTCTATATTTAATTCATGGCTTAAGCCATCTCTTTTATGTTCCAGTATAGAAATCTGGGGCTTTTGCAAGCCCCTATTTCTATAAAATTTTAAAATGTATTCTTCTAAAGCCTTTGAAAAAAGTTTATCCTTACAAATTATATTTATCTTTTTTACTCTGTTAAAATCTATATCTTCAAATTCTATAAATTTTTCCATTATATATTTGAATTTTAAAGATAAACAGGAAAAAGATAAAAATATTAAAATACAAAAGATCAAACTTTTTTTCATTGCTTTTAAACCAATTAAAATTCTACCAATCGTTATTTGAAGATGAAGAATTGCTATCTTTCTTCTCTATCTGTTTTTTTAATTTCTCTTGTGATACAATTCTATCTTTTATAGACTTTAATGCAGCAAGATGTAGTTTAGTAGGATCATACTTAACTGCCTTCTCATAATATGTTTTAGCAGTCTCTAAATCACCCTTAATCTCATAAACACAGCCCAGATTATAATAGTGCTTTGACTTAACTTCAAGCTTTGTTATGGATTCTATTGCTGGCATACTATCAATCATTATACCCATTGCCTCATCATAAAGTTCTGCCTTAATAAATTGAATAAATTTAGCATTTATAGAATCCCCACTTATTACTTCAAAAGACATTTTCTCCTGAACATAATATGGAGCAACCTTCTTGGCAAAATTATCTGCAAATTCTTTACCTGTTGCAATTAATATTTCATTAATAGTAGGAAAAGTAGAAACTATCTTACCATTATTCTTTACTACACTTAATGTATTTTCTGGTTTATCATCAATCCATGTCTCGTAAATACCTTTATATGATTCTGATTCATTATGAATAAGTGTGCCATTTTTAATATCAAGCATCCTTATATCAATTGTAAAAAATACAGAATATATTGTTGAACTAACATTTTCATCAACATATCTATACTTTGGAATCTTTACATTATTTATATATTCATATCCTTCCAGATATTTTCTCTTTACAACCATTACTCCACTCTCTTTCTTTTCTATTACAGACTTATAAGAACCAATAACTATAGCCTGAGCACCAGCAAGTTTACCAAGTTTAACAGCAGTACTATCGTCAAATTCATCCCTATTGTAAAGATTCTGTTCTTTTAAAATAAGATCAAGATTTTCTCTATCGATGAGTTCATATCTCTCTTTTACCTCTTCTCTTCCAAAAACATTCAAAAGAAGTCCATACATCTCTTCTTTATACTTACTGCCAGATGCAAGAACAGCAATTGTCTTAATATCAGCAGAAACATTAATGTCTGCTGGTTTAAGATACTTTACTTTTTTGTTAACTGTAAGGCATGATAAAAACAAAAAAATAATAATAAAACTCAAAATATAAAATCTTTTCATTTTAATTCTCCTAATTATAAAATTTACATTATTTATTTTAATTAATTATTTAAAATAAGTCAAGATTAAATCAAAAAAATAAAACAAATATAAAATTTTTCGATAAAATTATTTATTTTAAAATATTTTCCATATCTTCATAAATAACATCTAAGGAATCAATATCTTCACTAAAAATAGTGACTGGATAATTATGAAATTCTAACAACCTTTGAACTATTTTAGCACAGTTTTCAACCCATTTTGATGATATTCCAGATTTACAAAGAGGTTTTCTTGCGATTACAAAATTTCTTGCCGCACTTTCTTCTGGGAGTAAACCTAAATATTCGATGTCAAGTCCAAGATTTTTTGATATAATGTTTCTTAAATTTTCTCCAAAAGATATATCTCTCTCATTATTGCCCATATTCAATACTAATTTTGGGAAAAAATTATTCACAAGATTCTCAATTCTTTCTTTATATTCTGAAAAATCTTTCTTTAAAATTTCAATATAATCTTTAAATCTTAAATCATCTTTTTCAAGCCTAAGAGAGGCCGCCTCTATAATCTTTTGTTTAACACTCTCTTTCTTACTGAATCCCTGTAAAATATATCTATAAAAAGCATTTTTCAAAAAAGAGTATAAATTTAACACAGATGTAAGCTCTGGTGTTGTTATCAATATTCCACAATTTGAAATAAGAAAAAAATCTACAATATTATTAGAACTTCCAGAGGCAAGATCAAGAATAACCCAATCAGCATCTATTTTTGATATTTCTGATAAAATTTTTTTCTTTTTAGAAAAAGAGATATTTGCTGTCCCCACAAAAAGGGCATCTCCTGGTACAAAATATAAATTAGTGTATTCTGTCTTATGAATAAGTTCAGAAAAATTCGTTATTCTATTATTAATGAAATGGCCAAGTCCTGGTAAATCATTTTTTATTCCAAGCATTGTATGAAGATTACTTCCACCAAGATCAAGATCAATTGCCACTACCTTTGAGCATCTCTCTGCAAGCATAATACTCAAATTAGTAACAAAAAATGTCTTACCTACCCCACCCTTCCCTGATGCTACTGGCAATATTTTAGCCATTTATTAAAAATCCTCCATTTTTTAAAATAACGATGAAAGATCAATATCCTTCTTTGATTATTATAACAAATTAAATAATGTTAATCAATAATTTACTCCATTTCACACTAAATTTTAAGATAAAAATTTTTATTTTTTTTCTAAAAGATTGTAAAGGATTTTCTCAAAAAATTTGTGATTAATTAATAAAAACTATTTTTTATGGAGGATTAGTATGAATACAAAACTAAATTACAAAAAAGACCAGGAGTTACATTTTGTAACTACTTCAGAGATGAAAAACAAATTAAAAAATATTGCTAAAAGTTTAAATCTTTCTTTGTCTGCATTAATTGCCTATGTGCTTATGAAATTTGCTGATAGGGTGAAGCAAAGATATTGCTTTGGTAATGAGGATGGCAATATTTATGAAAGAATAGATGCTGATGCCTCTATTCATTTTTATATTTCAAAGGAGGATTATCGGTTCCTAAAGAAGATGCATGCTGATTTAACCCAAGTTTGTCATGGAATTTGAAATTTTACCAATTTTATGCGGAATGAGA
>DAONLM010000024.1:0-21762 GCA_035406685.1 Spirochaetota bacterium
TTATATTTAATAACATATTTAACAAATAGTAATATTTTTAAATTAAATGGAATATTTCATAGGGACAGACCTATACTTATCATGATTTAAAACTAATTTTCATATATATGTGGGATAACTTACAAATTAAAATTTTGTTAGTATATTTTTTAAAACACAACCAAAGATTAATCTAATTAATCCAAAGATTAATTGAGTTTTCTGTATTTAAGTAGTATATTTTTAAAAAAATAATCAAAATGAGAATTATGTTATGAAAAAAATAATTTTTTTTATGATGATTACCACTTTTAATATTAATTCACTTGTGATTCAGGGTCAATTAGATGATGCTTTTATACTTAATAAAGATACCTCTCAACATCTATTCTTTGCTGGTTTGGATGGCCTTTTGTTATTTCATACCCATGCTAATTATAGCATTTATAATAGTGATATCTTAAATAATCTAAGCTTACATACGCTGGTTATACCATTTTATTATGGAAGATTTAGCTTTAAGAGCGGATATAGGTTTATATTATATGGCAGTCCTTTTCTCTTTTTACCATTAGTATCTCTTGGTTATATAGGAAAATGGCCAATTAATAATAAATCTGAAATAAATTTTGATATTTTTTACTCTTTTGGAAGTCCTGGAGTTTATTCATTAATATTAACCGAAATTGAATCAGATGATATATCCGATCTAATGTTATATTACCTGCTTAACAACCTTGAAATGTTAACAGTTGGGGGAGATTTTGGTGGCATTTATGGTGGTATAGGAGTTAAAAGAAAAATAAATAATAAAGAAACATCACCTCTCTCATATAAATTTCATATTGGTATTATGTTAAATGGTTTATCTGCTGGTATATCATTTAAAAATTCTATATTAATTGGAGTTAAAAGAAAATCTTCTTTTTTATCCTTAAATCCTTTTGTAAATCTGGCACTAAGAGTTTGTTTTCTACCTACCCCATATTTTAATTTTTCTGGCTCTCCTTTACTTAGCTTTGAGCCAGGCTTCGAAGTAACATCCAAAATTATGACTCAACGTGGTTTTATTTTTGTCTCTAGTTTTATGATAGGCTATGAAGCTGATTTTGGTTTTTCAATTATAAGAAATAATTTCTTATATATGGGAAAACTTGCTATTTCTGCCTCTTTTGGAATTGGTATTCTCTCTATTAAGAAAAACAAAAATTTTATTATGTGAATAATTTTATATAAATTTTAAAAAAAGGTTTTATACCAGAATATTTTTGACAAAGTATGGCGATTTTAGTATATAAATTTTTTAATGAAAACTCTTTTACAATTAATTAAAAAAACAAGGCTGCTAAATAGTTAATTTAAAAATGTGATAAAGCATTTTTATGTCATTAATATTTTAGTATTTTCTTAAATATAAAAAGTAAGATATTTTTTAAAATTATTAATTATTTTATAAAAAATATATTTTTTAAATTTTTTCTTGACTTTTTTCAAAAATAAATTTATATTATTAATATAAGTTAAAGTAATTATTCTCCATTAAAGAAGTAGCTATTCTAAAAAAAAGGGGGTTCTTATTTTGATATATAAGAATGGAGAATTAATTGCTTCACCTCTCATCTTAAACTGGATTAAAATGCCTTCTATAATTTCAGAAACAGAAATTATAGAATTATTTAAAAGAGACCTTCTTATTCTTAATACAGAATTTGAGCCAGAATATATCAGTAAACTTATAGAATTAAAAAGTAGATATATTGGATTTCTCTATAATATTGAGGATATAATAGAAACTTACCCAGCAAATTATGATATTCTCTCGGTACTAAATAGTGTCTATTCTTTAATTAAAAATTCTTTACCATTTAAGACATTTATATATACAAAAAGTAGTAATAATTTTATTAAAAATTTCTTTAACAATAAAAGTATTCCTGTATTGGGGGGTATAAATTTATCTAATATTCTATCTTTAAAGTCATCAATGTTTTTTGAAAATAGTAGAACTCCAAGAGCCTTTTTAAGACTGAATTTTTATCCATTTCAATTATATCAAGTAGAATTGATAAATCAAACAAGAGTGTCGCCAGAGATTAAAGCTTATTTAAAAGATATGAGTTTAAATGGAATGGCATTTCAGTTAAAAGATAAAAAAGATTTAAATTATTTTAAATTAAGGGATATCGTAACAGTAAAATTTATAGATTGTTTTAATAATAATGAAATCAATTTAGCATTAACAACAAGAATAGATGATAATAATATTATAGGAATAAATTACAATATAAACGATAAGAATATGATAAATCAAGATTTTGCAAGAGATATATCTAAACTTATGTATAACTGGATAAAAGAGGTAATAATCAATTATGGTATAATAGAAATAGAAAAAAAGATAGAGATAGCCTAATCTATTTTAATTAAGTTATAGTCAAGGGTGCCTGCTCCAATTTTAGCGGCGTGAGTTAAACTTATCAGAGAATCAATATGAGGATATACTTTTTTAAAGGGATCTTCCATATTATTTGTTTTAATAACAAGATCATAAGATGCTTTATCAATTGCAACAGGATCTGTTGATGCTAAAAATCCAATATCAGAAACAATTGGGGCACTATTTCCAGGATAGCAATCACAAGCATCAACTATTGAAGTTAATATATTTATATAAAGTATTCTCTTTTTGAGAGCATTTACTGTTCCAAAGGCATATTCTGCCATCTTTTTCTGAACAGAATCGCTCGATGCATCCCAATTAATGCTAATTGCCTGAACAGGACAGACTGCCACACATCTTGAACAACCAACACATATATCCTGTCTAATAAAAGCCTTTTCTCTCATTTCTATGGCTAATACTTGACATGCAGTAAGACATCTTTTACAGGAAGTACAATTTTTTTCTTTTACAAATGGCCTTGCATTTGAATGCATATCAAGCTTTCCCCCTCTACTTGCGCATCCCATTGAGAGGTTTTTAATTGCCCCTCCAAAACCAGATAATTCATGAGCCTTAAAATGAGAGACACAGATCATCCCGTCTGAATGGACAATATCCGATGCAAGTTTTACTTTTTTACAAAGTTCAAGATTTACTTCATAATCAATTGTGTTTTCTCCTCTTAATCCATCTGCTATAATTACTGGTGTCTGCAATGTAGAATAATTAAAGCCATTTAAATAAGCATTGTGTAAATGATCAACACTATTAGTTCTCATTCCAACATAAAGAGTATTTGTGTCAGTGAGAAAAGGTTTTGCTCCTATGTTTTTTAAAATTTCTATGATTGGTCTTAAATAAATAGGTCTTATAAAAGCTGTATTTCCTAATTCTCCAAAGTGTAATTTTATTGCTATTATTTCATCCTTTTTGAATACCTCTTTAATTTTGCATTTTTCCAGTAATCTTTTTATTTTATCAAGAGGCGTTTTAAATTTTTTATTTTCAAGAGAACTGAAATATACATCTACTCCCATATTACTTCCTTATGTTTATAATTTAAACTTTTTCTTTAATGTTGTAAAGAGTTTTATTAAAAATTTTAAGTAATTTAGTTGTCAAACAGGTAGACTTATCCTGAAGTAATTTTTATTTTAAAGAGTATTGAAAATTATAATAAATAAAAATTAGTAAAATTTATAAAAAATGAAACTCTGTGAGACAGAAATAATCATCAAGATATAGTAAATATACAGATTGTTTGATGAAATTGCGGGGGATATCATTCCCCATTTTACTTACTTTTGCTTTATTTTTTCTCATCTCTTCTATTTCCTTCTCATTCTCTTTTATTATCTTCTCAAATCCTTCTTCCCCATATGTTAAAAGCCTTACAAAATATTCTTCTAATATCTCCCGAACAATAGTTGCCATACTGAAAGTATTAAGATTATCATGAATTACTTTCAGATGGTTATAAAGATTATCTTTTAAAAACACTCTTACTCTTCGAGTAGCATTTACCACAGGATAGTCTTTTTTTCTTCTTGGTTCTGTTAAATGTTTTTTTGTTATAAAAGGAATCATTTTTATAAGAAGTTCTCTTATTATTTTTGAGATATTTTTATTCTGATCTAAATTTTTTATTTTTTGATATAAATCTTCTCCAATAACAAATTCAAATTTTTTCATATTAAACTCCCATATAAAAATTATTTTCTATAAATATTAATCACAAAATTTATGAGAAAATCCTTTACATAAAAAGTTAAAATTTACAAAAAAATATAGATTTATTATAATCATTAAAAAATCTCAATAAGACTAAAATTATTATTTAATTAGTCGAAAAACTAAAAAAGATTTGCAAATAAATTTAATTTAATATATATTAAAAACTTATCACAAAAAAAATAACTTTTAGAGGTTACTATATGTATGAATATAAAGGCAAACATCTTATCATAATAGGGGCTGGGCTTTTACAGGTACCAGTAATAAAAGTTGCCAATACTTTAGGTATAAAAACAATAGTTACAGACTATAACGAAAATGCCCCTGGAATGAAAATAGCAGATTATCCTGTTGTAATATCTACTCGAGATGTTGATGGCACTGTAAGAATAATGAAAGAAATGAGTCAGAAAATAAAAATAGATGGGGTTATCACAGTTGGAACAGATGCGTCTATGACAGTTGCAGCAGTAGCAAATGCCCTTGGCTTACCGGGTATAAAATTTGAAAATGCAGAGGCTGCCAGTAATAAAATAAAAATGCGAGAAAGATTAAGGGTACATAATGTCCCAATACCAGATTTTTATAAGGTATGGTCATTTCAGGATTTAACAAATGCAGCCAAGAAATTAGGTTATCCTTTTGTAATAAAACCAGCAGACAATATGGGGGCAAGAGGTGTAATGAAGATCGAAAACGAGGTAATGCTTGAGGCTGGATTTCTAAATGCAAAGAGAGGGAGTCCTTCTGGTGAATTAATCGCAGAACAATATATGGATGGCCCAGAATTATCCATTGATGCCTTAATTTATAATGACCAAATTTATATTACAGGTGTTGCTGATAGATTAATTGAAAGAGAACCATATTTTATTGAAGTGGGGCACGTTTTACCTTCAGCTCTTCCTGAAGATATTCTGAATCAAGGTATAGAAGTATTTAAACAGGGGATAAGAGCCCTTGGTATAAATATCGGAGCAGCAAAAGGAGACATAAAAATCACAAAAGAAGGGGCAAAAGTAGGAGAAATAGCAGCCCGGCTTTCTGGTGGTTTTATGTCTGCATATACTTTCCCTTATGCTACGGGTATTAATCTTATGCATAATGCAATAGATATTGCACTCGGATATCCACCTCATAATCTTGTTCCGACAAGAAATGCAGTTGCTATAGAGAAGGCATTAATACCAGAACCAGGTATTGTTGAAGATATAGTAGGAATAGAAGAGGCTTATGCTATAAATGGCTTTAAAGAACTATTCTTACATGTAAAAATAGGGGATGAAGTTAATGAGCCAAAAAGTAATGTTGAAAAGGCGGGAAATTTTATTGTTGTAAGAGATACAAGAGAAGAAGCATGGGAAACAGTAAAAAAAGTTGAGCAGGTTTTAAAAATAAAAACAACGAAAAAAGAGGATAAATTAAGCTGGGATGAGATAAGACATAGAGCAAGAGAGAAATTTAATAGGACATGTTATGCCTGTGCTATATGTAATGGAGTAGAATGTAAAGGTAAAATTCCTGGTGTTGGTGGCATAGGTAATGGCATGGCTTTTGTTAGAAACTATGAGGATTTACAGAAGGTATTTATTATAACAGAGACAATAACAGAAGTAAAAGAGATAGATACAACTGTTGATTTTTTTGGATATAAATTGGAATTACCAGTATTAGCAGCACCTGTGGCTGGCTGTGATATAAATATGGGCGGAAAAATTTCTGAACTTGAATATGATATAGAATTATTAAAAGGATGCCTTGAAGGAGGAACTATTGGATTTGTTGGTGATGGAGCCCCACAAGAATTATATAAAACTGGTATTCAGGCAATAGAGAAATGTAATGGATTTGGTGGTTTAATAATGAAACCAAGATCAGATGAAAAAGAGATTTTTAAAAGGATAGAGCTCGCAACAGAAAAAGGGATAAAATTTTTAGGAATGGATATTGATGGGGCTGCTTTTTTAACAATGGAAATTTCAAATCAGCAGGTTGAGCCAAAGTCTATTGAAAAATTAAGAAAAATAATTGAAAAATCAAATGTTCCTTTTATTTTAAAAGGAATAATGAGCGTGTCAGATGCAAAAAAAGCGACTGAAACAGGAGCATCAGCAATTGTCGTAAGTAATCATGGAGGAAGAATCACAGAGAGTCATCCTTCGAGCATTTCTGTTTTACCAGAAATAGTTGAAGCAGTAAAAGGTAAAATTAAAATTATATTTGATGGTGGGATAAGAACAGGAGAAGATGTTTTTAAGGCTTTAGCAATTGGCGCAGACTTTGTTATGATAGGAAGGCCTTTTGCTGTTGGAGTAATGGGCGCAGGTAAAGAAGGAATCAAAGTATATCTTAATAAAATAAAAAAGGAATTTAAAAAAATAATGTTACTTACTGGTTGTTATAGTATAACAGATATAAATAAAAATAAGGTTAGATTTAAATTCTTCTAATACGACAATTGTCGCACTATTTCTTTCTAACAAAAGATATCAATTAAATATTATAAATATTAAATAAAAAAGGCTGCTATCAAGCAGCCTTTTTTATTAACTCCATTCATATTTTCTTATCCAGTCTTTTATCCCTTTAAAAATCAAAAGCCCTTTACCTTTATAGTATTGATCATACCACCCTTTTGGATAGTTCATCTCTGTTTCAAAGGTTGGCTTATCAGCATGACTTGATCTTAATCTTGAAAGATGATCAAACTCCTCAACAGAAATTTCTCTTCTTGCTTTAAGATGTTCTCTTATTTTCATTGCTTCAACTGTCTTTTTAGCTTCTGGCAATAAAATACAACTATAAAACTCCGCACAAGATCCAGACCCATAAGAATAGAGACCTATTCTATCCCCTGGCTTTAAATCATCGTCTTCCATAATAAGACTAACAAGACTAGTATATACTGTACTCGAATATGTATTACCAACAAGTTTAGGTATATAAAATGATTTTTCTACTTTCTCTTTAAAATTTGCCTCTATCTCTTTTCTTTTTATGCCGGGATAATTCTGTTTAAGAATATTACCATGAGCAAGTTTTACAAGTCCACCAAATGGGGTATGATACACAACTCTTTTAAAATATGTATTAAAATCAAGATTCTCCCCAACTCTTCTTTTATAATGTTCCCATGCTCCATCTGCACATTCAAGATAAGCATAAAGAGACTCTTCACCATTGATAATATCCCAGGTAGATGTTGGCCTTGCATAATCTGTGCATTCAAAGGTATAAATACCATTTTTACCAAGCTCATACTCAACAACCTTAGGATTATCACTTATTAACATAGCAACTGCTCCTATTGCAGGGACTTCTTCGCCAACTCTTCCTTCATGGTCATAATTAATATCACTCGAAACAATAAGAGCTTTTTTACCCGGCGCAACTCCAGACTTAATCCAGCTAATAGCCATCTGAACAGCACACGTTCCTGCATAGCAGGCATTTTTTATTTCAAAATTTCTTACATTTGGATTCAATCCTAAATATTTACAAACATAAGTAGAATTTGGTTTACAATAATCAAGACCAGACTCTGTTGCAAAAATCAAAAGTTCTATATCTTTTTTATCCTGTTCTGAAATTATCGGTTTTGCCGCATTGACAGCCATTGTAATAACGTCTTCATAATCAACATTTTGAGACTTACTATCAAGCATTAATTCATTCTTAAAAAAATTAACATCTCTTCCTCTTGCTATTGCCAGTTTCTCAATATCAAGAACAAGACTCCCAGCATAAACATTAATTTTTTCTATTCCTATTCCCATTTTTTACTCCTTATTCTTCTTTTTTCTTTTTTCATCTTTTGGTGGAATTGTATCGAGTCCACCAGTAACATATAATACATCACCATTAACAAAATCAGAAAGTTCACTTGCTAAAAATACAACTGCCTTACCCAATTCTGTTGGCTTACCTTCTCTTTGAAGCATTGATAGTCTAATAAATTGTTCTACAATCATTTCTGATGCATTTGCATCTGTTAGTTCTGTTTTAAAATAACCAGGCACAATTACATTTGCATAAATATTCTTATAACCATACTCTTTTGCTAAAGCCTTTGTAAAACCAATAATACCAGCCTTTGCTGCTGAATAGTTAGCCTGACCTGCTGATCCTACATGACAGATAGAAGAGATGTTTACAAATTTACCCCCTTTATTAACAATAAATTCCTCTAAAAAGGCTCTACACACATAAAAAGTCCCACTTAAATGAGTTTCAATAACTTCATGCCACTCCTCATCTGACATCTGATAGATAAGATTATCTCTTAAAATTCCAGCATTATTAACAACTACATCGATTCTTCCCATCTCTTTCAATACTTTTTCTGCTACCTCATTGACCTGTTTTGAATTTTTAACATCGAGTTGAAAATAACAGGTCTTTGCATTTGGATTTATTCTCTTTATTTGTTCTACTGTGTCTTTTGCTCCTGCTTCATTAGAAACATAAGAAAAGGCAACATTTGCCCCATATTTTGTTAGTTCTAAAACAGCGGCTTTACCAATTCCTCTTGATCCGCCGGTTAAAAAAACATTCTTTCCTTCAAGTAATGGTTTAGTGATCAATTCCATAATAACCCTCTTTAATTTTAAAATTTTCTCTTTATATTATCAAAAAAAATAATAATTGTCTATTTTTTTATAAATACCATTGCTTCTTATTTTGTAATTTTACCCTGTGGTAATTTTTTTAGTTTTTCTTCAATATTATTCTTTATATTTTCATAACCTTTTTTATTTAAAAGTGCAAACATATTTTTCTTATAATCCTCAACCCCAGGTTGATCAAATGGATTTACACCTAACATATAGCCAGATATCCCACATGCTTTCTCAAACATATACAATAATTGTCCCAGATAATAAGAATTTAATTCTGGAATATTAACAACAATATTTGGCACTTTACCTTCATAATGAGCAACAAGGGTCCCCATCATTGCCTTTTTATTAATCTCATCATAACTCTTACCAGCAAGGTATTCAAGACCATCAAGATCTTCTTTGTCAGAGGTAACTTTAAGAGAAGACAATTCTTTTTCTATATTTAAAGTTGTCTCAAAGATAAATCTCTGACCATCCTGAATCCATTGTCCCATTGAATGAAGATCTGTTGTAAAATCAACAGAAGCAGGGAAAATTCCTTTGCCATTTTTGCCTTCGCTTTCGCCATAAAGTTGTTTCCACCATTCAGAAATATAATGTAAACAGGGTTCATAATTTACAAGAATTTCAGTATGATAACCTTTATTCAATAATATATTTCTTATTAAAGCATAAGTTAGACTCGGATTTGTGGCTATATCTTTGTCTTTACAATAAGAAGAAGCCTCATTTGCACCTTTTAATAATTTTGTAATATCGATCCCAACACCTGCAATTGGTAATAGACCTACTGGCGTTAAAACAGAAAATCTTCCTCCAACATCATCTGGAATAATAAATGTTCTATATTTTTCTGTATTTGCTAATGTTCTTAATGCACCTTTTTTAGAATCAGTGGTTGCTATTATTCTTTTTGATGCCTCTATTTTACCATATTTTTTTTCCATTTTTTGCTTAATGTTTCTAAAAGCAATGCCGGGTTCGGTTGTTGTGCCAGACTTTGAAATTACATTCACATATACAGAATCAACCCTATCCATCTCTTCTAAAACTGCTTCAAGCCATCTACCACTTATATTCTGTCCAGCAAATATAACCTTAGGGCCAATTCGTTCATTCTTTGGCAAGGTATTATAAAAAGGATGTAATAGAGACTCAACAACTGCCTTTGCACCTAAATAGCTACCTCCAATTCCTATACATATAAATATATCAGCCTTTTCGTAAATTTCATTGGCAACTTCTATTATCTCTTTTAACTCAGATGAAGATAACATCTTTTGAGGGAGATCTCTCCAACCTATAAAATCATTTCCAGCACCAGTCCCTTCTTCAAGTGTCTTCATTGCATCAAGAGCATTTTTTAGATGCTCATTAATATCATTCTCTGTGATAAAAGGGAAAGTGTAAGAATAGTCAATTGTAATTTTTTCAGACATTTTTTAGTAACTCCTATTTATTTTTTATTAAAGATTTCTTTTATTGAGCCCAATGAACTCAAAACTCCACTTATCTCATAAGGTAAGAATATTGTTTTCTCACCCTGTTGAGTTGCTATCTCTCTTAATGCTTCAATATACTTTATTGCAACAAGATATTGAGTAGGATCTACATTACTCTCAGTTAAAGCATTTTTTATTAGCTTTATAGCATTTGCTTCAGCCTCTGCAATCTTTATCTTTGCCTCAGCTTCCCCATTTGCTTTTAAAATAGCCGATTGTCTTGCACCTTCTGCCTCTCTTATAAGTTTCTCTCTTTCTCCTTCTGCCTGTAATATCTTTGCCTGTTTATCACCTTCAGCAAGCAATATAGCCTGTCTTTTTTCTCTTTCTGCTCTCATCTGTTTTTCCATTGCCTCTCTTATCTCTTTTGGTGGGGATATATCTTTTAACTCTACTCTATTTACTTTTACACCCCATTTATCAGTTGCATCATCAAGAATTGTTCTTAATTTCGCATTTATGGTATCTCTACTAGAAAGAGTCTGATCAAGTTCGAGTTCACCAATAACATTTCTTAATGTTGTCTGAGTAAGTTTCTCAATTGCTATTGGTAGGTTTTCTACTTCATAAACAGCCTTAAAAGGATCTGTTATCTGAAAATAGAGTAAAGCATCTATTTCAAGTGTAACATTGTCTTTTGTGATAACATTCTGTTTTGGGAAATCAAATACTCTCTCTCTTAAATCAACATAATTATCCAATACCTCTACTATATATGCCCTACCTTGCAAATCATATTTTGTCCTTCTTGTATTGATAAGTTTTATCTTGTCAAGAAATGGGATAATGACATTAATTCCACTCTCAAGTGTCCTGTGATATTTACCGAGTCTTTCAACAATCTTTACAGTGGACTGTTGAACAATTCTTATGCCACTTAATACAATGATTAAAATAGCGGCAGCAATTAAAATTAAAATAAATAATGGAATACCCATATAAAAATCCTCCTAAATATATAAAATTATTTTTTTAGACTTACTGTAGCAGTAATGCCTTCCATTTTTTCTATTATAACAATGGAATCTTTTGGTATAATAGAACCATCACTGGATTTGGCTTTCCAGTAATCAGCTCCTATTTTAATATATCCTGTTCCTTTTAAATTGTCTATTTCTGTTTCTACAATTGCCTCTTTACCAATTAAAGCAAAGACATTTGATTTATGATCTTTTGTTAATTTAAGGTATTTTAATAAAATGGGTCTTATAAAGATCATAAGGAGAGTCAAAGATATAACAAAGAATACCAATTGAAAATATATATTATGAATAAGAATGGCAAGGATCCCAGTTATCAGGCAGGCAAATCCAATTAGAGCAACAACAAATCCGGGTGTAAAAATTTCTAAAACAATTAAAATAATTCCTATTATTAGCCATAAATACCATAAGTTATTTATCCATTCCATAGATTACTCCTTTTATTTTTTTATTATATCTAAAAAAAAAGAATTTGTCAAAAAGTATATTCATTTAAATTGATTTAATATTGACTTTTTTTTATTTTTTTTTTATAATTACTTTCCTGAAAAATAGATAAAATTAAACGAAGGAGATTAAAATGTCAAGAAGATGTGAATTTTGTGGAAGAGGAACTGCTGTTGGAATGAATGTACCAAGAAAAGGTCTTTTAAAAAAGAAGGGTGGTACAGGTTCTAAAATAGGAGTTAGAACAAAAAGAACTTTTAAAGTAAATCTTCATTCAAAGTATATAACTCTCCCAAATGGTAACAGAAAGAAATTTAGAATCTGTTCAAGATGTCTTAAAGCAATGAATAAAGTTTCTTAATAATTGTTATGAAAGAAATTTTATTATTAAGACATGCAAAATCAAGCTGGGAAGATCTAAATATTGAAGATTTTGATAGACCTTTAAAGAAAAGAGGGATAAATGATACCATAATTATGGCAGAATATATAAAACAGAGTGATCTTATCCCTGAATATATTATATGCTCAGATGCAAGAAGAACAAGGGAGACTCTCTCTATTTTATTAGAGAAAATAAATTCTAAAATAGAAACTTTATATACAAGAAAAATTTATGAAGCAGATGTTTCTGATATATTAGAAGTAATATATGAAACAGATAATAAATTTAATCGCATAATGATAGTGGGCCATAATCCAGGGATGGAAGAGACTGTTGTTGCTTTAACCAAAAAATCCTTCCCTTTTCCTAAATTTTCTACCTGTGGACTTGCCTATCTTAAACTGGATATTGATGACTGGAAAAATATAAAAAAATCAAAAGCCAACCTTGAATTATTTAAAAATCCAAAGATGTTTAAGTAATTTTTACCATTCAAAAACAACCCCACCCCAGCTTAAACCGCCGCCAAATCCTAACATTAATATCTTATCGCCATCTTTAATTTTACCAGATCTTACTGCTTCATCAACTACAATTGGAATAGATGCAGAGGAAGTATTGCCAACCTTATCTATATTAACTAAAAATTTTTCCATTGGAATATTAAGCACTCTTGATATCATATCTATTATTCTTATGTTTGCCTGATGAAAAACAAAAAAATCTATCTCTTCTTTTGTAAGCCCGGATTTTTCTATAAGTGTCTTTGTAATACCAGTTATAACAGAAAGGGTAAATTCATATACTTTTTTACCTTCCATTTGAAAATAAATATCTTTTGGATCATATTTATTAAAATCTTCTATAGAATGAAGGGGATTTCTTGATCCACCAACAGGAATTCTTATCTGATGTGCTCCACTACCTTCCACACCAAAAACATGAGACATTATACCTTTTTTGGTGGTATCTTTCTTAATAACAAAGGCCCCACCTCCATCACCAAATATTACACAACTGTTTCTATCTTTCCAGTTTAATATCTTTGAATAGACATCAGCCCCTATTAAAAGACAGTTATTGTAAAGGCCACTTGCAATATAAGAGTATGCAGTTAAAAATGCAAATGTAAAACTTGTGCATACAGAATTTATATCAAATGCTGGAATTCTTTTACACCCAAGTCTATGTTGAATAATTGGGGCACAAGCTGGAATCTGATAGTCTGGAGTAGATGTCCCTAAAATTATCAATTCTAAATCTTCTGGCTTTAATTGAGCCATTTCGAGTGCCTTTATGCTTGCATTGTATGCTAAATCACTAGTTGCCTCATCCTCTCTTGCTATTCTTCTCTCTTTAATGCCTGTTCTTTGTGTAATCCATTCATCAGTTGTATTAACAAATTTTTCAATATCCTTATTAGTTAAAATTTTTTCTGGCAAATAAGAACCAGTTCCTATTATTCTAATCATTTTTATCCTCACAACAAGGTAAAATATAAAAATGACTATCTGGTCATTTTTATGAAAAGGATATTAAATAAAAAAAGAATTTTTGTCAAACTAAATTTATTTAAGAGCCATTTTATTTTTAGGTAATTTTTTTATTTTTTTAAAAAATTGTAAAGGATTTTCTCAAAAATTTTGTGATTAATATATAGAAATATCTTTTATCAACAGGAGGATTAAATTTATGAAGGAATTTGATTTTGTTTTAAATCAATCTTTATTTGATAAAATTAAAAATTTAAAAGATAAGGAAAATAAGGATCTTTCAGCTATAGTTAGAGAAATAATTTTATTGATGATTCCGGTATTAAGAAAGAAACATCTCTCTGAAAAGAGGCGGGATAAGGATTATAAATTTATAAATGCCACTGAAAAAATAAGAGTGTTTTTACCAGAAGAGATATACAATGAGTTGAAATTGGTGCATGACCAGTTAAATTCATTTAGTATTGCAACTCTTATTAGAGAGTTAATTGAATTATATTTTTCTGGAACTGAAATTTATGGAGAAGAAAAATTTACGAAAATGATACAACGACTAAAAAAAGCGATAGATGATTTAAAAGCAAGAAAGAGTTTGATTGTCAAGGATAAAAGAGATGGCAGTGCCCCAGATATCCCATGCTCTACAGACACTAACGAATATTTTTTACTCAAATTCAACTCAAAATTTTGTCTTAAAGAGATAAAATTTTTATAAAAATAAAAATCTATATAAATTTTATTCTTTATCTTCTCTAAAACTAAAATTCGCATTAGAATAAATCTGCTCTTTTAATTGCCTAAAAATAAAATAATATCCTTTTATGTCAAATTATTTTTAAATTTTATAATCATATCTGAATATATATTATAGCAACAATTAAAATCATTATAATTCGCATGATAATTATTAAATAAAATTTTTTCTGAGATTATATATATTTTTTTAAAATAGGCTGCAATCTTTTTATCTTTTAATCTTTTATAAATCTCATTATTTGTTAAATTATTGTTGTAAATATAATTTTTCTTTCTAAAAATTTTTATCAAATAATTATAAATATAAAGAATCGCCTCTGAAAATCTATTTTCTTTTATAAGATTCTTTAAGAATTTTTCATTAAATACTTCTTCTTTTTCATTAATTTTAATATTAAGATCATAAAGTTTTCTTTTTTTAAATATAGTTTTAATTAAGAAATAGAAAATTAAAATAACAGTAATAATAAGAATAGTAACAAGTAAAATCTTAAAAATAGTAGCAATATCTTTTAAATCTTCAATCAATCTATCAATAAAATAGTTTATAAAATTTAAAATCTCGCTTTCCCTTTTTATTTCTTTTTTTATTTCTTCCAGAGATTCATTTACTTTATTATTGTCTGGAATATTTTTTTCTATTGAATACAAAAACAAACTATTAAAAAGTATAATAAATACAACAATAAATTTCAGTCTCATAAATTATCAGGGCTACTATCTATCTTTTCATCCTCTATTATATTTTCAGTTAATCTTTCAATGCCAAAGTTTTCATATTTAATTCTATAATTAAAATATAACAATATATAATATGCACTGGAAAAAGCAGATGTAAATAGTGAATATATCATATTGATAATAAAAAATATTGATATAAGAATCACAATTACTATAATTAAAGTAGGCGAAAATTCTTTAACATCTTTAAAGAAAAAAGATATAAATACATTAGCAATTGATGCAAAAACCTGATATATTATACTCAATGAAGAGATAATTAAAAAAAGTAACATAAAATATCCAAAGCTCTTCCAGAAATCTTTTGTTACAAGATCTATTGATCTTGAAATAGACTTTGTTGGACTAATGTTTTCAAATATCAATGCAGGAAAAGAGAATATGACTAATGCACCAATCGGAAACATTCCAACACAACACAAGAGAAAGCCACCTATCATCATTAAGCTAGATAAAAAAGAGAGGAGTAAAGAAGAGAAAAATTTTTTAGAGGCCATAATAAAAGATTCTTTTAAAATCCATTGCTCTCCAAGAAACGATTTTATAAATATATCAAATGACATTATTGAATAAAATAAATAAGATACAATAGCGAATATTAAAAAAATCAGAACAAAAATAATGCCACTTATTATTATTCCACTTAAATTAGAATTTTGAATAAAAAATGGCAAATTTTCGGGATAAATATTTAAATTTTTTTCTTTTATAAACAAAAATATACCAATTCCACATATTATAAGAAGTCCTAAGATTATTCCCATATATATTGCAAAAATTTTTAAGATATTTTTTAAATTTGAGAAAACCATTTTAAAACTATAATCAACAATCTTTCCTATTGTTACTGGCTCATAAAATAACATAATTATCCCCTTTATTTGAAAATTTTTCTTTTAATTTTAACAAAAAATATCTTATATGACAATCCAAAAATAAAAATTAAAGAAAAGATAAAAATTGCAATTTTAATTTTAATATCAATCACAGAGGCAGAAATAAATCCTTCTATAAATGCTGCTATTGTTATAAAGAATGCTCCTGTAATTAAAATTGGCATTATCTCTTTTGCCTTTTTTGATAGAATTTTACCCCTTCTCTCCTCTTCTGGTTTTATTAACGAAAAACCAATAGAAAGCCCAGCCCCAGCAGTAAGAGTTATGCCTAATAGTTCAAATGCAGAATGAGCAATTACAAAATTAAAAAAATTATAACCATAACCAGATGTTACTATGACTCCAGCAATTCCTCCTATTACAAGTCCATTATAAATAATTGTAAGAATTGTCCCAATGCCAAAAGTTAAGCCAAGAATAAAACTAGTAAATGCAATCGAGACATTATTATAAATATAGTAAGATGCCATATAAATATTTTCATTTACATTTCTTTCTACTCCCTGTTTGTAAGACTCTTTTAGCATATTTATAAAATATTCTGGAAGTATTTCTTTAATAAAATCTGGATTATAATAAGTATAAAAAAATGTAATTATACAGGTTCCTAAAAATAATAAGAAAATAGCTAATATACTATGAATATTCTTAATAAAGACCTTTGGAAAATCTATAAATATAAAACTAAAAATTTCTTCTGTTTTTCTTTTTTTAACACAATAAAGAGTATTATGAGCATGTAAGACAAGCCTATCAAGAAACTCAATTGTATCTGGCGATAATTTAAAAGTTTTTGCAATTTCAGAATCAGTGGAAATTTTTCTATAAAGATTTGGGAATTCTATTATTTCTGAATCAGTAAGATTCTTATATCCCTTTTTTTTTATTTTTAAAATTATGCTGCTTATTTTATCCCAGTATTCTTTTCTCTCTTTAATGAATCTCTCTGATCTACTACTCATTTATATGCCTCATATATACCTCTTTAAGATATTTTAATGGATCTAAAAACTCCTCTTTATCAGAGATTCTATTTTTTATCTTATTAGCCATTTTTAGAATCATATCATCTCTTTTTTTCTCATCCCATTTATTTAGAGAATTTAAAAATTTTCTTAGGATATATAGTTCCTCTTCTGTGAGTCTTTTTTGTAATATCTTTTTTTCTATAGAGATATCCTGATAATTAATAGAAAAATCTGGCATGACTGGATTAAATTTATCCTCTCTTATAACTACTGTGCCTGCAACTATATCGCCGATTCTTCTAAAATATTTATCAAAAACCATTGAAAAAAAAACACCTAAATATGATGTTAAATTCTCGTCAATGATTCTTGAAAAATTTCTTAATATTATTGTGGATAAAGTAAGATATCCCCCTTTTATATCAATTACTCTTATTTTAAATAAAAATTTACCAATACTCATTCCATTTGTAGCAAACTCAATTACAATATTATAAAACCATCTTAAAATAAAAATAAGTAGTATTACAAAAAATAAAAAAATGGAATCGATTGTTTCGTTAT
Source organism: Spirochaetota bacterium (assembly GCA_035406685.1). Taxonomy (GTDB): domain Bacteria; phylum Spirochaetota; class GWE2-31-10; order GWE2-31-10; family MWDO01; genus DAONLM01. Next base: position 17,514 of record DAONLM010000024.1, read on the forward strand.
TAAGAATAAAAGAAAATTTAGAAAAAAGACTTAACGAATAAAACATCACAACAATCATTATAATAATAAGAGAATATACTATTGAATCAATTAGATATGCCAATAATCTCAATGTAGGACTTGCTACAGAATATTTAATTTTAATCTTATCTGATGTCTCTATTTCAATGAATTCACTATTTAATAAACTATTGCTTCCTTTAATTTGTCTTTCTCCTTTTCACCAGAAATAAGTTCTACAATTTTTAATCCCATATCTATAGCACTTCCAAATGCTCTTCCTGTTATTATCTTTCCATCAACAACAACCCTTTTATTTTCTACGATCGCATCCATTAATTTATCCTGCCAGGTCGGATAAGCAGTTGCTTTTTTACCTTTGAGAATGCCAGCCTTTGCAAGAACCGAAGGAGCTGCACAAATTGCTGCTATGTATTTATTTTTTATAGATGCCTCTTTTATTAACTTAATAACATCTTCTGATTCTGATAAATTTTTTGTTCCCGGCATACCACCTGGTAAAAACAACATATCAAAGTTGTCAATATTAATATTTTTAAGAATTTCATCTGTAATTATAGTAATATTACGACTACTTGTAATCTCTCTTTTATCTGTTATTGAGAAAAGAGTTACTTCATAACTGGCTCTTCTAAAAATATCAATCAAAATAACTGCTTCACTCTCTTCAAAGCCCTCTGCTAATAAAACAGCTATTTTCATAATCGTTACCCCTCTTTAAATTAAGATAGTATCGCTTTCAATAAAATTATTGTATATATTATAAAATTCTTCCAATAAAAGGTCAATACTTTCCTTATTAGGAATATTAAAAAAATCAAGAACCTCTTTTGATATATCATTATATTCAATTTCTTTATTTCTGTAATAGGTAAGATTATTTGCAAAATATATAGTATATACAATTGTCCTATTTTCAGAATTTGTATGCCAGGGGGTATGATGAAGAAGTATAGCATCTTTAAGATAGTCTGGGAAATTCCATTTTTCTGCAAGTTTAAAACCAATAAAAGAGTGGTTATATCCCTGTGAAAGAGATTCTATTGTCCATAGATCTATTCCTTTTGACCTACAAATATCTTCCATCTTATTAATAATTTCTGGATTAATAGAATTAATTATTATCTTTCCAAAATCATGAAGCATACCACAAACATAAACATAATCAATTATGGAATTTAAACCAAACTTCTTAGCTATTTCATAAGAGTATATTGCTACTTCTGTGCTATGTCTCATGATCTTTTTTATTAAATTGATATTATATTTATTCATAAATATCTTGTTTGTTGAATATGCTATAATTAAATTTTTTAATCCTTTAAGTCCAATTATTCTAACAGCCTCTTCAATGGATGCTACTTTCTTAGGAAGAGAATATAACGATGAATTTACTAACTTTAAAATATCTGCAATTAAAGCCGAATCTTTTTTAATTATATAGGAAATATCATCAAAGTTACTATTTGGATTATTAAGAGTATATAAAGCCTGAACTATATGTTGAGGGAATTGTGGAATATTCTTTATCTCATTTAATATTTCCTCAATAATACTATCTTCATTTATGGATTCAACCTTATTTATTTTATATAAAGGGAAATTTATCTTTACTTTTAAAATATTATTATCAAAGAAAAATCTTATATAACTTTCATCCAGCCCTATTTTTCTTAAAAGTAATACCGCAAGAATTAAATTATAGTTTAAAATATTATTTTTGTCATTCTGTAAAGCCTGATCTAAATATTTATATTCTTTAATAAAATTAAAAGTATTTATTATCTCCTGTTTTTCAAAATCAAGTCTAGTATTTAAAATATTTTCAACTATAATAACAAAGTCACTGTTTTCAAGAGTAAAATATAATTTTATATTATATCCCTCTTTTTTTATTATATCTTTATATTGTTGCTTCTCTTGAAGTAAAAGTTTATCAAAATTAGAACTAAATTTTTTAAAATCCTCAAAAGAAGTTATATTAATATTATTTTTTTGGAAAAAGGCTCTTTTTAAATTAAAATTGTAGAAATTTTTTATTAATTCAAATATGATAAGTGAAAAATTTTCATAAAAATTCTCTTTATTAAAAACTTTAAGATATTTTCTTAATGTATCTGTGATTATCTCTTTATTAAGATGATTCAATGAATTAAATTCTATTATCTTACTATTTTCTGTCATAATTTATATCCACTTAATTTATTAAAAGAGATTCTAAATATATATATTATCATATTATTATTAAAAAACAACTATTTTTTAAAAGAAAATATTTCTTTTAATTTATAAAGAGATTTTTTTAAAAAAAATTTTTAACTATAATATATATTTAGAAATTATGTTAAACTTTTAGAGTGATTTTATAATCTCTTCTGGATCTTTTACCTCTCTACCGCCAGTTTTAATAAGCATATCATTTCCTTCTTCTTTGGGATTGCCAATTTGTGGTGAAACAACAAATAGATCTCTTGAATAATCGGCCGCAAGAAAGGCAGAGATTAAACTCCCGGATCTTTTTGGAGATTGCACTATTAATACAGAATTTGATAATCCTACAATTATTCTATTTCTCTTCGGAAAATACCATTTTCTTGCTTGAATACCAGGGGCATATTCTGAAATTATCCCTCCATTATTATCAAGAATCTCCCTTGCTATTTCCTTATGTTCTGCTGGATATATTCTATCAATACCGCACCCAAGCACAGCTATGGTTTTACCTTTATTTTTAAGAGCCTCTTTATGAGCCTCAACATCTATCCCCTTTGCAAGGCCAGATATTATTGTAAAGCCCTCCTCTACTAATCTCTTTGTAAATCTTTTTGTATTCAAGATTCCTCTTTGATCTGGATTTCTTGTGCCCACAATTGCTATTGATTTTTCTGGATTATATTCAATATTACCTTTATAATATATTAAAAAAGGATGATCTGGAATTTCTTTTAAAAAAAGAGGATATTCTTTTTCATAATATCTTGCTATTTTTATCCCACTTTTAATTATGAATTGATAAAGGTTTGTTGCTATGTTTATAAAATTTTCTGGTAAGAATCTATTGCCACTCCACCTTCTACCAAGGATGTTTTTTATTGTGCTTTTTCCTAATTCAAAAATTTTTTTACTCGAATTAAAATTTTCAAATAAGATCCTTTTTTCGATAGGGGTAATACTTTCGTCAAGAGAAAAGGCAATATCATAGATTATATCATTCATTCTTTATAACACCTCTAACAGTAATAATAAATTCGTCAAGTTTCTCTTTTTGCTCTTTGGTAAGAACTTTTTCAAATGTCTTTAATGTTTCGTAAATTTTTAATGCATTTTCATAATCCTCTACCATATAATAGGCTCTACCGAGTAAAAAATAAGCATCAGGCATGGAATTGTTTTTTAAAAGAACTACTAATTTTTTTAAAATTTCTATTGCTTTAAAATAATCCTCTTTCCCATACACTAAAAATTGAGCATAAGCATATAATACTTCTTTGTTTTCTGGGGTTAAGTTTAGTGAAATTTCATAATTTTTTTCGATCAATTCAAAATATTTTGGATCCTTTTCTATCTTATAAAGATTTACATAGCATACAGCAAGCCAATAATAGATTGTGCTATCATTATTTCTTATGTCTCTTGCTATCTCAAAATGTTTAATTGCAGATAAATATTCTCCACTCATCATCAATCTTCTACCAACATCTTTATTTAATCCTCCTAAGGAAGAATAGGCATTCACAAGTGTGTCGATTGCCTGTCTATAAAGTAAAGAAGCCTCTTCTTTCTTTGTTAAATCTTCGGATCTTGCCAGTCTTCTTATATGAAATAAAGGATCCGGGCTATAACAGGATAATGTTAGAATAGTAATAAAAATTAAATAGATCTTTTTCATAAATTAAACCTCTTTTTTATTTTTTTCTATTATACAATATTTTTTTTTGCTTTCAAGAAAAATTTGTTAAACAAATCTGCATTTTTTTAAATAAAAGTGTATTAATTATTAGTATATACTTTTGATTTCTATACCTAATAAATTATACTTTAGCAAAATTTATACTGAAAAAATATGATGGGCTAATTTTATTTTCAAGCGAAATTTTTTATTTTTTTCATAATTTTTGTAAAGGATTTTCTAATAAATTTTGTGATTAATATATAGAAAATATTTTTTACTATTGGAGGTAAATAAAATGCTACAATTTGATTTTGTTATTAATGATAATTTATTTGG
>DAONLM010000025.1:0-20528 GCA_035406685.1 Spirochaetota bacterium
TACAAAATTTAAGAAAAAAATTAAAAATTTTTGCCTAAAAATAAAATCACACCCTTTGTCTTTTTAATTTTTAAAATACCTTTGACAGAATAAATAAAATTTTATAATATTTATAAGTTGATTTTTTTTATTTTTAAAATATTTATTTATTTTATTGACTTTTTAACTATTATAGAATATAATATTTTTTGAAATTTAAAATCAGGATATAAAAAAATTAATGAGTATACAAAAAATAGAAAGTGGAAAGAATCTATTAAATATAAGAACTCAACTTTTAATTATAATTATTCCAATAGCAATAATTCCATTAATAATCATAGTAAACCTGGTTATAAATAGAATATTTGTCCATCTTGAAAAGCAGAGTAGAGACTATTATTATACAATATTGGAGCAAGTCGCAAATAATCTTAATTTTGTTTACAATCAATATGCTCGAACACTATCAAACATGATAGAGATTCCAGAGGTTGTTCAGGGGTTGACCCATCCCCCTTATAGATCAAAAGAAGAGGAAAGACTTGTATCAAACAATATTATTGGTGATGTAAACACAAGAGGTGGATTAAGAAATACAGTAGAAGAAAAAATAGAGGGGGCTGTATTTATTTATGAAATGGATAGAAAATCATTAATTAACGAAACAGATTATAAGATTCATTATGTATCTTCTGCAAATATTGGTCCAGGATTAAAAGAAATTATAAATGATCCTCTCTTTCAAAAATTAAAAGAAAATAAAGAGAAATTAATCTTTGGTAGATTTAAAGACTATATTTTCCCGGATGGTAAACAGAGAGCAGTTATAATTTTTCCATATTACAAAAATAATGAAGAGGATTTTACTAAATTTATTTTAATAACTCTATTTCCAGATTTTATCCCAAAATTTTATAGCAGTATAACAACTTTAAATTATGGAACACTTTATATCCTTGATAGATTCAATAATATTCTTTCACAGAATCATCCGGGAGAGGATGATCTTTATTCTTATGATTCTCAAAAGAAAAGATATTATCTTGAACCCGGAGATCAAAAGTCTTATGGGGATATGTCTTTTAATGATTATTTAGTCTTAAATACTGATGAAAATATTTTAAAAACAGAAAAGGTAAAAGAGATTCTTGATAAATTGGATAACGAAGAAATAGATGCTTTATCAAAACAACAAAATTATATTATTCATAATGGAATAAAATATTTAATAGTAACTGGATTTGAAAATGCTACTAAATGTAAATTTGTATATTTTCACCCGGTAATTCAGATTCAGAGACCTATTTATAATATCATCTCAATAATAATAGTAATTACAATTTTTATAGTAATAATAGTAATAATAATAAGTTTAATACTAAGTAAAACTTTCACAAATCCTATAATGAAACTATCAGAAGCCTCATTAAAAATTGCTAAAGGAGATTACAATTTTTCAATTAATATAAATGGGAATAAAGAGATAAATATATTATCAGAAGCATTCAATAAAATGGTTAGAGAGATCAAAGATTATACTGAAAATCTTGAAAAAATGGTAGAACAGAGAACAAATGAATTAAAAGATGCTCATGAAAGATTAAAATTGGCACATCAGGCACTATGGGGTGAAATGGAATTAGCAAAAAAGATTCAGATTTCATTATTACCCATATCTCCTTCTATTTCTGGATATGATATTTCAGCAAAAATGATAGCAGCAAAAGAGGTGGGTGGGGATTTTTATGATATAGCAACTTATAACAATAGAAATATTATAACTATTGGTGATGTTTCTGGCCATGGTGTTACTCCGGGCTTAATAACAATGATAATTCAGACTATTATCTCTTCCATTATGACAGAAAATAAAAATATATCTCTCAAAGAATTATATTCTTATCTTAATAAGCTTTTAATTAAGAGTATAAAAAAATTGGATGTAAGAATGTTTGCAACAATTTCAATACTGGAAGAGGTATCTGAGGGAGAATTTATTGGCTGCGGTAAGCATAATGATATAATTATTTATAGAAAAGATAAAAGAGAGATAGAATTGATAGAGACAAAGGGAATATGGCTTGGCATTTCAGAATATGGTATAGAAAATTATATTCAAGAATATAAATTTGATCTAAATGTTGATGATGTGATGCTTTTGTATACTGATGGACTAAGTGAAATCTCTGACTCTGATGGCAATATGTTTGAAAAAAGATTAAAAGAGTTATTGATTGAAAATTGTGATAAGGACTCTAATGAAATATTAGATGCAATATTAAGAGAGTTTGAAGAGTTTAGAAATTCAAACTTTTCAGAATTTAATAACGATGATGATGTTACACTTTTAGTAATAAAAAAAATATAAAATTGTTTTAAAAATTTATTTTTAGATTATAATTTAAGCTTATAATAATTATTTTTAGATTTTTTTATTTTTTTGACAAAATTAAACTTTTTTATTATAATATAAAAATTATGGAGGAATTTAAAAATGGCAAAAAATCTTACAACAAACACCTTAAATATTGAAGTTAAAGAACATGAAGACAAAAAAACATTGGAAGTTATATGGAATGGTAAGAGTATTGATTTAAATCCAGACAATATATTTCAGCCTTTTTTTGATGAAATAATAGAAGAATTAAAATCAAAAAATTATTCTATTGTAATTAACTTTTTCCCATTAGTATACATGAACTCATCTACAATGAATTCAATCATATTTTTTATAAAAAAATTATTGGAACAAAAGATAAAGACAAAGGTTGTTTACAATAGAGATCTTAAATGGCAGGATTTAAACTTTTCAACTCTTGAAATCTTTACAAATAATAATAATGGTCTATTTGAGTTAGAAAAGGCTCATTTAAAATGGAAATTATCATAAGTTATGAATTATAATATTTCTATTAAACCAGATGTTGTTGAGATAGAAGTAATTAAAAGTACTCTTATAAAAGAAATTAAAATTAGTGATACGAATTTATTACATCAAATAGAGATGGCTTTTTCTGAACTAGTAGAAAACGCGGTAAAATATTCTGATAAAAGCCTTGATAAAAATATAGAAATCTCTATTGAGTATAATGATCATATAAAAATTTCTGTCTCTAATTATGTTTCAAGGAAAAGCCATATTAATAATCTTATAAATATAATAGAAAAGATAAAGTCAGTCAATAAAAATGATAACCTTTACCTAAAAAGAATTAAAGAGATAATAGATAGAAAGAGTCATGGCAAAAGTCAAATGGGTTTATATAGAATTTTTTATGAGGGGGATTTTGAATTAGATTATTCTTTTGATAATTCTATAAAAAAACTCTCCATTACCGCTAAAAAAAATTCTCATCCGCATAATTCCCACACCCGCATTCAATGATTAACTTTATTATTAAATTTTATGTAAATTTTTAGCTATATTTAGACTTTTTCATAAGATAAGAGTATAATTTATTATATATTTTAAAGGAGAGTCTTATGAAAAAGAAAACTTTTATTGTTTTTTTAATTATCTTCTTGTTATCTATTTTTAATGCTACTGCACAGGAAGATGAAAATATAATCCAGATTGCGATTTTGCTTGATACAAGCAATAGTATGGATGGCTTAATAGATCAGGCAAAGTCTCAATTATGGAAAATAGTAAATGAACTTGCTATTTCTAAAAAGAATGGCAAGAGCCTAAGGATAGAAGTGGCTTTATTTGAATATGGGAATAACTATTTAAAACCAGAAGAGGGATATATAAGAATGGTCTCACCCCTTACCACTGATCTGGATCTAATATCAGACCAACTCTTTAAACTAAAGACAAATGGTGGACTTGAATATTGTGGCTGGGTAATACAAGAATCTACAGAAAAGTTAAAATGGCATAAGAGTAATAATGTATTAAAATTAATTTTTATAGCTGGCAATGAGCCTTTTGATCAGGGAGATGTAAAATATCAAGAGTCCTGCAAGAATGCAATTTCAAAAGGTATAATTGTAAATACTATATTTTGTGGTTCATATCAGGAAGGGGTTGCAACATTCTGGAAAAGAGGGGCAGATCTTGCAGATGGTAAATATGTAAATATAGATCAATCTAAAAAATATGAATATGTTGAGACTCCTTATGATAATGAGATAGCATCTCTTAATGAAGAGCTAAATAAGACCTATATTGCTTATGGGAGTCAGGGAAAAGAGAAAAAGATTATGCAGGAGAGACAGGATCAGAATGCAAAAACAATGAATAGAGAGAGTGAAATTCAGAGGACAATTACAAAATCTCAAAAGCAATATGCAAATTCAGAATGGGATCTTGTGGATGCTGTTAAAGAGAAAGAGATTGATATAAATAACATAGATGAAAAGAATCTTCCAGAAGAGATGAGAAAAATGAGCAAAGAAGATAGAAAAAAATATATTGAAAACATGATAAAAAAGAGAGAAGAGATTCAGAAAAAAATTTTAGAATTAAATGATAAAAGGAATAATTATCTAATAGAGAGAAAGAAGCAGGATAGTAAGAATGAGTCTCTTGATTCTGCTATTATAAAAATAATAAAGGATCAGGCGATTAAAAAGAATTATCAATTCTAAAAGAAGGTAAGTTATGAAAAGAGGATGCATATTTATATACTTTATTTTCGTATTAAATTTTCTTTTTTCTGATGGATTTATTATAATTCATAATCTTCCACAAAGAGAAAATCCCTTTCCACTCGAAGTAAAAGAGCATTATGTCAATGTAGATATTTATGAATTAACAGCAACAACAAATATAGAGCAGACATTCTATAATCCTAATTCGTATAGCATGGAAGGGACATATCTCTTTCCGGTGCCAAAGGGTGCTGTAATAAAAAAATTTAGTATGTTTATAAATGGAAAAGAGGTCAATGCAGAACTGCTTGATGCAAAAAAGGCAAGAGAGATTTATGAAGATATTGTAAGAAGAGAGAGGGATCCAGCAATATTAGAATATGATGGTCTTGATGTTTTTAAGGTTAGAATTTTCCCCATTGAACCTTATTCTGAAAAAAGAATTAAGATATCATATTCAGAAATACTAACAAAGGATTTTGGAACAATAGAGTATCTATATCCACTTAACACCGAAAAATTTTCCAGTAAACCATTGAAGGAGATGGTAATTAATGTCAATCTAAAAACTGAAAGTGAAATTAAGAATGTATATTCAACTTCGCACAATGTTGAGATTGTAAAAAAAGAAAAAAACAGAGCAATAATATCTTATGAAGAGAAAAATACAAAGCCAGATATTGATTTTAAATTATACTTTTCTACAATTAATTCTAAAATAGGGCTTTCCATGATTCCATATAAAGAAAAAAATGAGGATGGTTTCTTCTTTTTAAATATTTCACCCGGTTTGGAAGTTGAAGAAAAAGAGATAGTTCCAAAAGATGTTACTTTTGTATTTGATAATTCTGGAAGCATGGAGGGAAAAAATCTTATTATGGCAAAAAAGGCACTCAATTTTTGCGTTGGAAATTTAAGAGAAAATGATAGATTTGAAATAATAAGATTTTCCACAGAGGCTGAACCTCTTTTTAATACTTTGCAAATAGCAACAAAAGAGAATAAAGAAAAGGCTTTTAATTTTATCAATAATATTCAGGCTATTGGGGGCACAAATATTGAAGAGGCATTAAAACTGGCATTGCAAAATAGTAATAACGATAGACTTCATATAATAGTATTCATAACTGATGGCAAGCCGACAATTGGGGAGAGAGATGAGGAAAAATTACTAACAATTATAAAAAAGAATAATACTAAAAAGACTCGAATATTTACATTTGGCATAGGATATGAGATCAATACCCATCTTCTTGATAAAATCACAGATATTACAGGTGGCTATAGAAATTATATAATGCCAGAAGAGGATATAGAGGTAAAGATTTCTAATTTTTTTATGAAATTAAATTCTCCAGTATTAACAGATATCTCGATTGATTTTGGGTCTATTAAAGTATATAACCTTTATCCACAACAGATATCTGACATTTTTAAAGGCAGTTCAATATCTATTGTTGGACGATATAAAGGTTCAGGTAAGACAACCATTACTCTAAAAGGTATTTTGAATAATAAAGAGACTATTTTAAAATATGAATTTATTTTCCCGGATATTTCTGTAAAAGATTCGTTTATATCATCTATATGGGCAACAAGAAGAATTGGCTATCTACTCGATTATATAAGACTTCATAAAGAGGAGAGGGAGTTAGTTGATGAGATTGTCTATCTTGCCAGAAAGTATGGAATTATTACTCCTTATACGAGTTATTTAATCGTTGAAGATGAGGTTAAGAGAGTAAATAAAAACGAAATTTTAGAAAAAGATCAGACAATTAATAGTTATAAACGTCAAAATCAGAGCAATATAATCAAAGAAAGAGAGAAATATGATATTGAGAAAAAAGAGAAATCTGGTAAAAATAGTGTTGCAACAAGTATTGAGAATCAATATCTAAGAACAGCAGAGACATTTAATGAAAGTAAGACTATTCTTCAAGATAATAACTCTTTATCTCAAAAGTATAAAAATATTCAAGGCAGAGCAATTTATCAGGTAGATAATTACTGGATTGATTCAAAATTGCAATCTTTTAAAGCAAAAAAAGAAAGGAGAATAAAGTTTGCAAGTAAAGAATATTTTGAACTATATGCCAATAATCCTTTAATATCTCAATTTTTAGCATTGGGAAAGAATATAAGATTTTTATTTGATGATGTTATTTATGAGATTTATGAATAGATAAAGACTACGACAATTGTCGTATGACTCTTATACAATATAAATTTTGTTTTATTAATAAAATAATATATATTTCTGATTTGGGAAAGCAGAGTTTGGTAGGATGATTTTGGTGCAAGAGGAATAAAAAGAAAAAATTTTAAATCAAAACTTGATGAATACAAAAATTACCTTGAGGGAAGACCTGAAAAATATAATATAACAAGTCTAAAATTATTTAAAGAAATACAAAAACAGAGATTTACTAAATTCTTGAATTTGTCAAAATTTTGACATTTTTTTTAAAATAATTGAAAAAATAAATTTACTTTTTTAATTTTTTTTATTATATTTAAAGCATGAGTAAAATAAATATTGATAATATTAAAAACAATAAGGATATTATTGTTATAGAAAAGAATTTAATCTCCCCTAAAAAATATTTTCCTGAAATAGGAGTAGAAGCTATTTTGCATAAGAAGAAAACTAGAATTGTGCAAAATGCGAATATTGACAAAGTTCAATATACTATTTACTATATAGGTCAATATAAGTATTTTGATAAAAATAGCAATAAATATAGATACATCACTGATAAAATAGAAGGGGTAACAGGTAAAAGACGTTATGACGATAATATAATAATAAAGTCTTTAAAATCTGTTATAACAAATCAGATGACGATAAGTGAGGTATCAAAGTATTTAAAGAAAAATTATAATTTAAAAGTCGTTCCTTCAACAATCTGGAATTGGGTTGACATTGTAAAAATAGATGATGAATCAAAAAAAGAGATAGAGAAAGAAACAAAATAAAAATTTTCGAAAAACATGGTAATAACGAAAAAAAGATACTAGTTGAAAAAAATATAATCGCTGAAAATGATTAAAATAATATTACTTCTTATTCTTCCAGCAGGGATGCTTGAAATAATTCCAGTAAAAATAGTGGCATAACTTTATTTTTCAGTGATTTAAGAAAAGTGTCAAATTTTTTAAGAAAATCCTTTACAAAATTTATGAAAAAATTAAATTTCATTAATATTTTTTTTCACTATAGATTTTTGACAAACGTCGATTCAATAACGAAGTGCATATTTTATAAGATCATAAAACGTCATAAAATTAAAATCGCACCCTAACCCCTCTCTTTTCATACACAATATTTTTGACAAAATAAAAAATTATTTGTATATAATTAAAAAATAATGATATTAAAAAATTAAGGAAATAAGATGAGTTTATACAACATTGAAGCAATAAAGGTCTGTCCCCCAGAAGAGACAGTCGCAAGATGTCTTAATGTGATGAAAAAATTTGGTTTTGAAGAAAAAGGAATTATTCAATATGAATTTAGAAATCAAGAAGATTTTGGTGTCTGGGCTGGCAATCTTTTTATAAATCATAGAATATTATATGATCTTTTCCCAGAAAAATTTCCATACTTAAAAGATGCCTATAATTTCTGGTTTAAGAAAGTAAGTGGTAAGGGTGTTTCAAAGACTCAATGCACTGCAAGTCTTTTTATGGAGATGTTTGAAAGAATTTCCATTGAATTTAAAATATATGAGATTTTACAAAAAAGAATTATAAAAAAATATAAAGAATATCTTGAAGATATTAGAAATACACTTCTCTATCCTTATATGGAAAAAAGTTTAAGCACCAAAAAAGAAGATGAACAAGTCTCATTTATTGAAGTTAAAGATATTGTAAATAATTCCAATATTTTATTTCCTATAAAGTTACTTTTTCATAGCTCAAATGATTATACTGCTGGAAATGAGGATAAAGAGGCAATAGTTCATGCTATTTTTGAAATAGTTGAGAGATATACACAGACTCTTTTTGTGATAAAACAGACTAATTCTACAATTGAAGATATAATTGCTAAACTTTCAGCACAAATATATGGTTATGATCCGTCTCTTTTTAATGATATAAATAACATATCCCCTTTTGTTGTCTCCATTGACTCGATTGTAAAAGAATTTCCAGATCTTGAAGGGGTTATTAATTCTATTGGAAAAAATTTTACTAAATTTGAAATAGTTGATATATCATATACTTTTAATGGTGTTAAATTTTATAGTTATATAGTAAGACAGGGAAGAGAAGACACAAATTTTAAACTTTTTGCATCCGGCGGATGTCATTTTGATCAAAGAATAGCAATATTAAGGGCATTGACAGAGGCAAGTCAGGGGTATGTCCCTTATGAAAAACTAAATCAATCATGGAATGGGTATATCTTTACAAGAAAATTTATTGATACTGTTTTTGATTCAAAGTTGCCGGTTAAAAATTTAGAAAAAGATAAAAGAGTCTTTAATGAGATGGATGATATTTATAGCGAATGTATAAAGGCATTTAAATCAATACTTGTTTTTAATTGCACAAATGAAAATTTTAATATACCTGTGCATTCTGTTTATATTCCAGAATTGTATTCAAAATCTTTCTTATGGAGTAATATATTCTCTTCCAGTAATGTAGGAGATCTTAATTTGATAAAGTATATTGGCGAGGAAAATCTTTTTAAAATTTATAACTTTATTACAGAAAAAAGCATTGGCGGAATAGAAAGTCTCTTTTTTCTTGAAAATCACAATCAACTGGATGAGACAATAAGAGAGAAGTTATATTTTCTTTATCTATCATATACCAATGACAAAGATATGTTTGATTATATTCTTAATAAAGAGGAAAACAGATTTTTTAGAGAAGTGATTGAAAATAGAACAAAGCCAGAAATCTCTACTGTGCCTTCAATTGATAAAATAGATGAGGAGTCATTTCTCTATTTTTATAATATTTTAACAAAAGAAAAAAAGAATCAGGATGATTATCTCTATCTAATTGAAAATTATATCAGAATGGGGCTTATTGATTATGCTGTTGAGTATGCCAATAAAAATAATCTTGGCATTGATGAGATAATCGAAGAAAGCCTCTCTTTATATGAAGAACTACTGGAGTATGCTAAATTTAATAATATGTTTAAAAGAGGGGCAGACATTTCTACTATTTTATACAGAATCACAAAAGATGAAGATTATATTAAACAAAAAGAAATCCTAATACAAGAACATATTTCTTTAATGGAGAGATATAATAAATTTATTTCAAAAAATAGCAATGGAGAGACAACTATTTTTGGATTAAGAGTAGGAGAGAATATAGGCTCTTTCTCTCTTCATTCTGTTTATCAAAGAGAGGATTTTGTATATAGATTGTTATTTGTTAACAGTAAGAACGAAAGTATAAATGTGGATATCTCTCTAATACAAAAATCTAATTTTAGAACATATACAGAGAATGGTTTTTATATTGATTATAATGTTGGATTTTTTGCTAGCGATAAAAAGAAGTTTATAAATGAATTTATCTCTTTTGTAGAAAAAATCGGATAAGGGGAAATTTAGTGGAGAATATGGATATTGAGAATCTTGAAAAAAGAAAGATAAAAAGTGTTAGTAGAGAAATTGTGTTAAAAATAGAGAAATATGCAAATGAAGGGGTCTCAATAGGATATGAAAATGATAAGGTAATATTTGTGAGATATGCTATTCCAGATGAGATAATAAGAGCAAAAGTATATAAAGAGACAAAGGATTATGCTATTGCAGAACCAATTGAAATAATAAATCCTTCACCATTAAGAATCGCCCCTCATTGCAAATATTTTGGGTTGTGCGGTGGGTGTGATTATCAGATGATCTCTTATGAAAATCAAATTAAGATAAAAAAAGATCTTGTTGAGGAGACATTTAAAAGAATTGCAGGTATCTCTATTAAGATCAATGATATTATAAAGAGTCCAAAGCAATTTTATTACAGAAACAATGAAACATTCAAAGTAGAGCTTAAAAAAAAGAAAAGCATAGGTTTTTTTAGAAAGGATACAAGAAGCATAATTGATATTGAGAGATGCGAAATAGCAATGGAGGGGGTAAATAAAGCATTAGAGCATATAAGAAATAGTGAAGAAAGACCAGCGCATAATTTTAAGGTAAGGACAACTTTGGATGGGGATACAGTGGTTCACTGGGTGAAGAGTTCTTTATATGAAGATAGAGATGTTTATGAGAATATTACTGTTTTTGATAGAACTATAAAATTCAAAATATCAAAAGATAGTTTTTTTCAGGTAAATGATTATGTAATTCCATTATGGCTTGAAAAAATTATAAGTTTTCTTGACAAAGAGCACAATGAAAGAATAGTGGATCTTTATTGTGGCATTGGTTTAATTACCCTTTTTGTAAGTTTTTATGCAAAAGAGACTATTGGGGTAGAGATAGCAAAAAGTTCTATACAGGATGCAAATCATAATCTTAAAATAAATAAAATTAGTAGTAATGTGAAATTTATTTTATCACCTGTTGAAGAGATTGTTAATAAAATAGGATATGCTGATGTTATAATAATAGATCCACCACGAAAAGGAATTGATAATAAAAGTATTCAGGAAATAATAAAGATTTCACCTAAAAAGATTATATATTCATCCTGTAAACCATCCAGTATGGCAAGAGATATTGCTATTTTTTCAAAATATTATGATATTAAAGAAGTGGTTCTTGTTGATATGTTTCCTCAAACCCATCATATAGAATTGCTGGCATTATTGATTAAAAAAGAGATTTAGTGAAAAATTATGAAAAATATTACATTAAATTGTATTGGACTAATTGGATGTTCCTCTTTTGATGTAGAAAAGAATGGAGAAGATCTTGCTAAAATAAAAAATATTCTACAATACAATTTGAATATAAAAGTAAAAATTGCGGATTCATTATTTAGTATAAGAAATAATAAAGATAAAGCAAATGATTTAAATCTTTTCTTTAAAGATAGAGAGATAGATATTATATTTGATATCTCTGGTGGTGATGCTGCAAATAACATTCTTGAATATATTGATTATACCATAGTTAAAAATAGTAAGGCAATATATGCAGGCTATAGTGACAACACAGTGATTATTAATACCTTATATAAAAAAAGTAATAAATATTCTTACTATTACAATATCAATAATCTTATAAGAAGTGACTCACTTAATCAGATAGAATATTTCAAAAAAATTTTTATTGATAGAAATTTTACTGAGTTATTTAATTATAAATTTTTAAAAGGTAATAAACTTAATGGCATTGTTATAGGTGGAAATATTAGATGTTTCTTAAAACTTGCAGGGACAAGATATTTTCCAAATTTTAAAAATAAAATTTTATTTTTAGAAAGTTATAGTGGTAATGAAGATAGAATAATTTCTTATCTATATCAGTTAAAACATATTGGAGTATTTAAGGGGATAAATGGGATAATTCTTGGCACATTTACAGAGTTAGAAATACAAAATAAAGATATTGAAGATATGTTTCTTGATTTTTTTAAAGAATATAAATTCCCTATTATAAAGAGTAATGAACTGGGGCATAATAGTAATGCTAAATTGATAGTAATTGGTAGTAAGATTAATTTATAATCCAACTTTTTCATAGTAAAATATATATCTTATTTAAAAATAGAAAGTTATATTGATTTTTTATATTCTATATGTATGATAACAGATAAACTATTTTATCAAGAAAATTAAACTATTTTTGAATTTTTAAAGGCATAGTTATACTAAGATTGATTTGAGGAAAGAGTAATAAAAAGAGAAAATTTTTAAAAAATTCCTGTTTTTATAGAAATTGAATCTGTTTTAAGCAAAAATCTGTGCCAAAAACAAGGTAATAATATACCTCCTGGTCAATATAAAAGGGGATATCTGGGTGAATCCTCTCATCCTTATCCTTATACCATTTCACCTTCCTTGCCCTCATATCCTCTATTTTGTTTTTTACCTTCTCAAGCCTCTTTTCAAACCCATCAACCCCATACTTTTCCACAAGTTCAAAATATAATTCCAATATTTCCCTTATCAATACAGCGATACTAAAAGTATTTAAAGTATCGTGTATCTGTTTTAATTCATTATAAACCCTTTCTTCAAGAAACACTCTTACCCTTTTTGTCGCATTCACACAGGGATAATCTCTTTTTCTTCTCTCTTCTGTTAAATGTTTCTTTTTCAAAAAAGGCAGCATTGTATTTATTACCTCTCTTATTATTTCTGACACCCCTTTATTATTTTTTTCTGTTAAGATTTTAATTTTACTAAATAAAGAATCATTTATGACAAAATCAAATTGTAGCATTTTACTTACCTCCAATAATAAAAAATATTTCTATATATTAATCACAAATTTTTTGAGAAAATCCTTTACAAAATTTATGAAAAAAATAAAAAAATTTTTTCAAATAAAATCTTGTTTCAAAATTCTTCAATTTATTTCTTGAAAAAAGATCTGTTTTTGTATATATATCTTTTCTATGAACTTTATTGAAAAGATGAATCATTTTACAAATAAAGATATCCCCTTTCTATTTGTAATTTCTTTTGAAAAAAACAGATATGAGGTTTTACCATTATCAGAATGTGAAAGTAAAAATATATTTTATTTCATAAATGGCAAAACTAATTTTAATGGGATATTTTCATATCCTAAAAATTTAGAGATAAAAATTAAAAAGGCAATTGATTATAATGACTATCTTCAAGCATTCAATAAACTAAAAGAGCATTTTATTAAAGGCAATACCTATCTTGCAAATCTTACATTTAAAACAGAAATAGAATTAAATTGTAACTTACTTGATATTTTTTTATATTCTACTGCTAATTATAAATTATTTTTTAAAGATGAATTTGTGCTATTTTCACCAGAAACTTTTATAAATGTAATGAATGGCTATATTTATACCTATCCTATGAAAGGAACAATTAGTGCTACTTTACCAGATAGTGATAAAATTCTTCTTAATGATGAAAAAGAATTTGCAGAGCACATAACAGTTGTTGATTTATTAAGAAATGATTTAGGTATTGTTTCTGATGAGGTTGAAGTTACAAAATTTAGATATCTTGTGCCAGTATTTAATAAGATAAGACCATTATATCAGACTATTTCTGAGATAAAAGGTAGATTAAGGAGTTTTTATCTGAATAATCCTGGAGATCTATTTAATGAAATACTTCCTGCTGGTTCTGTAACTGGGGCTCCAAAGAAAAAAACAGTTGAAATTATAAAGGAAATAGAAAATTATGATAGAGGATATTATACTGGCGTATTTGGAATCTGGGAGAATAAGAATATTTATTCATCAGTTATGATAAGATTCATAGAAAAAGAGAATGGTAAATTTTTCTATAAATCTGGTGGCGGAATTACAATCTATTCTGACCCAGAAAAAGAGTATAAAGAGATTCTGGAGAAAATCTATATATGAAATTTATAGAGACAATTAAAATTAAAAAGCAGCAATTATCAAATATTGATTATCATATAAAAAGGGCTAATCTCACAATATATGACCATTACAACATAAAATTTAATTTTGAAAAAGTAATTCAGAAGATATTAGAAAATATCAAAATTATTGATGATGATATTTATAAATTAAGAATAGTTTATGATAATAGAGATTATGAATATTCGATTGAAAAATATATTTTAAAACCTATTAAAAATTTTAAAATAGTCAGGGTAGAAGATTTTTTTTATAGATACAAATATCTAAATAGGAAAAAATTGGATTCTTTCTATTCTCAACGAGAGGATTATGATAATATAATAATTGCAGTTAATGATTTTATTACAGACAGTTATTATTCAAATCTTGTTTTTGAAAAAAATAATGAGTATTTTACCCCTGATACATATTTATTGAATGGAACAAAGAGAAAATATTATCTTGATAATAAAATTATTAGAGAAAAAAAGATTACAATAAAGGATTTAAAAGAATTTGATTCTATTCATTTTATAAATGCAATGATTGATCTAAATGAAATTGTTATTAAAATATAAGTTATTTTATGTAGATATCCCATTAACAGGATAGTGAACGTTTTAGTAATATAACTATTGTTTTTATAACAAAAAAAGTAGGACATATGTCGTAGTATTAAAGAAATATCCCAATAAAATAACTATTATTATTTATAAAAAGATATATGGGACATATGTCGTAATTAGATGTGTATATTTTTATAATATAACTATTATTTATTATAACAAGACATAAAAAAATACGTCGCAAAAAAGTGGGATATCTGTATACATTTAACTCATACGACATATGTCCTACTTAAAACATATATAATATAACTATTATTTTTTATAAAAAATAAAAATCAATATAGGACATCCCACTTTATATACCAAACTATGATTTCATATTACCATAATTGTTATATTGAATTATTTATTTCAAACATACACTAAATTTTAAATAAAAAATTTTTTATCAAAAAATTGATAATAAGAACTTGACTTTTTTTAAATTTAACATTATATTAAATGCAAATGATTTGCATTTAGAAAAAGAAGGAGTAATAAAATATTATGAAAAAAAATATAAAAAACATTTTTGTTATTCTTGTATATATTTTTCTTATTATATCCTGTAAAAAAGAGATAAGAAAAGATAATCCTGATATTGTTACGACAATTTTTCCTCTTTATGATTTTGTGAAAGAAGTTGGAAAAGAAAAGGTTAATGTATCTATGATTTTACCGCCCGGAGTAGAGGCACATTCTTTTGAACCAACTCCTAAGGATATAATAAAAATAAACGAAAGTTCTATGTTTATATATATTGGTAAAGATATGGAACCATGGGCAGATGATATTATAAAATCTACTAAAAATGATAAGATCGTTGTTATAGAAATAATAAAGAGAATCGAAGATCTAATAATAAGTCATGAGGATGAAGAAGAAGATCATGAAGAAGATAAACATCATTCTGGTAAAGATCCTCATATCTGGCTTGATTTTGAGATAGATCAAAAAATAGTTAGTATAATAGCAGAGGAATTATCAAAAATTGATCCTTCAAATAAAGATTTTTATTTAAAAAATGCAGAAGATTACAATTTAAAACTAAAAGAACTCGACGATAAGTATAAAGAAGTTATCAGTAAATGTGAATTAAAGACAATTATGTATGGTGGGCATTTTGCTTTTGGATATCTTGCAAAAAGATATGGTTTAAATCATATTTCCCCTTATTCTGGATTTACACCTAATTCCGAACCAACGCCACAGAAAATAATAGAATTAATCGAAAACATAAAAAAACATAAAATAGAATACCTCTTTTATGAAGAACTTCTTGAGCCAAAAGTAGCAAAAGTTATATCTTCTTCGACTGGCGTAAAACTCGAACTTTTGCATGCTGCTCATAATTTGACAAAAGATGAATTTTCTAATAAAATAACATTTTTATCAATAATGTATGATAATTTAGAAAAATTAAAAAAAGGGTTAAAGTATAAAGAATGAAAATACTCGAGATAAAAGATTTAAATATAATTTATCAAGGCTATAAAATCCTTTCTAATATCTCTTTTTTGGTAGAAAAAGGGGATTATATTGCTATTGTTGGTCCAAATGGTGCTGGTAAAACAACTCTTATTAAAGCAATATTGGGGCTTATTGATATAAATAGTGGTAAAATATCTTTAACCACAGATAAAATAGGATACTTACAGCAGAGATTTTTTCTAAATGATCCAAAATTCCCGGCAAACGTGAAAGAGATTGTAAAAAGTGGGCTTTTAATTAATAAAAAATTTCCTAAATTTTATTCCAGAAAAGATAATGACAAAGTAGAAAATATTTTAACAAAACTGGATATTAAGGAACTCGAAAACAAAATTATAGGCAAACTATCTGGTGGGGAATTTCAAAAGGTATTGCTTGCTCGTGCTCTTATTAGTAATCCGGAAATTCTTTTTCTTGATGAGCCAACTACGGCACTGGATCCAGTTGCAAGAGACAATTTTTATAATCTTATTAAAGATCTCAACGAAAAAGAAAATCTAACAATATTACTGGTCTCTCATGATATTGGTTCTGTTGGTAAATATGCAAAAAAGATTTTATACTTAGATCAAAAACTTATTTTTTATGGAACTTTTGATGAATTTTGTAAATCTCCAGATATGACCTGTTATTTTGGAGATATTTCTCAACACTTTATCTGTCAAAGGCATAACTAATGGAGATATTTATTCTTTTACAAAAGGCAATATTATACGATTTTATTCAGAAAGCATTAATATGTGGCACACTAATCGCTATAACATCTTCATTATTGGGAAATTTTCTTGTATTAAAAAAACAATCACTTATAAGTGATGGGTTATCCCATGTAAGTTTTGCAACTATAGCAATTTCTCTTTTTTTGGGTCTTCCACCTTTATTTGTCTCAATACCATTGGTAATTTTTGCATCTATTTTAATAAATAGACTCGGTGAAAAAACCAATGTGTATAGTGATTCAGCAATAGGTCTTGTATCTGCATTCAGTATAGCAATTGGTGTTATAATAGTAAGTATAAATAAAGGCTTTAATATAGATATTTATAGTTATCTCTTTGGTAGTATATTATCCATAAGTTTTGAAGAAATAATTTTAACACTCATTGTTTCAATAATATCAATAATTTTATTAATACTTTTTTTAAATGATCTATTCTTAGTAACTTATGATCAGGATTTTGCCTCTGTATCAAAGATTAATACTAAAATATTAAATATTATAATTGGGATTATTCAATCTATTATAATTGTAGTTGGTATTAAGATAGTTGGAGCAATGTTAATGTCGAGTCTAATAATCTTTCCACCTATTACAGCATTACAAATTGCAAAAAATTTTAAATCAATGATAATAATCTCATTGATATTATCAGTAACTTCTGTTATTACTGGAATTTTTTTATCTTTTATTTTTAATCTACCAACCGGAGCAACAATAGTAGTTATAAATGGGATTTTTTTTATTATATCTTTCTTTCTCAATAAAATAGAAAAAATTAAATAATTTTTAGCAAATTTTTTTAAAAAAAATCTTTAAAAGTTTGTTGTTGACAATATTCAGTTTAAAATATAACAAGTCTGAATAAAAGGACTTCAGTCTATTATTGTTGCGGTTAAAAAAAAGATTCGTCTACAACTAACAAGTAAACACCCGTCCATAATGCAATTTCATCTTACCTTAATTTTACTCAGCTTGCTTTATAACTTTGTATAGCAAGATAATTTTTTTATTAAAATAAAAAATTTAATAAAATTTTAAAAATATTAAAATTTATATTTTGATGTTGACAAAAAGAAAAAAATAATTATAATTTAATTATGTAGAATATGCTAAAAATAATCATGATGGATAAACTCCCAATAGTTGCTTAGCTGGATAAAAAGTACTTTGGGTTAATTGTAGAGAAATGGGTTAGTCCATATGAAAAATAGATGAATAGTTCGTCTATACAACAGCAATTATGATTTTTGGTAAAAGTACGCTTTACCCCAAATTGTTTTCAGCAAATTCTTTTATACATAGATTGTTATATAAAAATTTAAATTATTATATTTTATAATAAAAATTAACGATAAGGAGAAAAAGTCAAGATGAAAACACTTATTTTAAAAATTATCGGCAAAATCCTCATTATTTTAAAGCCATTTTTTGTATTTATCTTTGAATTAGAATCCTTTCTGGCAAGAAAGTGGGCTACTAGTGCACACAAACGACTTTTTTGGGCAAAAAATAGAATTCCAAAAGATCCGGAGTTTTTCGACCATCATATAGACTTGTATTATTTGTGGCCTAAAAACGGAACATCATGGTGGTTGGAAAGAGGGATTTTTAGTGCATTAGCATTGAGAAAAGATGGTAATATATTAGAATTAGCGTGTGGTGATGGGTTTAATGCAAAACACTTTTACAGTTACATAGCGAAATCTGTAATTGCATGTGATTTTGATAAAAGTGCAATAAAAACAGCTAAAAGAAAAAACAGTGCGAAAAATATAACTTTTTTACTTAGAGATATTCGGAACGAAATGCCTGAAGGTGAATTTGATAATATTGTCTTTGATGCAGCAATTGAACATTTTACACCAGATGAAATTAATTTGATTATGAAAAATATAAAGGAGAGGTTATCTGCTAAAAAGGGTATATTATCTGGATACACTATTGTTAAAAAAGCGGAGGGTAAAAGTTTAGAACAACATGAATATGAATTTGAAGACATGTCCGATTTAAAAAGATTTTTAACTCCGTATTTTAAAAATGTTATTGTTTTTGAAACAATTTATCCCGAAAGGCATAATCTTTATTTTTGGGCATCAGACGGAACTATTCCTTTTTCTAAAGATTGGGATCATTGGCTTATAGATACTAACCACTCTATACAACAGCAATTATGATTTTTGGTAAAAGTACGCTTTACCCCAAATTGCATGTGGAAGTATTATAATAAGGCAACTTTGGTAACTTTTGGACGTTATCATTAATTTTAAAATTATAAAATATAAAAAGGAGAATTAAATGAAAGTATTAAATTTATTAAACGTAATAATTATTGAAGTAAAGAGAGATAATAAGAACATTTATTTGTTGTTAGATTCTGGATTCCCTCATTCATTTTCAAATGATATTAATTCAATAAGTAATACTGATTTGGGAATTGATGTTAAATTTAACTTAAATTTAAAAAATAAAGGCATTGATTTAAGTAGAGTAAATGAACTATTTGGAATTAAATTATCAGGAATATTAGGCATTGATTTTTTTCATATTTTTAATAATATTAAAATCGATATAAATGAAAAACAAATAGAATTTAATACGAATGATTTTGATTATGATTTTGATATTGATTTATTAAATACAAGACCATTTATTATAAATATTTCATTAGAAAACAATAAAAACTTTGGTAGCTGCGTAGTAGATACTGGTGCATTTTCTTGTATGAAATTCTCAGGAAACTTTAATAATAATTATAAAAGTAGTAGAGGATGGGTATTCCCCGCAGCAATGGTGGACCAAATGAGAATTGATTATTATTCTGATGTAGAATTATATTTTAATAATAATTTTAGTCCAGGTAAGTATATAGTTGGTATATCTAATAATTTGCCTCATATACCATTTTCTTATGTATTAGGATTAAATTTTATGACTGATTATATTTGTTTTTTTGATTTAATAAATAATAAATTAAAATTTAAAAAATCAAATAAATCTAATATATTAAATATAAATACACGACCTCTTTATTCTCTAAAGTTCCAGGTAAAAATTATAAATAAAGAAATAATTGTTAGTAATATACTGGATGGGTGTAATTTGGATATTAATGTTGGTGATAAAATTATAATACCGGATTTGGACATGGATAACTTAGAAGTGGTAAATGATATATATAATAAAATAATTTTTTTAAATTCAGATGATGAAATAGAATTAATTTGTAATAATCAAAAAGTTAGATATAAACCAGTGCCACTATTTAGTTAATTGTTATATAAATTTTAACTTAGATATTTTTCATTCTCTCTATTTAAATAATTCTACGATAGAGAGAAGTATTTATTCTCTCCTCTCTTCTTACAATTATTCATTATCTATTGGCTTATACACTCCATTTATATTCACTCTTTCTTTACCTGTATTACTTTTTAGCAGATTAGATTTCATTTTTAATTAAAATTTTTTATTTTTTTCATAAATTTTGTAAAGGATTTTCTTAAAAATTTTGTGATTAATATATAGAAATATTTTTATTAGGAGGGTTTATTATGAATAACATTTGTAAAATTTTAGAAAACTATACTGTAGAGCATGAGTTACATATTGTGGTTAACTCA
>DAONLM010000026.1:0-20157 GCA_035406685.1 Spirochaetota bacterium
ATAAAAGCGCTCTATTTTATAGTATTAAATTATGCACTTAATCATTGAATGCGGGCTTTACAATTTTTGTCGAAAAAATTTAGTTTTTTTTGAAAAAAATTAAAGTGAGGGACAGACCTATAAATTTTTTATGATTAAAAGAGGGACAGACTTATAAATTTAATTATAAAATTAAAACAGGGGACAGACCTGATCTATACTTATCATGATGTTAAACTATTTTTCATATAGAGGTCAATAACTTACAAATTAAAATTTTGTTAGTATAATAAAAACTTTTGACAAAATTAAAATTTTCTGGCATAAGTTAAACTCATATTAGTAAAGTTTAAATTATAAAATCATAAGAGTATAGTTTGCCACACCAATTTTAATTAATTAAAAAGGAGTATATTAATTAATGTTCTGGGAAAAAGAAATAGAAACAATTGATAAAAAAGAGTTAGAAAAATACCAAATTCAAAAATTAAACGAAACATTGAATAATTGTAAAAAAGCCCCATTTTATAAAAAGGTTTTTGAAAAACTAAATATTGAGAAAATTAACTCTTTTGAAGATATAAAAAGATTACCATTTACAACAAAGCAGGATTTACGGGACAATTTCCCTTATGGATTTTTAACAATTGGATTGGAAGATGTTGTAAGACTTCACTCTTCCTCAGGAACAACTGGTAATCCCACTGTTGTTTTTCATACAAAAAAAGATCTTGAAGAATGGACAAACCTTATTGCAAGATGTATGTATATGGTTGGGGTCAGAAAAAACGATGTTTTTCAGAATATGATGGGATATGGCTTATTTACTGGCGGAATTGGTTTCCATTATGGAGCAGAAAAATTGGGAGCTTTAATTATTCCGATTGGTCCTGGCAATAGCAAAAGACAGATCTGGTTTATGAAAGAATTTAAAACAACAGTGATTCATATATTACCGAGTTATGCTTTAAGGTTATATACATTTTTTGAAGAGATGGGTATTGATCCCAAGAAAGACTTAAATCTCAAAATAGCTTTTATAGGAGCAGAACCACATAGCGAACAGATAAGAAGAAAAATAGAGGAATTATACAATATTAAAGCATATAACTCTTATGGATTATCAGAAATGAATGGACCAGGTGTTGCTTTTGAATGCCCTTATCAGAATGGTATGCATATATGGGAAGATAATTACTATGTTGAGATAATTAATCCAGAAACAGGAGAAGTATTGCCAGATGGGGAAGAGGGAGAACTTGTATTAACAACATTAAAAAGAACTGCTATGCCACTCATTAGATACAGAACAAGAGATCTCACAAGAATAATTCCAGGAGAATGCAAATGTGGTAGAACACACAGAAGAATAGACAGAATTAAAGGAAGAAGTGATGACATGCTTATAATAAATGGAGTTAATATATTCCCGATTCAGATAGAAAAAACAATTATGAGAATTCCAGAAGTTGGAAATAATTATATAATTGAAATAAAAAAAGAGAACTATATGGATAAATTGTATGTTAAAGTAGAATTAAATGAAAAAACATTTAATGGAACATTAACAGAAATAGAAAATCTTCAAAAAAAGCTTACAGAAGAATTAAAAACAGAACTTGGGATTTCTCCAGTCGTAAAATTTGTTGAAGCAAGTAGTTTCCCTGAAACAGAAGGAAAAGCAGTAAGAGTATATGATTTAAGAGAAAAAGAATAATTTTTTAAATATAAGGGGGAAGATATGGCTTATCATTTATCAATATTTGTAGAAAATAAGCCGGGTAAATTGGAAAAAATAACAAAAATACTGGCTGAAAAAAAGATTAATATAAGAGGAATTGCTCTTGCAAATGCAGGCGATTTTGGAATTGTTAAGATAATTGCTGATAATCCAGATTTAGCATACAATACTCTTAAAGAAAATCATTTTACTGTATCCAAAAGAACAATATTAGGTGTAAGAATAGACGATAGATCCGGCAGTCTGCACGATCTACTCACAATTCTTTCTAAAAATAATATCAATATAGAGGATTGTTATGGGGTATCTGTGGCATATAATAAGAGTGCTGCTATTATTATTGAAGTAGAAAAATTTCCAGAAGCAGAAAAAATACTAAAAGAAAATAATATATATATTCTTACTGATGAAGAAGTATATTCTATTTAAATGAGGGTTAAAAATGAATGTTTTGTTAGTGGGTAGTGGTGGAAGAGAACACACAATTGCAAAAAAGATAAAAGAATCTCCAAAACTTAAAAACTTTTATGCAGTTCCCGGAAATCCAGGCATTGCTCAACTTGCAGAAATTATCTCTGATAAAATTAATTTAACAGAGATAATAAATTTTTGCAAAAATAATAAAGTAGATTTAATAGTCTGTGGTCCAGAACAACCCCTTGTTGATGGGCTTGCAGATATGGCAAAAGAGGCAAATATTGCTGTATTTGGGCCTAGCAAAAGTGGGGCAATTCTTGAAGGTAGTAAAATATATGCAAAGAAATTTATGAGTAAATATGATATCCCCACTGCAGAATATAAAATTTTTACAGAATACGAAAAGGCAAAAGAGTATATAGAAAAGTCTCTTATATATCCTATGGTAATAAAAGCAGATGGCCTTGCGGCTGGTAAAGGTGTAAAAATAGCATACGATAGAGAGACTGCTCTTGATATAATTCATAAGTATTTTATTGATAAAATTTTAGGAGATGCCGGCACATCAATAGTAATAGAAGAATTTATGACTGGCGAAGAGATGAGTTTTTTATATATAACAGATGGAAAATATTTTCTGCCATTATTGCCAGCAAAGGATTATAAAAGAGCATTTGATAATGATAAGGGTGAAAATACTGGTGGAATGGGAGCATATTGTCCTCATTCAAGAATAAATGATGAGCTATTTAATCTTATTGAAAGGGAGATAATAGATAAAGTAAAGATTGGATTTAAAAAAGAGAATATTGATTACAGGGGTGTTCTATATGTGGGGCTTATGCTAACAGATGAAGGTCCAAAGGTTGTTGAGTTTAATTGCAGATTTGGAGATCCAGAAACACAGGTAATTTTACCTTTAATAGAAGGTGATCTTTTAGAAATTATGTATAAAACAGCGACTAAAAGGCTTGAGAATGTCTCCCTTAAATGGAAAAACCAATATTGTGCATGTGTCGTTATTGCAAAAGAGGGATATCCAGGTGAATACAAAAAAGGGGATATCATAAAATTCAAAGGGAATCCATATGATTTTATTCATGCCGGGACCAAAATTGATGATAATGGAAATATTGTTGTAAATGGCGGTAGAGTGTTGAATGCAGTAAGTATGGGGGCTTCAAAAATAAGTGCTATCGAAAATGCTTATGCTCTCTGTAATAAAGTAGAATTTAATGGTGCATTTTATAGAAAGGATATAGGCAAGTAGATGAAAATAATTCTAAGCCATAATGAGGCACTTTCTCTTTTAAATGAGGGTAAAATTGAAAAACTAATTGATAATACTTTACTTAAGCTAGATGCAACTGAAAAAGAAATTGAGGATTTTATTTTTGAGTCATTAAAATATAATTTTCATTCAATATGTATTCATCCATGCTGGCTTGAATTTGCAAAGGCCCTAATAAAAAATAATATGCAATTAACAACTGTTATAGGATTTCCTCTTGGAGCAACAACTACAAAAACTAAATGTAACGAAACAGAAGAATCTTTATCAAATGGTGCAACAGAAATAGATATGGTAATTAATATTGGCTTTTTAAAGTCAAAAAAATACAAAAGAGTTGAAGAAGAGATAAAAAAGATAAGAAGTATATGTTCTAATTTTATTTTAAAAATAATAATAGAAGCCTCACTTTTAACAAAAGATGAGATTATAAATATAACAAAAATATCAGAAGAATGTGACGCCGACTTTATAAAAACATCTACCGGTTTTGCCAAAGAAGGTGCAAGAATAGAAGATATAGAAATTATAAAAAATAGCCTTTCTAATAAAAAAATTGGAATTAAAGCATCTGGCGGGATAAAAAATCTTGAAATTTTAAAGAACATGATATACGCTGGTGCTACAAGAATTGGGACTTCTAATGGTATAAAAATTATAAAAGAATTCATTAGTGAAGGCAATTAATAATAATTTGATAGGATTTCAAAAATTTTCCAAATATTTTTTTAAAAAATATTGACTATTTTTAAAAAAAAATTTATATTACCTTATATTTTTTTAGGTGATTGGTTTAAAAGGAGATATTATGAAAAAAGAAGATAGCATTCCAAAATATAAAACATATAATGTTACTCCACTAATTATAAGAAAGAAATGGTATCTTATTGATGCAAAGGATCAGATTTTAGGTAAAGTTGCAGCAAAAGCAAGTTATATCTTAAGAGGTAAGCATAAGACTATTTATACACCATATCTTGATACTGGAGACAATGTTATAATTATAAATGCAGATAAAATTAGAGTCACTGGTAAAAAACTCTCTGATAAAATATATTATAGTCATTCTGGTTATCCGGGAGGATTAAAAAAGATAACTTTGGAAAAGTTATTAGATAAAAATCCGGTTAAACCCCTTGAATTAGCAATTAAAGGGATGTTGCCAAAAGGACCTCTTGGAAGAAAACTCTTTAATAATTTAAGAGTTTATGCTGGTTCAGAATATAAAGAGGTTTCTCAAAAACCAATAAAAGTAGAAAAGTTATAATTTAGTATAAAAAGGAGTAAGAGAATTATGTCAATGCCAAAAAAAGTTGGAAATGCAATATTTGCTACTGGAAGAAGAAAGACATCTGTGGCAAGAGTTAAATTAATTAAAGGTAAAGGTAAAATTGTTATAAATAGAAAAGAAATTAAAGAATATTTTCCAGCCGGTAATTACGAAATGATAGTTAGACAACCATTAGAGGCTGTAAATTTTAAAAATGATTATGATATCTATGTAAATGTATATGGAGGCGGTCTTTCTGGACAGGCTGGTGCAATAAGACATGGTATCGCAAGAGCATTGGATTTTCTTGACTCAGCAAATCATTCAGCATTAAAGGCAAATTCTTTCTTAACAAGAGATCCAAGAATGGTAGAAAGAAAGAAATTCGGAAGAAAAAAGGCAAGAAAAAGATTCCAGTTTTCAAAGAGATAAGTTATATCTCTTTTTATTATTTAAAATACAAAAATATTATATAAAAAATGATTAATACACCTCTTTCTGAACAGATAAGAATAAGTTTATGTGGTTTGCGTAATAGTGGTAAATCTTCATTGATGAATAATATCTTTGAGAAAGAGGTATCGATTGTCTCTGAATATGCTGGAACAACCACAGATCCAGTTACTCGAAGTATGGAATTAGGCAAGTTAGGTCCTGTTAGTTTTTCTGATACTGCTGGCTTTGATGATACTGGAGAATTAGGCGAACTAAGAATAAAAAAGACAAAAGATATTCTTGACATTTCTGATATAATCTTATTTATTACAAGAGTAGATATTGAGCCAACAAAAGAGGAAATAAATTTTCTAAACAAATTAAAAAATAGTAATAAGAAATTTCTTGTTGTTTTAACATTCGCAGATAAAAATGAAAATGAAGAAAAAATTTCTCTATTAAAAGATTTTGAAGTCATCAAAGTTAATAACTTAACAAAAGAAGGCATTCCAGAATTAAAAAATAAAATAATAAAGATTGGTGATGAAATTGAATATGAAATCACACCAGTAGAAGGGCTTGTTAAAGAGAATGATTTTGTTCTTCTTGTAATACCAATAGATCTTGCAGCCCCAAAAGGGAGACTCATATTACCGCAGGTAGAGACTATAAGAGATCTTCTTGATAAAGATTGCGGAGTTCTTGTCGTAAAAGAGAGAGAGTTAAAATATTTTTACGATAGGATTGGGATTAAACCTAAACTGGTAATAACAGATAGTCAAGCATTCAGTAAGGTTGCTGCTGATATCCCGGAAGATCAGATGCTTACCTCTTTTTCAATACTCTTTGCAAGAAAAAAAGGAGAATTGTCCTACTTTATTGAAGGAATAAAACAGCTAACAAAAGTCCCACCAGACTCAAAGATACTTATTCTTGAATCCTGTTCTCATCATAGACAGGCAGATGACATAGGAACTGTTAAAATTCCGAGACTTTTTAAACAGATGGTTCAATCAAAGGTAGAATTTGAATTTGCAAGAATGTTGCCGGATGAAGAAAATTTAAAAAAATATTATATGGTCATAAATTGTGCTGGCTGCATGATAACAAGAAATAGAATGCTAAAAAGATTGGAAATACTTAAAAAAAATGGAATATTTAGCATCAACTATGGACTATTTCTGGCATGGGTTAATGGATTATTACCACGTGCATTAGAGCCTTTTGAATATGAATATAATTTATATCTTAAAAAATAATTTTATCTTTTTCAAGATGCCATTCCCATGCTGATTTTATTATATCATCTAAAAAATACTTTCTTTTCCATCCCAAAATTTTTTCTGCCTTCTTACTCGAAGCAATTAAAACAGGCGGATCTCCGGCTCTTCTTTCTGTTTCAACTATCTTAAAATCTTTTTTAGTAATCTTTTTTACATTCTCAATTATTTCTTTAACAGAAAATCCCTCACCGCAACCTAAATTAAAATAGTCGGTTTTCCCACCTTGTAAAAGATATTCAAGTCCAGCAATATGAGCCGAAGCAAGGTCAAGTACATGAATATAATCTCTTATTGCTGTGCCGTCTTTTGTCTCATAATCAGTGCCGAATACCTTAATACATTCCCTTTTGCCAATTGCTGCATCTAAAATTAAGGGTATAAGATGAGATTCTGGATTATGAGCCTCTCCTATATCCTTATCAAAAGATGCCCCACTTGCATTAAAATATCTAAAACTCACACTTCTAAAATCATAACTCTTTGAATAGTCCTCTAAAATATTCTCAACCATATATTTTGTTCTTCCGTAAGGATTGATCGGGGTTTTCTTATCATCCTCTTCTATAGGGAATTTCTCCGGCATGCCATAAACAGCAGCAGTTGACGAGAATATAAATTTATTAATCCCGGCCTCTTTCATTGCTTCAAGAAGGATAATTGTATTAAAAAGATTATTTTTATAATATTTCTCTGGATTAATAACAGATTCTCCCACCTCTATAAAGGCACAAAAATGCATAACAGCATCTATTTTATAATTTTTAAAAACCAGAGATAATAAATTCTTATCTCCTATATCCCCTAAAACAAAATCTCCCCATTTTGCAAATTTCTTATATCCATAAGATAGATTATCATAAACAATAACATTATATCCTTTTTGAGATAACATCTTACAAACATGAGATCCAATATAACCAGCACCTCCAGCAACAAGTATAGTCATAAATTCTCCACCTTACTTTTAAAAAATTTCTAAATTTAAGAAAGCCATTCTCTCTTTTCTTTAACTATTACTTATACTTATATTATTTTTTAAAAAAATCATAATTCTTCTTTACCAAAAATGGGATAAATTTCTTTTCCAATTTAATAAAATATAACAATAATGTCAATAAATTTTTATTGTCTTTTTACTATCCATAATTTACCATTATCCCTTCCAAAAACCTCCTCCTCATACATACATTCAACATAGACGGGTGGTGTTGGATAAATGCCCGGAGTTGTTACTCTAAAAATAAACTCTACCTCCTCTCTCGAGTGATAAAAATCATCAAAAAAGTATTGTACCTCATTATCATAAATCTTTTGAACAGGGCCAACTTCATAGTAATAATCATAATATTCTCCAGACTCATCATACTCATCAGGACTACTTTCATCTTCTTTTTTTTCTTTTGAAATTGGAGATGTTACAAAAGATGAATCTATTATTTCAGCCCCAGAAGGAATAGGACATCTTAAAGCAACAAAATTTCTTTTTTTAGATGTGGATACCACAACTCTCATTTTATAAGTCTCACCCAATTTTAATTCATTAGATTTTACTATTTTCCCATTTAAATCTTTTATTTCGGAAAATACCGAAAAACCCTCATCCCTCTGTTTAATCACCTCAGAAGGCAATGAATATCTCATTGTAATAGTATAATATAATGTACCTTCGCCATCTTTTTTAATATTTAAAGGAAGAAGTGAATCTCTCTCAAAATCCTTTAATTCATTATCAAATGTTAAATATTTAATAACGTTATCCTCTTTAAAACCCTTAAATTTTGAATTAAAAATATCTTTACCATCAATTGCTATCTTTGCTATAAAATTCGTCTTTTCTGCATTTTCTTTACCAAAAGAATAATAAAAACTTTCAATTACCCATTCTGTTGTATAAGTATTATCCCAATAACCAGCCTTTTGCCTGTTTATAATAGTATTTGTTATTTTTGTTATCATATCATTATCTTTTGAAATTTTTTGGTAAAACATTAAAAGAAAAGCAAGTTGACTAACCTGAGAATCAAAATAGTATCCGTACTCATAGGGTTCTACTAAATCAATAGTTTGAGTTCCTACTTTTATAAGATTTTTTAATTTTTTAAAACAAATATTTGCTAAATCTTTCTGGTTATTATTTAAGAAAGCAATACCGAGCATACAATAGCCACTTATACCCAATCTATCCTTTTCTGTATCCATAAGAGATTTTGCCTTTGCTACAATATTCTCGCCAAAAAGTGAGAGAACATAGTAAGAATATGCAAGATTGTATTTTTCATATTCGTAATTATAATTTTTTATAAAATCGAGTAGCCTATCAATCTTTATCTTGGAAGGTATATTAAAGCCATTCTTTTTAGCATAATAAAGGAATTTAGCCACCTTTATACTGATGTAACTACCTGATTTTCTTAAACCCTCAAGCCAATAAGGGAAGCCTCCATCTGAATTTTGATAATCAGCCCATACTTTTAGCTCATCCTCAACAAGTTTTTTAGGATTTTTTATATCTATAAAATTGGTAATAATATCTTTAAAAAGAACAACTGGAAACAATTTAGAACTTCTCTGTTCAAGGCATAAATATGGATAGTCATAAAGATACTCTATTGAGCCACTAAGTGTATTAAGTCTTGTTGATGCAAGTTTAAAACTCAATCCACCATAATTTGAAAGAATATTTGAAGGAATTATTAAACCTTCCTCTTTCTCTTGATCTGTTATATTGCCGATGGTTGTAAAACTCTCTTTATTTATAGGTCTTTCAACAATAATCTTATCAATCAGTTTTTCATTTAGAATTTCACTTCTTGTGATAAATACAATATTGGCTATCCCATCTTTTACAGCAGCAATTTTAAATGCTACCTCCATAGTTGAATCTGGCTTAATCTTGACTTTCTTTTCATTTTCTTCGTCTATGAGAAGTAGATCTGATTCTGCCTTTACTATTACTTCCTGCTCTTTGTCAGAAAGATTTGTTATAACAACTCCAGCATAGGTAGTATCCCTTAATCTCAATCTTCGAGGCAGAGCCATTCTAACATTTATTGGATTATTCACTCTTATTTCGCTCTCTTTTATACCATAAAAATCATCTTTAACAGCAAGTGCCGTGCATCGATATGTAGTAAGATTGTCTGGGAATTTAAACTTAACTGTTGCTTCACCATTTTCATCTGTCATTAAAAATGGTTCAAAAACCGCAGTTGGGGTAAAGTCTTTTCTCTCCTCTAATTTTGAAAAATCATCTCCACCATAAAGATTCTTTCTTTCATATAGAACCGGATCTATTAACATTGATCTTGAATCAGCACCTATTACTCCTAATGGAAATTTATAAGATGCATAAAAGAAAGAGAGTGGATTTGGAACATGATAGTTTATTAGATCAAGAACACCTCTATCAACAGCAAGAAATGTTATTTCTGTATTTGCTAATGGCTTTCCGTCTCTTGTTGCCTTTATCTTATAAATAGCCTCTTCGCCAGGTCTATAATTAGACTTATTTGAGCTAATGGTAAGTTGAATCTCTTTCTTCTCTGTGGAAACAGAAATCTTCTTTATCCCAAAATATCCTTTTGGCTTCCCTAAGTCTGGTTCTCCATACTCCTTTGGAGGAGCCTCTGTCCTCTTACTAAAGCCTGTTAATGCAACATAAAATACCGGTATATACTCCTCCTTTACCGGGATTTCTAAAACAGTCGTTGTCCCTTTTATATCGATTACCTTTTCTTCTAAAATTCCTTCCCTTTCTATTGTAAGAATATATTTACCCTCCTGTAATGGGGTCTGCACCATTATTCTTGCAACATCACCTGGATTATAAATATCCTTATCAAGAATTAAATTAATGCTATCAGAATCACTATTACCCCACCAGTTAACCATATCACTCCCTGTAGAATAAAAATAAAACTTTGTAAAGACTACCCTACCCTTTTCATCAGTGGACTCAGCCTCAATTAAATACTCACCAACTTTCTCTGGCTTGATATTAAAACTCCCAGAATAAGAAGAAGCAGAAATTGTCTGCTGAGATTCAAGGATTACCTCTTTATCCCAGACTGTATTAATTCTGCCATAAACACCTTTCTGTTGTGTTAATTTCCATTCTTCCCTTGATAATTTTATCTTAATCTTATTATTTTTAGGCTCATATTCTTTTCCATCTGGTGTAACAAGCACATAATCAACCGTAACGTTCTCCCCCTTACTAACAAATGCTGACCAATAGTTATTTCCAGATCTAAACTTTAACCCAAGATAAAAAGATGCTGGATGAACTATTACTGATCTGGATGTACCTATCTCCTGCCTGTCAATATCTGTAACATTTGCATAACATTGGAAACTATAAGTAAGTCCTTTTACAAAATCCCCCTTTGCATCAACTTTAAGATTTGCAGAGCCATCTCCACTCAATTTACCAGTTCCATTTGCTATTGTCTCTTCGCTCTGATAATCATAAGTCCCAAATCTATAATTTCCCCATTTTGCCCCCTCTGGTTTAAAATATGTAGATCTCTTTGTCCAGAAATAATCGTATTTTGCATTAGCGAGTGATCCACCGGCAAGATATGTGGCAGAAAGAGTAGCATTTATACTATCCCCTTTATAAAAAGTAAGATCTGGTATTTTAAGAGATGTCTGAAAGCTAACCCTTCTAAAATATGCGACCTGAAAAGATATACTTTCAGTATGATTCTTTCTTGAATAGTTAATATAATAATAGCCTGGCTCTAAATTCTCAGGTATTTTAAAAGAACCATAAAATCCACCGGAAGAGGTTGTATTTCCAGTATCAGTAAAAAATGGTGCTGAATCAGAATACTGTTCTGAAACCTCAATATTATATTCTCCAACATAAGGTGTATATCTACCCAATTGCAAATTTTTATCTATGCCTCTAAATGTAACTGTTTCACCCGGCTTATAAAGTCCCCTATCTGTAAAAATAAAAGTCTGACCATTTACTTTATCAATATTATCTGGCCTTTCTGTATTATATATTCCATGTTTATATACATTATGAGAATAATTTGGAACAAATTCTATCTTATCCATACCATATTCTACTCTTATTCTTGGTCTATCCTCATATCTAGTAGAAATATACTTAAAAATTTCTTTATATTCTCCCTCATTAAAAAGAAATGTGGCAAAACCATTCTTATCAGTCACTGTCTCTTTTTTTATTACTCCATAACTCTTTAACTGGACTTTGGCATTTTCTATGGGTTTACCAGTAGAAAGACTTGCAACAATCAATACCATTTTGTTATAGCCATATCTAACACTCACTCCAAGATCAGTTACCTGTAGATTAAGATCTACTTTTTCTCCATAATATTCTTTTGGATCATAATAGGATTTTTTCTTAAAATACCATGATATCCCTACAAAACCCTTTCCTTCACTATTTAAATATGGCTTTAAGTCAATGACCTCTATATATTTATGATTCAAATTATATTTACTAAAATCATAAGGAACAAGTTCTTCTTCTCGCCACCTGTTATAAGGATTATCAATGGCTCCAATTTTCCAATTACCATTAAAAATGTTTTGAATCTCAAAAGAAACTTTTGCCGGATACTGGGATTCAAGCATCTTATCTCCTTCATTTGGAAAATAGTAATAACTTGCTGCATCCGGGACTTTTATATTAAGATCAACTTCTTTTTCAAGATATCTTCCATATATATCTTTTAAATTTTTAGATATAGAAATTGTATATTCACTATTAAATTTTACCGGCAAATTAAATAATTTAATATAATTTGAATAAACAGAAAAATGATTCTTGATATCAAAATCAACATCTGGTAAAATTACTCTTAATGAATCAGCAACAGTTTTCTCATCAATAGGATGAGAAAAATAGATATAAACTGGATTTGAGTCTACTTTATCTTCATAATATGAATAATTTGAATAATAAGAATAGTTAAAAGGCTTTAGTGTCCTAAAAGAATATACAAGATCATCAGGGATACCAAGATAATCTTTTTCTGATCGCGCCCCTTTTTTTAAAATTATGTTAACCTCTGAATCAAAAGAAAAATTCTCTTTTACTTCACATATAACAGTCATTTTTCTCATCTCTTCAGATTTAACCTCATCTTTATTTGCTGCTCTGATATTATAATTATAATTTTTACCATTTGATTCTATTCTTAAATAACTTTTTATTAAATTAATATTAACTGGATAAGAAAATGTAATACTTATTTTTTTTGCTTCACTTGGTGGAATATCATCACCAGAAGGATAATAATTTAATATTTTAAGGTATTCTGTCTTAAAACTGAATTTATTATCCCCAGTAAGACTCTTGCCACCCATAGACTTTAGACTTTTGTTAATAGTAACAGTATATTCTCTCTGTGGTAGGACCTCCTCTTCTGGCTCAAAACTTATCATTCTTGTCCCATAAAATCTATAAACCCCCTTAATTTCTGGTTCTATTTTAAGAATATTAGAATTTCTCATTACTTCACCCAATTTGGCTAAAGGGATAATCGGATAATTAAAAGATACATATATTACTGGTTTTTTCATCTCTTCTGGCAAAACATCCACAGGTCCATAGTCAGTTATTACAAATGGATCTTTACCTTCTTTTATTACTCCCTCTTTATCTGAGACAGCAGCCTCGCTTGAATAATACTCTATTGTATTTTTACCAAAATCATTTTCAAAAGAAATTGATTTTAATTTTATATCATCTTCATTCTTACCTAAAAAGGTTGTGGAAGTGGCATTTTCATCAACATTATTATTTTTACCTTTACAGGATAATATTAACAAAAGAAAAAACAATAATATTAAAATTTTATTTTTCATAAGATCTCCTTAAAATATAAAATATTTTTAAGATTATAATTTTAAATGATGATAAAGTCAATTTTTTTTTATTAAATTTATTTTTTATAAATTAATATTAACTTTTTTTTAAAAAAAATAATGAAAATATAAAAGAATAACTTAAAAATATCATATGAAGCAGAAAAAGATATCCTCTATGTTGGATAAAAATATTTCTATAGATATACGACATATGTCGTATATATTCTTTATAAAAAAACAATTGTTATTTTATATAAATACCCATTCAAACTACAACATATGTGGTATGATATATTTATATAAAAAATAAAAGTTATACTATTAAACCCCTCCCTATACTGCGACATATGTCGTAAATAATTTATTTAAAAAAAAATAATCGTTATACTATATAAGTATCTCTGACCATTATGACATATGTCCTATTTTCTTATTATAAAAAAATAAATGTTATTTTATATTTTTCTTCAAAAAAGTAGGACATATGTTGTAGTTTTTTAGTATATAAAAAAAACAATAGTTATATTATACGATATATCAATACGACATATATCCCACTTACTTTCTATAAATAATAATCGTTATATTATATAAATATTTTTTACTCTTACCACATATGCCCTACTTTTTATAATAAATAATAGTTATTTTATTAAGATATCCCTCCTTAAAATACGACATATGTCACACATTTCTATAAAAAATAAATTACCGTTATACTATTTATATCTTCCATCCCTACTCCCCATAATATGTAAATGCCACTCAGAAGTATGGTGAATCAAGATATAAATCCTGGTATTGTCAAGTAAATTATGTCTGATAAAAGGAGATATTTTTTAAAATATTTAACTATAAAAATAATATTTTTTTTAAAGAAGGTTACAAATTATTAAAAAAGAAAATAATAAGCAAAAACATTTAGAAGACTTATTAAAAGATTATTTAAATGAAATTAGGACTAATGGTGGGATTAAGAAATTATTAAGAATTCAAAATATTTTAAAACATAGACCATTAAAGCGTCTTAATTTTATGACGCCTTATGAGATTATAAAATATGCACTTCGTTATTGAATCGGCGTTTTTTAAAGAAGATATATTTAACATTTTTTTATTAATTTTGTTATTATTAGATAAGCATAAACTTCCTTTTGCTGTATCACATTTTCCTAAAAATATCTTGACAAATATTTTTATATAATTTATTATAGTACTTAAATAAGCAATCTTATATTATTTAAAGGAGTTAATATATGGCTACAAAAATAGCAATTAATGGTTTTGGAAGAATAGGAAGATTAGTCTTCAATGCCTTAGTTGAACAAAATCTTTTAGGAACTCAATTTGATGTTGTTGGTGTAGTTGATGTAAGCACCGATGCAAAATATTTTGCATATCAATTAAAATATGATTCTATTCATGGCGGATTTAAAGGCGATTTAAAAACAGAAAAGAGTAGCCCATCTGCTGAAAGTGATGATGTTCTTATCGTAAATGGGCATAAGATTAAATGTATTAAAGCAGTTAAAGAGTTAAAAGATTTACCATGGAAAGATTTAGGTGTTGAATATGTAATTGAATCAACTGGCCTTTTCACAGAGGATGTTAAGGCAAAAGGTCATCTTGATGCAGGGGCAAAAAAGGTAATTATTACTGCTCCTGGGAAAGGTGAAAATGTTAAGACCATAGTAATGGGTGTTAATGAACATGAATATGATAAAAACAAACATAATATTGTTTCAAATGCCTCCTGTACAACAAACTGTCTTGCCCCAATAGTAAAAGTATTATTAGATTCTGTTGGAATTGAGACTGGCTTAATGACAACCATTCATTCTTATACAGCAACTCAAAAGACAGTAGACGGCGTTTCAGCAAAAGACTGGAGAGGCGGAAGAGCAGCAGCTATCAATATCATACCTTCTACAACCGGTGCAGCTAAAGCAGTTGGTGAAGTATTGCCGGCTGTAAAGGGTAAATTAACCGGTATGTCATTTAGAGTTCCAACTCCAGATGTTTCAGTCGTTGATTTAACATTTAGAGCAGAAAAAGATACTTCTATAGAAGAAATCGATGCTTTAA
This sequence comes from Spirochaetota bacterium, assembly GCA_035406685.1. Taxonomy (GTDB): domain Bacteria; phylum Spirochaetota; class GWE2-31-10; order GWE2-31-10; family MWDO01; genus DAONLM01. Next base: position 15,354 of record DAONLM010000026.1, read on the forward strand.
TGAAAAAAGCAAGTGAAACAAATCTTAAAGGAATACTTGGATATACTAATGAAGAAGTTGTATCAACTGATTTTATCCATGATAAAAGATCAAGTATTTATGATTCTCTTGCTACTTTACAGAATAATCTTAAAGGAGAAAAGAGATTCTTCAAAGTTGTATCATGGTATGATAATGAATGGGGATATTCTAATAGAGTCGTTGATCTTTTAAAATATATGGCATCAAAATAATTGGGCAATAATTTTTTTTAAAAAAAAGGCTGTCTTCTGACAGCCTTTTTTATTTTTTATATTTTTTATAAATATTTATAAATAGTTCTAATAATTTTTTAAAAGATCTCGATAAATTAATAAAAAATATCTTAATATAAAATAATATTTTTTAGCAAAATAAAAGGGGATTAATATGTTAATGAGTGGTAGCAATAGCACAAAGATGATAGATATTGCTCAAAGGGCAATGGGGGCTGCAAGTTTAAGAGCAATGGTAATAAACAACAACATTGCAAATGCTACAACTCCTAATTATAAAAGACAGGATATCACTTTTCAAAGCGAATTAGAAAGAGCATTGAATTCTGAAAAAGAATACCCTGGACCACCATTTAAAACCACAAATGAAAAACATATACCAGCATTTAGAATAAAAGATTACAGAGAGGTAAGACCTAAAAAAATAACAGAGTATAATACCTATCAAAATAATGATGGTAATTCTGTTGATATTGACAAAGAGATGATGGAGAGCACAAAAAATACAATGTATTATAATGCTCTTGCTCAAAGAGTAGCAAAAGAATTTAATAAATTAAAATTTCTTTTGAAAAATTAAAGATAGATAGTAATATTTTTGTTATATCTTAGAAAAATATTAACTTAAATCTCCATTATTGCTCTAAAAAAGGTAACAACATAAACCTTCGAAAATCCAGCATCTTTTAACAATTTTGCACAATAATTGACAGTAGAACCAGTTGTATATAAATCATCTATTAAGTAGATTTCTCCATTAAACTTATTTCTATTTTTTTCTGGAAGATAGTACATATTTCTAATTTCTGTTACTCTTGATATTTTATTTTTTGATTTCTGAGGTCTAAAAAAATTTATTTTTTTCTTAAAAATATTATTGATTGTTTTAAAACCACTTCTATTTAAAAGTTTCAATAGATAATTTAAACCAGCCCTACCCTTCTTAATCCTCTTTATAAAAAAATCCGGCACAACAGTTATTAACTTATTTTTATCCAAAAGATTCTTTTGGAGTAAAATATTACAAAATAGCCTTATAATAAGAAATTGCTCACCCATCTTTAACATTTTTAAAATATTTTTAAAGTAGCCAGTATAAAATTGAACAAAATCATAAGAGTCATAATAAATTTCTCCTAAAAATTTACAAGAAGGGCACTCATTCAGATCATTTAAAGGATGCTTGCAGATAGGGCATAATTTTTCAATATCTCTTATAAAAAAAGAGTTATAACAGGACTCACATACAAAATCAAGATCTTCTTTAAGTTCTCTCTTATTGCAAAAAATGCATCTCGAATCAAAAAATATATTTTTTATCTTTTTTAATACTTTAAAAATAATTAACTCTGACATATCTTTCAAGGTAAAAAAGGGAATTTTATGTTAGAATGTTTTACAACCTCTTTTAAAATTTCCTTCACATTCTCTTTACTTGTCTTACATTTTCTTAATAAAATATTATAATTCTCCTTTTCTTCTATAATAATATCATCAAAATATCCATCCACATCATAGCAAAAATAGAAAACAAAATCTGGATTGTTTATAAATATTCTACACTCTTTTCTTTCTTTCTCAAATAGTGTTGCTTTTACATAATTAATAGAAACTTTTACTGATTTTATATTCTCATATCTTATGATCTTTCTTCTCTGTAAAAATTCAAATATCTCAAATCTATCATCGTAAACTAAAACTATTGGTGACATTCTAAAAAAAGAGATAAATATAAGAAGTATGCCACTCGCTAATATAAAGACATGAAGACCCGTTAAAAAAGATAAAAAAATATTATGTTTTAAATTATGAAAAAAGAAAGAGATATAATCTAACTTACCCTTAATAGCAGCAACTACAAAAAAAACAATAATAAAAATGGATATGAAAGATATACCTATATAAAAAAGAATTGTCTCATTACTATAAAAAATGTATCTATATTTTTTTTTCATATAACCCCTTATATAGGCTGATGTAATATATTTACTATAATCAAAATTATTAAAAATGTCAAAAATTTTTATTGTTATTTTTATTTACCATTTTACAAAAATTTGCTATAATATCTCTCATTTTTAAGTATTTATTATTTAATTTTTAGGAGGTATATATGATTGGTAAACAGATAAGGTTAGAAAGATTAATAAATAGAGACACTGGTAAAACAGTAATTGTTCCCATGGATCATGGGGTTACAATGGGACCTATCGAAGGCCTTGTAAATATGAAAGAAACAATAGGTAAAATAGTAGATGGTGGTGTAAATGCTGTTGTTTTGCATAAAGGAATTGTTAAAGCAGGTCATAGACAGAGAGGTAAAGATGTTGGATTATTTTTACATTTAAGTGCTTCGACAATTCTTTCTCCAGATCCAAATCAAAAAGTCCTGATATGTACTGTTGAAGAGGCTATAAAATTAGGGGCAGATGGGATATCTATTCATATCAACCTTGGAGCAGAAACAGACTATGAGATGCTAAAAGATTTTGGGAAAATAGGCAAAGAGTGCTCAGATTGGGGTATGCCTTTACTTGCAATGATGTATACCAGAGGTAAAAAGATCCCAAATGAATTCGATGTTGAGGCAGTAAAACTTGCTGCAAGGGTTGCAAATGAACTTGGGGCTGATATGGTTAAAGTTAATTTTACCGGCGATACAGAATCTTTTATGAAGGTTGTGGAAGGATGCTCTATCCCAGTTCTTATTGCTGGTGGTGAAAAGGCTAAAAATACAAAAGATATTCTAAAAAATATAAAGATGGCAATGGATGCTGGTGCAAAAGGGGTTTCGATAGGTAGAAATGTATTTCAGCATATAAATCCTACTAACTTTTGTAAAGGGGTGTCAGCAATTGTCCATGAGAATAAGTCAATAGAAGAGGCATTAAGAATTATTGGAGAAATAGTATGAAAAAAGTCTTTATCGAAGTAGAAAAATGGAATAAATCATTAATAACAGATGCCCTTGAGAATGGGGTCGATGCTTTTTTTTCTTCAAATAATGAAATCATAGAGAAGATTAAACAACTTGCAAAAGTGGATGTTTATAATAAAAATTCTTTGCCTGAGAACATAAAATTTTTTGAGATAACAAATAAAGAGCAAGAAATCGAGGCTTCAAAAATAAATTCTAATATATATTTGATAATTTCTACTGGGGACTGGAAAATAATACCTTTTGAGAATCTAATAGCTCAAAGGGAAAATCTTTTTGCAGTTGTAAATAATGAAAAAGATGCTATTGAAGTAATAGGGATATTGGAAAAAGGGGTTACCGGGGTATATATTTCAAATTGTTCTGATGATGAAAAGATTAATATTCTAAAAAAAATAAAATCTAAAAAAGGAAAGATTAATTTAACTGAAGGAGAAATATTAAATATAGAAAAGTTGCCTCTTGGTGATAGAGTATGCATTGATACAATTACAAATATGAAAGAAGGTGAAGGCATGCTTGTTGGAGACTATTCTAATGGAATGGTATTAGTGAATTCAGAATCTCTTGATAATCCTTATGTTGCATCTCGACCATTTAGAGTAAATGCTGGTGCTGTTCATTGTTATATAATGTTACCTGAAAATAAGACAAAATATTTAGCAGATTTAAGAAGTGGGGATAATGTTCTTATAGTAAATCATAAGGGAGAGACATTTACATCAGTGATTGGCAGAATAAAACTAGAAAAAAGGCCAATGTTAAGAATTGAAGTAAAGGGCAAGATGAGTAATTTTAGTGTTGTCTTACAGAATGCAGAAACAATTAGAATCGTGACACCCGATGGTAAATCAAAATCAGTTGTATCTTTAAAAAAAGGGGATAAGATAGTTATATTTGAAGAAAAGGGCGGAAGACACTTTGGACATCAAATAGAAGAGACAATAGAAGAGAAATAAGATTTATTATACTACTATAATTATTATAAGATTTTTAAATGGGATATCCTATTGTTGTAAAAGGGGATATCTGTATGCCCTGAACTATTTTCATTTTTTAACTATAAATTTGATAAATTAGTGATTGTATAAAATTAATAATTTTGACTATTGTAATATTCTTTAACAATACAATCCTATTTAAAATAAACTTACTAACTTATATTTAACTCTATTAATCATAATTTTTCTATGCATATTTCTTTATTCCATATATAAGCCAAAGAATGATATTAAAAAAATATGCATCATAAATTATAAATTGATTTTTTTAAAATAAATGGCCATCTTCAATATTGGGTAAGAATTTATTTTTAAGCAATCAAAAGTATAAATTTATCCTGAGGTAAGTTTTGAGTAACAAAGAGAGAAAGGAAAAAATTTAGACATAGTTGTAATTTTTATAAAAATTTTATTTCTAAAACCCTAAATTTTGAGTCGAAAGTGAGTAAAAAATATTGGTCGGAGTGAGGCTCGCGGGGGATATCAGGCGGCACAATCTTCCCTCTATCTTTCTTCACAATCACAGCCTTTCTTCCTCTTAAATCCTCAAGTTTCCTTTTTAGCCTCTCAATTTTATCTTCAAACTCTTTTTCTCCAAATGCTTCAATTCC
>DAONLM010000027.1:0-19618 GCA_035406685.1 Spirochaetota bacterium
TATAAGGTGACATTTCTATTTTTTCAAGAGGTGACATTTTAAAATAAATTCAACAAAAAAATGATAAGTTTATTTAAGTAATATCTTTCCACCTCAATATGTCTCTTATAATATTATAATAAAATAAATACATTGTATTATATTTAACGCCAGGTCCACCATAAAAAGTGAAATAATAGTCATTTATTTTGTTTTTCTACTTATCTGGTTTGAATGAACAATGTACATGTATTATTTTCCATTCATTGTCTATACATTCTAAATATAAAGTACATCTTACCGCAGGATCAGGGAAACTTTTATACTTTGCTATATAGAATAGCCAAGCAGCTTTTTCTTTATAGAAAATTTTTAGATTCTCTATTATTAAAGGCTCAACATCTCCCGATTCCGTTTTTTCCCATTTTTAAAGAAATCTGAAAGTAAATTTAGATGTTGCTCTAAATTGTAAGTATCATTATTCTTATGATTATCAATATAAATTAATCTGTTATTTTTCAAATCATAAAACCTTTTTAGTTTTTCAATATCTTTTTAATAAAAGCACTCATTGTAGAAATTAAGAAAATCAATCAATACTTTATATTCATCATTTTTTGTTTTCATAGGCTTTCCCCTTTTTTATTTAGATTTATTCTATTCCCTTTATTTATCTATAAAAGTTCGTTTTTATTAACAAATATGCATTAACCAAAGATTCAAAGCCCTTCTTTAAGAATCGACGCAAGGATATGCTGATCTTGTATGGTCTGTAGCCTTAAAGTGTTGCAGACATATACCACGTTTTAAATTGCGTATATAAGATATTGTGTGCTGGTGCCTATCTTCTGCTAAGAATTCATAAGTCAATCCAATAAATATTTACAATTTTATCTTTCGCATCAGGAATTATTAAAAGTTGATTGTCTGAAAATTTTTTTGTTTCTGTCAATTTACCTCCACATTTTTCTATTGTTTTAATAGACGGCAAATTGTCCGAAAAACAACCTAACATCAACTTTCTAATACCTAAGGATTTAGCATATTCAATTCCCATTTTCAATATTTCTGTTCCATAGCCCTTTTTTCTTTCACTGGGTCAGACAGAGAAGCCTATATGACCTCCGTATTGTGCTAAAAAATCATTTTTTAAGTTGTGCCGAATATCAATCATCCCCACAATTTTTAGGTCATTTTTTCTGACAGCAAAAAATGTAGTTGCTGGCACCCAATTATTATTAACAATATTTCCTTCTTGATTATTTGTATTATGTATCAACCATTGCTCATATTCCATCTGGTCAAACAATGCACTTCCATTGATAACAGTCTCCTGATTTTCAAAAAATTCACCTTTGAAATCTTCTGCTGACTTTTTGTACTCAAGGGTTGGTAGTTGTAATTCTAATTCATTCATAATATTCCCAATGTTTTTATTATCTACTTAGTTTTCATTATTAAACATAATATTCGCAGTTTACAGAAGTTGCCTGGGCTTAAACCCTGCTTTTCGAGTGCCATACATTTCACATTGGCAAGGAGGATGGGACTACACTTTTTAGATTACTTTTTCCAGAATATCAACTGCATCGCTTACACATTGCTTGCATACTTTATTATATAAATCCTTTTCCTTAAACTCTGCCTGCCCTTCGGGTGTTGTTAATTCACATCCTCCAAGTAACTTTCTACAAATAAACGTTCCATGTTTTTCTTTAAATTTGTCCATGAATTCACGTGTTTTTTTATATGTTTCTTCAGTAAATGAGCTATCTCCTTTTTCTCCTCTTCCATATCGCAATCCAATTACCATTATTCCACCAGTAACAGCCCCACAGACTTCCTCCTTACGACCCCTTCCAGCACCAAAGCCACATGATATTTTCAATGCGACATCTTTGTCACAATTTAAATGATCACAAAAAGAAAACAAAACAGACTGAGCACAATTGTAACCTTCTGTAAACTTTGCTATGGCAATTTGAGATCTTTTCATTTTAGTTTTCCTCCTTCTTTTCCCTATGCGAAATTACACTCATCAGCCCCTGTCTAAAATGGGCTGTCTGACCTGACATTTTACCTCATGGGCAGCTGGTTTGTGAAGCACCGATTCAATCACGAAGTGCATATTTTATAACCTCATAAGGCGTCATAAAATTAAGACACTTTAATGGTCTATGGTTTAAAATATTTTGAATTCTTAATAATTCTTCTTCTGATATTTTAGCAAAATCTGTTTTCTTCGGCAAGAAAAATCTAATTTTGCCAATTCTATTTTCAACTGATCCTTTCTCCCAACTATGATATGGATTACAAAAATATGTACTTACATTTAATTCCTTATCGATTCTTTCATTTTATCTTTAAATTTTTAATCTCCCTGCTATTACTTCTGGCGAATAATACTCTTTGAGTTTGTTTTCCACATATTCTTGTATCTTTTCATTTTTTAATCGCATTTTTTTATGTGCTCTTCTTTTTCTTTCCTCTGTTCTTTTCTGTGACTGAAGAGCGTAATATTTACAACTATTTTTAGCGGGTTTGTTTCTACTTATTTCTCTTGAAATTGAAGATTGGGATTTCCCAATTTCATCTGCTATTTCTTTTTGAGTTTTTTTTATTAGCTAAAAGTATAGATATTTTTTCTCTTTCCTCAAATTTTATCTGTGAATATTTTTTGTTTTTGTTATTATCCATTTTAGAGCACTCCTTCTGATATTTTTTTATTTGTTTAAACCATTATACCATAAAAGATCTCTATTTTATAGTATTAAATTATGTGCATATTTTCAGCGATTGTGAATTTTTGTCAAAATATTTATATAAGGATTTCTTCTGATTAAATTAAAACACTAAATTTTGATAATGAAACTTAGAACAACTATTTTTAATTTAATAATAAGATATCTTTTAAGATGCCGAAATTATTAGTTGTGCTATATTCTAAAAATTTTAATTAAAATTTTTATAAAAATATATTTTTAGAATTAGAATTAATAAATTTTGACAAATAGAAATTTTTAAACTATAATTAAAAAAGTGTTAAATTTTTGTTAATTTTAAATTTCTAAAAATCTTTTTTAAAATTTATAACAAATAATAAAAGAGGTCATTATATAGGTATATCCAACTATCTAATGCTACTGGGAGGACTTGGCATTTTTATATATGGCATGAAATTAATGAGTGAATCACTCGAAAAAGCCTCTGGTGATAACCTGAAAATTTTACTATCAAAAATGACCTCAAATAGATTTTTAGGTGTATTAACCGGTTTTCTTATTACTGCAATTATCCAATCTTCTTCTGCAACTACTGTAATGGTTGTAAGTTTTGTAAATGCTGGGCTTATAAATTTAATTCAGGCAATCAGTATTATAATGGGAGCAAATATCGGAACTACTGTAACAGCATGGATAGTAAATATAACAAATTTTAAGATTGACATCGTTCAACTCTCTTTTATCGCAGCTTTTTTAGGTGTTGGGTTTATGTTTTTACCCAATAATAATATTAAAACATGGGGTGGCTTTCTTGTTGGATTTGCTATTCTTTTTATTGGTTTAAATTTTTTAAAAGAGGCTATTCCAAGAAAAGAACTAACATCGAGTAATACTGTCTATCATTTTTTTCAGATGTTTGAAGGTAAAGGATATATCTCTATTATTATCTATGTTTTAATTGGTACTGTTTTTACTATGATTCTTCAATCATCTTCAGCAACAATGGCATTTACTATCACCTTAATTAATGCTGGGTATCTCTCATTAGAGAGTGGGGTAGCCATGGTTTTAGGAGAGAATATAGGCACAACAATTACCGCGTTTCTTGCAAGTATTCCAGCAAATCATACCGCAAAAAAGGCTGCTTTATCTCATACATTGTTTAATGTAATAGGGGTTTGCTGGGTATTATTGCCATTTGTATTTCCAAATATGCTTAAATTAATAAATCTTTTAACCGGGAATTTACCTTTTATCTTTAAAGGATCTGAATGCGGTGTAAAACTTGCATTTTTTCATTCTCTTTTTAATATTAGTAATACAACTTTATTTATTGGTTTTGTTCCATTTTATGCGAAATTTATTGATCTTATAATGGGTAAAGCCAGAAAAGAGGAAAAATTTAAGCTAAGGCTATTCTCAATGAGTTTAATTCAAACGCCGGATCTGGCTTTATTAGAGGCACAAAATAAGATAAAAAATATGTCATTGATAGTCAAAGATATGTTTAATAAAACCTGTGATTTTTTTGAAGAGGAAAAAGAAAAGAAAAATAAAGATATATCTATAACGTCCAAGTCTGTAAAAGAGATGGAAAAAGAGATCGATCAGTATAGAACCGAAATTTCTCAATTTCTTTTTACTCTTCTTAAACAAAATGCATCAGAAAAGACAGCAGAAAATATTAATTATTTACTCGAAGAGACAAGAAACTGGGAATGGATTAGTGATTGTTGTAAAAATATTGCTAAGTTAGTAAAAAAATCAACTGAAGATGATTTAGGAATATTTTATACCAAAAAAGAGGAGAATTTTAGAGATATTATTGATACTCTTTCTAATTTTTTTGATCTTATTATAAAAGAATATAACCCGACAACTGATTTAAAAAAGTTAAAGGAAAAGGGAGAAGAATTAGAAGAGAGGATAAATGTTTTATATAAAAAGATGCGAAAAAAGACTATTTCTGATATGAGTAAGAAAAAAATAAAAAATATAACATCTGCTTTACTATTTATGGAAGTTATACAAGAATTTGAACATATAGGAGATGCATTAAAATATATCCTTAGAGGTCATAGATACTTTTTTTAGGTTGATTTCTTTTATTTCTATTTTACAATTTTTATTGATAAGATCCAGAAAATTTTTATTTTCTTTTGTTAAATCATTTAAAATTTTAACAGCATAATAAAAACATACGGGGCATAAATCTTTTTCTATATCTCTCATAAGACAGTCTTTATATGGTCTATAAATTCCTTTTTTCCTAGAAAGCCCTCCTTCATAATTTGAAAAGTCATTTTCATTTAAAAGTTTTTTTATATAATCCCATTCAGAATTATCTTTATTATTAAGGCTCAGATTTTTAAATTTTATTTCAAGGGGTAACTTCTTTATATCCCCCTCATATTCATCCCCTAAGTTAAATAAAGAATGCGACAATTCATGTAAAATAATTCTTTTTTTTGCATTGTTTGTTATAACTATTACTGGAAAATTATTTTCTCCTATTGTCCCACCTTTAGAATCTGTTTTTTTACTATTTATTATAAGTATAGCAAGATCTATCTTTATCTCTATTCTATTTATAAGACCAAAAAATTTCTCATTTGATATTTCAAAGTTATCAAAATCTTTATCTTTAGATAGTATTTTACTCTCAAAAATATAATAGAAATTTATATGTTCTAAATATTGACATACTGGATTAAAATTAATTATCTCTTCAATAAATCTTTTACTATCGTCAATAAAATCACTTTCATTTTTATAATTTTGAGAAATAAATAGTATGTTAAGAGAATTAAGATTAATAAAATTTAAAAAAAAGAGAAAAAATATTAAAAATAGCCGTAATTTTAACATAAATAAAATTTACATTTCATATTTAAAAAGTTCAAATGCTTTTTGCCTAAAATCTTCTGGAAATTTTGCATTCCATTCGCCATATCCCTTTAATATTAATTTATAAGCATGAAGAAAATAATTCTTTAGGCCTAATAATTGAGATACAGAAAGCCCAGCTTTAGTAAAATATTTATTATCTCCTAAAATAGGATGATTAGCAGCAGCAAGATGTGCTCTTATCTGATGCTTTTTACCGGTCCACAACTCCACATCAACAAGAGAATATTGAGACTCATATTTAATTGGAATCATCTTTGTTGCTGATATAAATTTATTCTCACTTAAAAATTTTTCTTTATCTGGTATTATGTTATATACTTTCAAATCTAAAACTTTTACCATATTTTCTTCGTTTTCAGTTGTATCTATCATTGAGGTAATTAAAATAGGAGTTGTAATTTTACCATAGACAATTGTCCTATATAATTTTATAGTCTCTCTTTCTTTAAATAAAAGATTCACTTTTTTTAATGCATTATGATTCTTTGCAAAGACTATTATACCAGAGGTATTTGTGTCCAACCTATGGCATGGAGCTGGATTAAAAAAATTATTTGGTTTATATTCTCCTTTTTTATACAAATAAGCCTTTACCATTTCGCTTAATGTATTTTTAAATTCTTTTTTATCCGGATGAACTAATATTCCCATCTCTTTATTAATCACAATTATATCTTTATCTTCAAATATAATTTCAAAATTTGTCTTAATAGAAGAAAATTTATTATCTTTTTGTTTTTTAAAATTCTTTTCATTCATAAAAATTTTTACTTTGTCATTTCTGTTTAACTTTTGATTAAAATCTGTTTTTTTGTCATTCACCTTAATTACCTCTTTTCTTATTAGTTTAAAAATTTCTCTATTTTTTAAATGTGGTAAAACAGATTTAACAAATCTGAATAAATTTTTACCCTCATTATATTGATCAATAATAAACTCTTTCATAAATTAGACTATACCTCTAACTCTTCTAAATAGTTACTGAGTTTATGATGAATCTTCTCAATCTGTTTTTTCTCTTCCTCATTCCAAACTTTTATCTCTGATGCAAAAAGTTTTTCTAATGAATTAAAAGAATTTTCTATTGCTGTGAAAAAATCATCTTCTAAATAAAATTGATAAATGTTTTCTTCTGAACAATTAAGAGCAAGAAAGCCACTCTTGTGGGATTTAGGATTTTCTAAAGAGGGACGTAACAAGATTTTAATATATTTAAAAATTTGACTCCAATCATCTGGATATACTAAAAATTTATTCTTTGGATATTTTGTATTTATCCCATTATTAAGATCTATCTTATCAAAATATTCTAATAGGGAATTTAGCCTATCTTTTAGGATAAGAATATCTTTAAAATATAAATGCGCTTTTAGATCACCAAAGTCATAATGCAGCAATCTCTCCTTTCTACTCTTCAATTGAATGATTATATGGTATGGTATAAAGGCATATACCTGCTTATTACTCTTTTTAATTTCAAAATATTTATCAAGAATCTGAACTCTTTTTTCTCCTTCTATTTTAGTTTTAATCTTAGTAGTTTCTTCTTTTAGATAAGTTTTAACATTGGCTTTATGTCTTATAATATTATAAATATCAATAAATTTATTTTTAATGAGTTTTTCTGATATCATTGCTCCTGTTCTTATATATGTTCTACCAGTATTTACTATCTCTCCGCCAACAAGCCAATCTGGGTTTTCACCAAAAAGAAATGACCCAGGATGAATTCTAATACTCTTTTCTGTTGCAGAATGATATGCATTTGATCCTTTTTTCTTATCACGGAGACATAAATATTGTTTTAGCCCAGAGCATAAACATACTAAAATATCATCATAGTCAATCTTTTTACCTATGTTATAACCTTTTTCAAGTACCATATTTGAAAGTTGAGAATGGATATTAACAATTTCATTCATTGTTCTTGTATCAAGATAGTATTCCTTACAAAATTCCTCTTTATTTTTTGACTTTGTATATTTAAAAAATATATTTATCCAGGAAAAAAAGTCTCCCCCCTTAACCATCAATCTTCTTTGAGCATTTCTACTTTCAATCTCTTCTCCTGCTGGATATAAAAATGGAGTTCTTGCTGATAAAAAAGAGATTATTATTAAAATACAATTCATTACATCTGGATAGTTATCAATGGATTCTATTAAAATTCTTGATAATCTTGGGACAATAGGGAAATCCACTATTCTCTTCCCAAGAGGTGTAAGCCTTGCGTCATTATCGAGTGCATTAATTGAAATAAGAGTCTCTATTGCTGATTTTATTGCTCCTTTGTTTGGCGGCGATATAAAGTCAAAATCAAAATAGTTATATAATCCGAGATCAGCCATTCTTAAAACTACTTCTGAAAGATCTGTTCTATAAATCTCTTCTCTTGTATATTCATCTCGATTTAAATAATCTTCTTCGCTATAAAGTCTATAGACAACGCCAGGTGCTGTTCTACCAGCCCTACCTTTTCTTTGATCACAAGATGCTTTTGATATTGGTTTTAATTCTAAGAAAGAAGTGAATGTCCTTGGATTATAATAATTTATCTTTGAATAACCAGGATCAATTACAAATACAATGCCATCGATAGTAATGGATGTTTCAGCAATATTAGTGGCGATAATTACCTTTCTCTTATTCCCAAAATTTTTAAAAACACTATTCTGCTCTTCAATACTCAATCTTGCATACAAAGGTAGTATAACCATACTATCAGTAGTATTTATCATTTCTAATCTTCTACAACAATCTTTAATAGAATCTTCGCCCGGTAAAAAAATAAGTATGTCCCCTTTTAAATTTCTATTTTCTATTGAACTTACTATTTCTATTATTTTTGTCTGCATCTCTTCATAATCATCTTTTTTGGATAAAGGAGAATATATTACTTCAATAGGATATGGCTTTGTCTCAACAGAAATAATAGGAGCATTATTAAAATATTTACTGAATAAACTGGCATTAATCGTAGCCGAGGAGACCACAACTTTAAAGTCTTTTCTTTTTTTAAGAATCTCTTTTAATAAGCCGAGTATAAAATCTATATTAAGGCTTCTTTCATGAGCCTCATCTACAATTATTATTGAGTATTTTAACAGATCCGGATCAGATCTTAATTCTTCTAATAAAATACCATCTGTCATTATTTTTATTTTTGTATGGGCACTGGTATGATCTTCAAATCTTATTTTATAACCAACAAGTCTACCCAATTCCACTTCCATTTCTTCAGCAATTCTTGCTGATACACTCACTGCTGCTATTCTTCTTGGCTGTGTCACCCCAATAATGCCCCAGCCATTTAACCCTGCATTAAAGAGTATCTGTGGAATCTGAGTCGTTTTCCCAGAGCCAGTTGGTGCTTCTATAACAACAACCTGATTTTCTCTGACAGCCTCAATTATTTTGTCTTTAAATCTTAATACTGCTAATAATTCTTTATTCATAATCTTTTTCTTAAGCCTATACTATATCAAAATATTTATTAATGGTAAATATTATTATAATAAAAATTTTTGAGATAAAAATATTCTACTCAAATTAAATTAAAAATTAAATATCTGGATGTGGGTATGTTTTATGATAAAACTTTGTATTCTCTTCAACAATCTTTACTCTATCAAGATTAGAAGGGCATTCTAAACCATTAGTATCAATAAAAGCATCTTTATATTGTTCCCTCAATTTAAAAAATATGTTTAACATATCTTCTAAGACATATATCTCTATATATTTTATATAAATTTTTTCTGTTTCCACTTTTGAATAGATATAAGCTGGTATATTATCAGTAGAGACCTTTGTATAAATTTTAAGAGCCATTGGTCTTAAACCAGAATACCATGCTGCTCCAAGCATAAGTGGTGTTAGTCTTTTATATTTATTAAGATAAAAAACAACATATATCCCGGTCATCTCAGTAAGTTTCTTTAATACATCAAATTTTGTAGCAAGAAAATAATTTGACCATGTTAAATGATATTCTATTCTATCTGGTCTATTTTTTCTTGTATATCCTATAACTCTTTCTTTAATCTCTTTCATAATTTATCCTTAGAATTAGTATTATAGCAAACCATATTAACTTTGTCAAAATGATTATTTGTTTTTTTAATATGGAGTGCGAATTTATTTTTATACAGATAAAAAGATATAATTATCATATGGTTAATTTTGTTTGAGAAAAGATTTTATTAGTTTCATTTATTTTTCGAGTAGAATTTTAAACAAATTCAGTCAATAATAGGTTTCAAAGCCTATTACCTGGTAGCAATTGTTGTATATAGCCTTGTAGAAAGGCGTTGTATTGCCGTGGAAGTGGGACAATTCTCTATCCTTCCACCACTTTTTTATTTTAGTTATTTTAGAAAATAACTTTAATGTTATTATACCACACTTTTTCTCAAACCCAAGCATCCCCATTCTCTCATATTCCTCAATAAATATCTCAAGAATTGTCCTAATCAATTTTGCCATGCTGAAAAAGTTTAGATCAGCATGGATTTTTTTCAAAAATCTATATTCCTCTTTAGGAATATAAAAATGAATGGATGCATCTGCCTCTATTCTTTCATAACTGTTATCATCCTCGACACCAAAACAGTATCTTTTCTTCACTCTATCAGCAAACTTTTGTAATACATAACAAATAAGTTTAGAAAGAGAAATATTCTCTTTTTTGGCTATCTTTGCAAGTTTTTCCTTCATAGTAGAAGTAACTACAAAATGTAGTTCGTGATTATTGTTGCGATTTAAATTTTTTTTATTCATAACAAATCCTCCTAATTTTATAAAAATTATTTTCTATATATTAATCACAAAATTTTTAAGAAAATCCTTTACAAGTTTTTTAAAAAATTTAAAGAAAATTTGCCTAAAAATAAAAGTGTCCCTCGGGACTAAATTTGATTTTTAACTAAATTAACTCACTAATATATTTAAAAATTATGATAAGAAATTATAATAATCTATTTATGAATAAAATTATTATCTTATTTTATTTTTTTTAATTTTTACATAATAATACACTTTTTTTAAAATTTAATTTTCCATAAAACTCTTAAAATTTCAAATTCTGTAAGAAACGTAGCGATAAAAGATACTGGAATTTAAAATTTCAAAATATAATATAACAATAAATTTTTAATAAAAGATTAACTCTTTAAGACATTCCAATGGCAAAATGATAATTCTTTTGTTTTTTCATCTCTTAAATGGAGCCCATTACCTTCGCAATACTTAAAATCAGAGCAATCTTTACAGATACTGCATTTTGCCCATCTTCGATCTCTCATTATTTGATATTTATTATTCCACACATCAAGAAAATCGTCATTATATATGTTACCCTGAATATAGTCTCCTCGCAAAGAAGGGCATGCTGAAATATCCCCATTTGCTAATACTGATCCAATATTTATACCTGCTCTACAAAAAAAATAATAATCTCTTGCTTTTCCCTCATAGTTTCCTAAAAATGCTTCACAACTATAATTTGTTTTAATGCTTTTTTCTTTTCTTGTTTTAATTATAAAGTCTATAAAGTACTTAAATTCTTCATTAGAAAGAAATAATTCTTGATTGTTTTTTGCTCTACCTTTCGGAAAAATTGTAAATAAACGCCAGGCTTTAACATTCATTCGTATTAATAATTTTTTTATATTTTCCAATTCATTAATATTTCTCTTATTAACACATGTGACAACATCATAATTTATATTCTTTGTATTAACAATATACTCTATAGTTTCGATTGCCTTTTTATAAGAATTACTGTTATTCCTAAGCCAATTATGATTCTTCTCTAAACCATCAAGACTAACAGTAATAGTTCTTAATCCATTTTCGATTAATTTTATATATTTTTTTTCTGTCATTGCTAGGCCATTTGTTACCATCCCTATTGGGAATCCTTTTTTATCTATTTCATAGATACATTCCTCTATATCTTTTCTAACCAAAGGTTCCCCACCGCTAAATATAACTACTATATTATTAGAATTATACTCTTTTTTTATTATATCCAGAACATTTAAAAAATCCTTTAAGGCCATATCTTTTATATTACTATCGGCAAGACAATCACTTCCACAGTGAAGACAGGAAAGGTTACATCTTAAAGTGGTCTCCCAGAAAAGGTATTGTAATTCATGCAACTCTCTTTGAATCTTTTTATATAAATTAAGAATACTTAATTTAATTTTTTTTGTCGTGTTTAATTTCATTTTATAGTGATCTTGTATACCTTTGCTTAAAAAATTTTATTTTTTCTCCAATTCTACATTAACAAAAGCCTCTTTTATCCCATCTTCTCTTGTATTAAAATCAGATATCTTAATTTCCTTAGATAAGAATTCCCCACCATTCTCCACTCCATCTATATCTTCATACCGGAAAATTACATAATCAGAATACTCTTTAATATAAATTTCATAATATCCATTTTTATCAGTAAGAATGTTATTTACTGAAATACCTTTTATAAAATTATCTGCTCCTTTTTCTTTTACATAGCCGGAGATTTTATAATTAGAACTATCAATTTTTGGCGGATAATTTCTCAAATCCATTGGCGCAGGACCATAACATGCTGCAAAAAATGATGCCCCACATATAATGCCAAGAACATAAGAAACAAATTTAATAATTTTGTTTTTTAAGATTTTAATTTTATACCTCCATAAGTATCACATCTATTAAATTTACTCTTTTAAATATCCATATCCCTATTTATTTTAAAAGTCTTAGTTTTCAGGCGTTAACTCTATATCTACTTCTTTCTCTTTTGTTCCTAAAAACCATCGGTTCCCATCTTTATAACTCACATCACTAAAATCAACGGTTAAATCCATAGATACAAATTTACCATTCTCCTCACCATCCATATCCTGAATTTTAAGAATTATTTTTTCAAGAACAATACCTTTATATTCAATTAAATAATGCCCATTTTCATCACTTTTCACTGTTTTATCAAAATATAAATAGTAGTCAGTTTTACTCTGAATTTGTATTAGTTTTATAGGTGATGCATTTTCTTTGTTTCTTACAACTCCTTTTAGTTTATAATTAGCATAGGGAGCTCCATATTCAGCCACAATGCCGGGGCATCCCATTCCAAACAAAGAAATTATTAATCCACTAATTGAAGCCAAAAAAGTTAAAATTTTTCTTATTATAACATTCATAATATTCCTTAATATATTTAATTATAGCACTTTTATTTTAAAAAACAATATTTTTGTTAAAATTAGAAAAATAAATATAATCTGATTATGGCTATTTTATATAGATATCCTCTTATAGGCAAATATCATAAAATGATGGTTATTTTATATAAAAGTGTCTTTTTAATCTACTATATTAAATATTGGATGATTAACATATTCTAAAAAAACAAATCAAGAATTTTCTGATTGCATATTATATCTATATATCTTCTTATGCTCAAATTCTCCCACATAAGTAAATAAAGAAAAGATTCGTGTTGATAATGAGTTATAAATAGCATCTGTAATATATAAAGAATTAATTTCTGCATATTGATTTTGAATATGAACTATTGAATTTAACATATCACTGGTTATGTTTTCAGTATCTTTTTTATGATAAAATGCTCTTCCATAATGCAATGAAATCTTAAAATCAATAAGTTTATTCAATTTTAAATTCTCTATGTATATTAAAAATAACTGATTAAAAATATAAATACTGGCAAGAGTTGCACAATTTATGCAATCTCCAAAATAAAATGTAAACATTCCAGAATTATTATGCCAGAACCACAACTGACCAGAAAATCTTTTTACTATTGAATTTATCTCTTCCTTAATTTTATCAAAAATCTTTTCTATATTTATTTCTGAATATCTTCCTATTGCATCTTTATCAAGGTAAAAACTTATCATCATAAGAACCATATCATAATATTTGTTGTCTTCTAAAGAATTCCAGTCATAATTTGTTGGTATAATTATTTTTTGATGGGAGTAGTTAAAATCCTCATCTTCTACTCTAAAATCTTTATTAACCCCTATCTTCTTTGCCGATACATATTGTAAAGAGCCTCTTATAGAATTTTTTAAAATCTCATGTGTAAAGTCCCCAATCCAGACACAATCACTCGCTCCTTTTCTCATCCATCTAACGACATTAAACATGTCCCTTCCAGCCGTAATTATGATTACTGCTGGGAAAACTTCATATAATTTAATTATATTATCAAAAGTATCCACAGATGATATGTAAGAATATTCTTCTTCAAATATAATAATCTCACAATTTTTAGTAATATTATAAGGTTCTTTTGAAATATCTATAAAATTAAATTTAAAATTTTCTACTTTTTCTATTAATTTAAGTTTTAGTTCTATTTGTGATTCTGGTAAATGAAAAACATCTATAATCATATTTTACTTGCCCTCGCAATTATTTATTTTGTTCCATATTGGTAGTTTTAACTGATAAACAGAAAGACCATTAATCTCTTTTTCTACCATAAATTCTCTTATTAAGGCATTTACATATTGATAGGTATGCCTTGATATAGAGATTGTGGATTTTTCAGTATGTTTTTTTTCAATCTCTTTTGTTAATTCTATAGAATCAGAATTAATAAGATTTGTACTTTTCTTGTATTCTGCTTGGCCTGCATTTATTCCTATTCTTATATTTATATCCTCATTTAAGAAATTTTCTGTTGCATTAAATATTATTAAAGAATTTAATATATCTATTGAGGTAAATACAGCATTATTCACAAAATCATCAAGCAAAAAGGCAACAAGTCCCCCATCCCCTTCCCAGCTCCATATTCTGCCATTTCTCGATAATATACATTTCGTAATTAGATTTTTGAAATTTTTATATGTCTCCTTTATATGATAACTATCATATTTCCTAACAAGTTTTGAATTGCCACAAATGTCTATTGAAATAAAACAAAAATTGTAACTTTTACCCTCTTCTAAAAAACCCCAATCTGTTCTTTTACCACTGCTTTCAGAAAAAACCACCTTCTCTAAATCACTCTTATACTGATAGCCACACTCATTCATCTCTTTTATTATATGATTTATATTGTGAATAATTACTTTTTCACCTTTAAATCCAAACTTATGAACTTTAATTATTAATTCTAAAAGATGGCTAATTCTTTTAGTGTTAAAAAAATAATCCACAATCTGATCTGCTGCATCTTTTCTTGGAATAGAGCATCCTCTTGGGAAACCGGTTAACTCATAAAGATCTAAATTTTTGTCAATCTCTCTACCAAATAGCTGAATATCTTGCGTCATAAATGCTCTTGAGATAGCATCAGAGAGTAGCCTTTTTAATTTTGAGATCCCCAATTCTGGTTATCCCCCTTTTATTTATATAAATCTCTTAATAATTTCTTTCAAATTCTCTTTTGTCTTTTCTGGCCATAAATCTTTTGATGTCATTATTGCATTATTCAATGATTTTCGACATTCACAATCATTATAATTAATCGCTGGTATTATAAGAGAAAGAAGTTTTTTTGAATTTTCAATATTTTTATTTAAATTTGCTACTACCATCTCAACTGTTACGGCCTCTTCTCCTTCTCTCCAGCAATCATAATCTGTGGACATTGCGATCATTGAATAACAGATCTCTGCCTCTCTTGCAAGTTTTGCCTCTGGTATTGCAGTCATTCCTATGATATCCCCCCCTATGAGCCTATGAAAATTACTCTCAGCCTTTGTAGAAAAAGCAGGACCTTCCATACAGACATATGTCTTATCAGTATGATATCTTATATTTAATTTTTTTGCAGCCTCTATAAAAATTTTATTAAGATTATTACAAAATGGATGAGCAAAACTAATATGTGCGACAATTCCATTACCAAAAAATGTATTTACTCTTCCCTTTGTTCTGTCAATTATCTGTGTTGGAAAAACAATATCAGTTGGCTTTATCTCCTCTCTTAAAGAGCCAACAGCACTTATTCCTATAAGAGATTTAACACCCAATTTTTTAAAGCCATAAATGTTCGCCCTATTATTTAACTCTGATGGCAAGATTTTATGGCCTTTTGAATGCCTTGAAAGAAATGCTATTTTTATACCATTCAGTTCTCCTATTATATATTTATCAGAAGGCTTCCCAAATGGAGTATCTACTTCTATTTCTTCTAAAAGTTTAATGTTATCAAGGTTGTATAAGCCACTACCGCCTATTATTCCAATAGAAATTTCTTTACTCATAAAAATTCTCCTGATTAGATTAAATAATTACTTTTTATTATATAACAAAAAATTTTATAATTACAAAATAAAATTTTACATTTTTTATTTTATTATATCAAAAACTCTAAATTCTTTTCCAGCATATTGTATCATATATCCATAAAAGTTAAAATAAAATAAAAGCATAACAAAAATATTTAAAAATCCGTATATAAAAAATATTAAAAGTGGTTTAAAGTTATTACCATGATCAATAATAAAATTAAATATAAAAAATGTTAATAGCCAGAATGGAAACATTGTAGCAACCCAGAATTCTCTATAATCTGGCTCCCACCAGCAGGAGAATATTGTATATATAACAAGAAAGATAATATTTGCTATAAATACAAAATTATATTTATCAAAAAGTTTTTTAAAAAATAAAAAAGTTATAGAAAAGACAATCATAAATAGTAAACCAATAAAATTCGGTAATATTGAAGAAGGATGAAAAAAATTATTCCAGTTGAATTGCAATTTATCTCCATTAAAGGATTGTGGTTGATAAAAATAGGTGGATATCCCTGTTAATACCTTTTCCAAAAGATTTGTATCTGAAAAACCTTTTCCCCAGTAGTCTATTTTTGAATATAGAACAAGCCAGTTAAAAAAATAACTTGCCCCTTTTATCTTATTAAAATCTGTTGCCTTTGTTATGTCAAGAGTAAGTCCTATTAACACAATTCCGACAAAATAGTATGCACTGGCAACTATAATAGAAAAAGTTATAAAATATACTATAAAAAATTTAAGATTAGAAAAAGAAAAATAATTTTGAAAAGGATTATTTTTTAGAAAGGGGATATCTCTTTGATAAAATGTTTTAAATTTATTCAATAAATAATCAGAAAAAATATATACAAAAAATATCACAACCATAAATATTAAATCTGATTGATGAAAAAAGACAACAATAGAATGAAATATTCCAAGAAGTATGGAAAATAGATACTTTCTCTTTGCATCTGGATAATAGATCGTCATCATAAATAAAAGAACAAGCAAAACCGAATGAATTATGGGTGTATCATTTATCTGTGAATATAGCCAGAAGGCACACGAAAAAGCAATCATTGCGATTATTAGTAAAGATAGATAAATTTTTTTTGAAATCTTATACAAAAGAAAAAATAAAATCCCAAGACCAATTGAACTTACAATCAAATTTCTTAATTGCAATACAATCATCGAACTACCAGTATAGCCATTTTTTTTAAGAAAATCAAACATTCTTTCCCCAAGCCAGTCAAAACCAATATGATGTGGATTAAAAAGATATTGAGGTAGCCCCAATCTTACATAATAATCATAAGTAGTGCAGTCATATTTTTCATCAATCCATTTAGTAAGATAATTAAGATTAAAAAAGAAATAGAAGAGTATTATACTTACTGATAAAATTATAGCCAAAGTTAATTCAAACTTGTTAAATTTTTTGTAAACCACTCTTTATCTTTTCCATTATTAAAATATTTTTCTCTTTTATAGAAGATATGCCAGAAATTTTTATTATTCCATTTTTGTCCATTGTTTCAATATAGATAGAACCAATATCAAGAAATCTCTCTATTATATTTTGCTTTATTATAAAATAGTTTATCTTTGATAAAGGAATTCTTAATACTGTTTTTGAGATTATTTTATTTTGAAGATAGACAATCTCATCATTAAATAGCATAAAATGGCTTAATATTGTTGAGAAAAAATTTAGGATAACTTTTAAACATATTATTACTACAAAAAGTATAAAAAGAAAATTAAAAAAGTTATAAATATTTTCCTGTGTGAGAAATGTAAATTTAAAAACAGAATCAATCTGAAAGGTTTTTACAAGATTATAAAAGAAATTAGAAAAAGGTTTTATTTCTATATATAAAATTGTGATAACAAGATAGTTAATTATTAAAAAAAATATAAAGGGATAAAAAGACATTGAGTCACCAAATAAAAGATTGGCATTTGGTCCAGTTAGCTCTAACTTTAATCTTTCATCAATTAATTTTGTAATTTTTAAAAATAGAGTGTTTATATACTCTGACAATTTTAATATAATGAAGAATAAGAATGGTGTAAACAAAAATACTACAAAAGGGATAGCATTGAAAAATCTGTTTATGTTAATAAGAAAATCTTTAAAATAGATAAATACTGGCTCAATAAATTCTCTGAATGGATAGTTACTTTCTATTTTAATAAGAGAGTCAAAAAAGTTTAAATAAGAAATTGTTAAAATAATCAATAAATTCAAGAATAAAAAAGAGGTGAAATAGTAGGATTTGTTAAAAATATTAATATTTAATTTATTTTTCAAGAATAAAGAATATGAAAAAAATAAAGATATACATATAGAATAAAAAAATACTATTTTAACTTCTATTTTTAAATAGTTATTCATAATTAATAATATTATAAAAGTAAAAATAAAGACTAAAATACTTGTAAATATCTTTGAAAATGATTTAACTATTGTAATAATATTTGTTGTATCTATTGATTTTTCTAAAAAATTGAAGTAGATTCTAGTATTCTTTTCAAGAGAGTAAAGATTTACTATTTTATTTAATCCAAGTCCTCTGGCTATTGCAAAGAATGGAAGAGAAATAACCAGTGCAAATGGTATTGAGTATAAAAAGGAAAAAGGAGTCTTTATAAAGATATTTATAATAAAACAACTTATAAAATATATAAAACAAAAAATAATAAGATTGAGAAGAAAACCAGAAGATTTAAAATCAGTATAATCTTTCAAATTAAGAAAGAGTTTTGTTTTTGATCTATTTATCCTATAATATATTAAATTAAAAATAAATATAAATAAAAATGAGATTGAAAAATATATAAAAATTAAAAAAAGATAGAGTTTAATATCAAGTGGAAGATAAAATTTAAAAAAAGAAAATATAAAAATATAATATATTAAAGAGAAAATTGATAAGAGAAAACTAAAAGATAAATTAAAAAATATATCATTCTTTAAAAAATTTAGAAAATCAGCTTTGTATATTGAGAGTTTTATACTTATATTGTTTAAATATTCTACCTTATCTCTAAATATTAATAAAATTATAAAAAAAGAGAGTAATAATAAAGCAATAAAAGTAATAAAAAATAAAAAAGTCTTTAAAAGATTTAAAAATAACAAAGGAAGAAATATTAATAAATTAGCCAGACTAAAAATAATGAATAAATTTATAAAAAAATTACTCTTTTTATTTTTTATTAGTTGAAATAAATTTTTTGAGAAAATATACAGGAGTAAGTTGTAAATAACAACAAATACCTCTTTCACTTTGCTTCCTTTTTGGAATAAATTTTATACAATAAATATATCTTAATTTTTAGATTTTGTCAAAAAAATTATGAAATTTATTACTTAACGGGTGCGATTTTATTTTTAGGCAAATAATAAAGATAGATTTATCCCATGCTTAATTTTTTTTGAGAAAAAATTTTAATAGTCTCATTTATTCTTTGATAGAATTTAAAATAAATTTTTTCAATAATATGTCTCAAAGCCTATTACTTGGCAGCAATCGTTGTAGATCGCCTTATAGAATGGGGTGGTATTACCGGAAAAGTGGGATAATTCTCTGCTCTTATTCCACTTTTTCATATTTGTTAGTCTCAAAAATAACCTTAATGTTATTATACTACACTTCATCTCAACCCCGGTAATCCCAAGTTTTTCATACTCTTCTAAAAAGAGTAGGATAATTCTCCTCAATAAACAACCCATGCTGA
>DAONLM010000028.1:0-19329 GCA_035406685.1 Spirochaetota bacterium
TATCCCACTTTTCCGGTAACACCACCCCATTCTATAAGGCAATCTACAACGATTGCTACCAGGTAATAGGCTTTGAGACATATTATTGAGAAAATTTATTTTAAATTCTAACAAAAAATAAATGAAACTATAACAATCTTTTCTGAAACAAAATTAACCTTAGGATAATTCTATCTTTATAATCTGCTTAAAAAATAAAAGCGCACCCTGTGATTAATATATAGAAATATTTTTATATGGAGGGTTTTATGAATAAAACAATTTTAAATTGCAAAAATAATGATTACTATGAATTACATTTTGTAACTACTTCAAAGATGAAGGAAAAACTTGCAAAGATTGCCAGAAAAGAAAATATCTCTTTATCAAAATTGATTTTATATGTGTTACAAAAATTCTCTGATAGGATCAAAAAAAGATACTGTTTTGGGTCGGAGGATGAGAACGCCTATGAAAGAATAGACGCAGATGCATCTATTCATTTTTATCTTCCGAAGGAAGATTATAGGTTTTTAAAGAAAATTCATGCTGACTTGAATTTTTTCAGCATGGCAAAATTATTGAGAAGCATCCTTGAAATTTTCATTGAAGAGTATGAGAAAATGGGGATGCTTGGATTTGAAAAGAAATGCAGTCTTGTGACATTGAGACTCTGGCTGAAACTGACAGAGAAAAAGAGTTGGTGGAAGAGTAGAGAATTGTCCCACTTTAAAGGGAATTTCACCCCCTTTTACAAGGCAATCTATAACGATTGCTACCAGGTAATAGGCTTTGAGACATATTATTGAAAAAATTTATTTTAAATTCTAACAAAAAATAAATGAAACTATAACAATCCTTTCTCAAACAAAATTAACCTTAGAATAATTCTATCTTTATAATCTGCTTAAAAAATAAAAGCGCACTCCTTTCGAGTAATTATAAAATTTATGAAATAATCCTTTACAAAATTTAATTTATTCTACATATAATTTAATACTTTTATAAATAAAAAACACCTGTAATAAATAGTTCTACATAATTTATTACAGGTTTTTTTCTTAAAATATTTAATCTTTATGTTTTCTTCTTTTTTCCTGCCATTGTTGAAACATAATTAGATTCGTCTTTTCTATCTCTTTTTGTGCCTTTTCAATCAATTCTTCTTTATATATACCAAATATCTCTTCAAGAACATCAACAGAAGGTATCTTCTGAACCCCAGTAGCAGATTCTAAATTTAGTATTTCTTCATCAAATTCAATTTTTACTTCTTTTACCATTGCTATGAAATTTCCTGTAACCTCTGTTTGGACCCTACTTATGTAAAAGCCCATCAATTTTACATAAGGATATTCAAATGGGTAATAAGGTCTTTTATTCCTTGTGTCAGCAATTACCTTTTGCTCATATTCATAAAAAGGATTTACCCATGCCCTTTCTTGCCAGCCCAAAAAATTTATATAACCAATAAATAAATCTCTTATTTCACCTCTCTGGTTTTTTATTCTTACATAAAATTGATATGTAAAATTATTACCGCACAAGAGAACATTTATCTTTTTTAAGATACCAACATTTCTTACTACTCCTTTATTTATAAACATTGTCCCCATTATATCGCTGCTAAGATCTGGTGAAGGATAATACGATGGTATTTCAAAAGGAGGCTCTATTAAAATATAAGTATTTGCATTTCTTTGTGGAATAAAAACACGTGCAGCCAAGACTTTTTGTTTTCTTGGACCTAATACTTTTATCTCTGTATCTACCGAATAAGTTTTATTTCTTGTTTCTGTGATAAAATGAGATGGGGTAATTCTCACATTCCAGTTTTTAGGTTGTAGGTCAATTGTCATATTATCCCTATCCTCATCACTCCAGTTACCAAAAGCAAACTTAGAAAAATCAAATGTTGTTCCATCAAGATTGCTAAAATCGATAAGAATCTCTTCTGCTGCCTTAATTACAAATATAGAAATTAAAAGAAATATAATAATTATTGTCTTCTTTTTCATATCTCTTCTTTTCCCCTTTCATGTTATTCTTTATATATAATTTATATCGGTAAAAAATAAGAGGAGTTAAGAAGTAATTTCTATAAATTAAAAAATAATTGGCTTTATAATTTTTTAAAGATTCTTTTTCTTATAACACGGAAAATATAACCCCAATCACCCTGTATAAAATAGTAAAATGTGTGTCTGAATGAGCATAAATACTTTTTTATTAAATTTTGTTTATAAAAGTCCTTTCTTTTAATCAAATTTCAGTCCTAAATCTTTTCTTAATTTATTCTATTCTATTTTTCCTATCTGACTTATTATACTTCTTTTATATGTATTATGGTATTGAAAACAACCCAAAAATTCTCTTATAAACTTAAATTTATGTTTATTAGATGCAATTTTTGTGAACAAATAATCATCCATTGCATAAATAAAATCTTTTTTATTATTGAAGATATCATTGCTTTTAGTGATTTTTTTATACCCATCACATAATAATTCTATACAAATTTTATTGTATCTTTCTTCATAGTGATTTTGTAATAAGTTATTTAGTTCCATTTATATTTTAATCATAATCCACACCTTTTTGTCTATCTATTTTTACCAATGTAGTCTTGTAATAGTGTTGTTATGGGTGAAATTAACAAAGATAAAATATTGGAATGAGTAGAGAATTGTCCCACTTCCAGGGTAATACAACCAAATTCTACAATGCTAGATATAACAATTTCTATCAGATAATAGGCTTTGAGACCTATTATTAGAATAAATTTATTGAAAATTTTTAAGAAAATCCTTTACAAGATTTACAAAAAAATAAAAAATGCACACAGATAAAATTGCTCTCTCATTTTTTTCAATATAGATTTTTGAAAAACCATAGTTTTTGGGTTAGATATTTTTACACTATGTTTATTTTTTTCAGAAATTTAAAATTTTTTATAAAAAGTACTTGACTTTTTTATTATATATTATTATATTATAATATAAGAATATATAATAAGGAGTAAAAAATGAATAAAGATGTGATTGTTTATTCTACACCCTCATGCCCATACTGTATTATGGCAAAGGATTATTTTAAAAGAAACAATATCCCTTTTAAGGATTATGATGTAAGCAGGGATAGAAATAAAGCAGAAGAAATGGTTAGAATATCGGGTCAATATGGAGTACCAGTTATTAAGATTGGTAGTAAAGTTATAATAGGCTTTAATCAAAGTGAAATAGCAAGAGCCCTTGCAGGTTAATATGAACTAATCTTTTAAAGGGAGAAAAGGGAAGAGTAATCTCTTCCCTTTTTTGTTTAAAAATTTGACAAATAATATTATTTAAAGTATAAAACAAGCAAAAAACAGGATAATATCTTATATGGAAAAAATTCTTGTATTAGATTTTGGTGGACAATACTCTCATCTTATTGCAAAAAGATTAAGATTATTAGGATACTATTCTGAGATTGCAAAACCCTCTATTTCTGTAGAGGAGATTAAAGAAACAAAAGGCATTATTCTTTCTGGTGGGCCTGCTTCTGTTTATGATAGCAATGTCCCTTTTTTTAACTCTAAAATTCTCGATATGGATATCCCCATACTTGGGCTATGCTATGGTCATCAATTAATGTCAAAACTTTATAATGGCGACGTTAAAAAGGCAAAAGTTGGCGAATTCGGATTTACACTTCTTTATAATAAGGGGATATCCCCCCTTTTTGAAGATATAAACTTCCCATCGCAGGTATGGATGAGTCATAATGATGAGGTCACTAAATTACCAGAAGGTTTTGAAGTAATTGGCTCAACAAAAGATTGTGAATTTGCAGCAATTCAAAATTTTAACAAAAAAAGATTTGGACTTCAATTTCATATCGAGGTAAAAGATACTCCTATTGGTGGTAAAATTTTTGAAAACTTTGCTAAAATTTGTAATATGCCTAAAAACTGGGACCATAATAAAGTATTGGAGATTATCTTAGAAGAAATAAAGAGGGATGCAAAAGATAAAAATGTATTACTTTTTTTATCTGGCGGGGTTGATTCTACTGTATCTTTTGCCTTGTTAAATAAGGCTCTCGGAAATAAAAGAGTTTTGGGCTTACATATAGATAATGGGTTTATGAGAAAGAATGAGAGCAAAATAATAGCAGAGAGATATAACAATTTTGGATTTAATAACTTTATTGTAGAGGATGCGAGTAATATTTTTTTAGAGGCTATAAAAGGGGTTATAGATCCGCAAGAAAAAAGAAAAATAATAGGTGAGACATTTTTAAAAGTAAGAGATAAGGTACTTAATAAATTAAATCTAAATTATGATGAGTTTCTTCTCGCACAGGGCACACTATACCCGGATATAATAGAATCTGGCGGTACAGATCATTCTCATACAATAAAGACACATCATAATAGAGTTGAGGGGATAAAAGAGCTTATAGAAAAAGGATTAATAATTGAGCCATTAAAAGATTTATATAAAGATGAGGTTAGAATAATTGGTAAAAAGATAGGACTACCTGATGAACTTGTTTACAGGCACCCTTTCCCAGGCCCAGGATTGTCTATAAATGTGATCTGCTCAAACGGAAAGATCGATAAAAATTTTTATTCTATTAAAGAAGAGATAAAAAAAATTGATTTAAGAGAGTATTTTAAAGAAGATTATGAAATAGATATTCTTCCCGTTAAATCAGTTGGTGTTCAGGGGGATGCAAGAACTTATAAATTTCCGGTTGTTATAAAGAATAGTAATATGCTAAAAGATCTTGATTGGGATAAATTGGAACTAATTTCTTCAAATATTATTAATAAAAACAGAGATATAAATAGGGTTATTATCTCTTTATTTGAAAGAAGAAAATGTTTTTTAACAGAAGGATACTGCACAAAAGAGAGACTCGATATGTTAAGAGAAGTTGACTCTCTTGTTATTGAGGAATTAAAAAAGAATAATCTTTATAATAAGATATTTCAACATTTAACAATAATTCTCCCTTTTGCTTCAAATAGTAGTCATTGTTCCATTGTTTTAAGGCCAGTGGTTTCTGAGGATGTAATGACAGCAAGATTTGCAAGATTTAATAAAGAATTTTTAGCCACTCTTATAGAAAAAATAAAAAAAATCGAGTTTGTCGATGCTCTTTTTTATGATATCACAAATAAACCTCCAGCCACATTTGGTTGGGAGTAATCTATGTTTGATAATATAAAAGATGCTCTTGATTATCTCTATTCATTTGTAAATCTTGAACAGGATTTAACAAAAAAGAGTAATAGATATTCTCTTGATTCTGTTTTAAATATAATTGGTTATTTTAATAATCCTCATAATGGAAAAAAAATAATACATATAGCAGGGACAAAAGGTAAGGGAAGTGTGTCCCTTTTTATTTCAAAAATGTTAAATATGCTTGGATATTCGGTTGCAACTTTTTTATCACCCCATCTTATAAAGCCAAATGAAAGGATTTTATTTAATCTTATAGAGATAACAGATAAAGAATTAGTAGAAATGATAAACAGGGTAAAAGAGGTAATAGAAAGACACAAATTAAAACCAACAACTTTTGAAATATTTTTTATTATTTATCTATTGTATGCTGATAGTAAAAAGGCAAAATATCTTGTTATAGAGACAGGGCTTGGCGGAAGACTCGATTGCACAAATATAGTCACTCCTATTGTTTCTGTGATTACTTCGATTAGTTTTGATCATACAGAGATACTTGGTGAGACTATTGAAGAGATCGCAACAGAAAAGGCTTTTATTATTAAAAATAATTCAAAAGTTGTTATTTCTAAGCAAAGATATAATTGTGAGCATGTTTTTAAAAATAGAGCAATACAGAGTGGTTCAAAGATCTTTTTTGTTTCTCGATATTTTAAGATAAAAAATATTAAGCATAAAAAAAATGGCAATACTTTTGATATTGTATTTGAGAACATAAAAGAAATTAATATTATTTTTAAAGATAAAATGATGATTAATAATTTTTATCTTTCTTTATTCGGAAAACATCAGATTGAGAATTTTTTGACTGCTTTTTTAACTGTTTTTATTATAAAGCCAGAAATTTTTGGGCTCTTGACAAAAATTAAGACAATTGATTTAAAAATAAAAGGAAGGATTGAAACAATAAAGGATAACCCTTTAACAATAGTAGATGTTTCACATAATGAAGATTCTATTACTAAGCTGGTTGAGACATTAAAAAAGCATTTTGGAATAAAAAAATTTGTTATTCTTATAGCTCTTGCGAGTGATAAAGATTATAGAAAAATTTATTCAACTATAAAAAGTATTGCAACTCAAATTATTATCACAGATTTGTGTTATAAAAAATCAGAGCCAGAGAGAGACTTTGAGTATGTAAAAAATATATTTAAAAATACAATTTTAATCAAGAATCAGAATGAGGCTATCAATTATGCTATTAAATTAAATAAACCTTTACTTGTTACAGGTTCTTTTTATTTAGCAGGGCCTTTTCTCGAAGAATATGATCGTATTTTAAAAAAATAATAGTTTTAAAAAAATTACGTTAGACAAAAATTAGTATTTTATTAGGTGGCTATCCCACTTTTTATCTATAGATATATGCAACTTTTATCAAACATCTTTATTATAAAATATATGTTATATTATTCAGATGTCCACCTTACTAACAGGGGATATCCCCTTTTATCAAGTATATTAATAACTACTTAATAGTCTTAAATCTAGTGTTAGACTATCTTATCACATTATGCACCCACTGAAAATTATCATTTAATCTTGAATGATTATACCTTCTAAATATATAATCAATTGTCTCTTTTGCCTCTTTTTTTCTATTTAATTTTGCCAGTGCCTGTGATTTCATGATGTAATAGTCATATATAATAGAATTGTCGTATTTATCAAGATTATCAATTGTCGCATATTTACTTACTTTGTTATACAGTTCCATAAATTTATTCTGATTATATAAATTTTGGCACACCTTAATATCATTTATATATGCTCTTTTGCCAGTAAGTGAAAAAAGTATAAGTACAGCCACAATTATAAAAAATAAAACCAAAACAGTATTTATAATTATTTCTCTAATTTTAAATGGGATCTCTATCTTTAACAATTTATTAGCAAAAATAATCAGTGGTATTAAAAGGAGCGTGAGAATAAACCCAATTATTTCATATATATTTGTCCCATAGTAAATTTCAACGTTTTCTTTTTCTGGTATTATCATCATAAAGCCCGGTGAAATAGGATATATCTTTTCCCCATTTTTAGATTTAAAATTAGGAGAATATGTAATTTTTATTATATGAGGTTTGCCAATCTCTTTTGTCTTAAATTTTATTTTAAATTGTGTAACATCTTCATCGTATATTGAATTAAAATACTTATAATTCAAAAGCCATTTATTAAAGTCAAAATCTTCTTTAAAATTTTTATCTTTATATTCATCATAATTTTTATAATAATTTTCAGAAGTGATAAAATTTTTACCATATTTTTCAAAAATAAATGGTGTATCAAATAATTCATAATCTCTAAAATATCTATAAAAATCTGTTTTAAAGCCATATTTATTATCTTTGATAATTTTTATTTTATCAAGATCATAAATCATAACATAAGACTTTGGAAAATACTTATAAGTAAATATAGAAAATTTTCCGAATTCTCCACTCTTCTCAAAATCTGGATGATTAGAAAAAGCATCTTTTATCTCCTGAGAAAATGTTATGATGTCTTTTGCATTTACCTGAAAAAATCTTAATCCCCATACTTCTGGATTTACCTTTGAATAAATTCTATATGCCTCTGGATCTACTGGCCTTAAAGAATATTCACTCTGCATATAAGTGGTTGTTCTTGCCATAAAACTCGAATGATAATGAACACCTTCTGTTGCTGGTCTTCCAGTAAACAAAAATAGATTCTCAAAGGCTCTCTCTGATCCAAAATCCGCATTATCATTTTGATCCTGTTTCTCCCATAGAATTCTACCGGTATTAATATCTCCCCCAAATTCTCTTATGATCCCTTTTAAATTAACGTATTCTTTTTTGGCTTCATAACCAGAGTAATTCCACTTATACCAGCTTGTGACATTTTTTGGATGAAATATAACAAATAAAATTCCTATAATCATAATTACAAAAGTAAGAATTAAGTTTATCAATGTAGAAAATTTTTTGATGTCAAGAAAGTCAGCAAAATAGTTAGAAAAAACAGCTGTACTAAATACAGAAACAACTAAAGCAAAAGGTATAAATCTTATATCCGGTATTTCTAAAAATAATGAGATGATATAAAAAAATAGAGATACTGCATATAAATATATAAAAAGAAGACTTAATAATCTTAATTTTTTAAAATTCCACATTAAAAGAAGAGCAAGTACAAATCCAAGTAAAATAAAACCCATAAAAGTTTTTGAAATAAAATCTTTAAAAGAGTCAAAAGTCCATATCATCGAAATAGATTGAGAATACTTTTTTGTAAAAATCATTGGGACAAGCCAGAATGATATTAATAAAAATGCTATTACATAAATAATCAAAATTCTTTCTGGAATTTTTTCTCTACAGAATTCTAATTTTTGTTCAAGTTCATCTTTTTTCTTTTTGTTATTTTTAGATTTTAAATTATTATCTAATTTTTCTTTTAAAAATAGTCTATCTGCAAGTAAAAAATAAAATGGAATAAAAAATGCTGGCATAAAAACAAATATATGTGATAACGCAGTAAGACCTAAAAGAATACCGGCAAAGACTGGATTCTTACCTTTCTCAAAAGTCTCATAACAGACACCAATAAAAAATACAGCAATTGTTAGAGATATAGAATAACAAAACTCCCCAGCAAAAGTTGATAAAAAATTACCTCCAAACATTGTATAAAATTCATTAAATATAAAAATAAGACTTAAAAAACTTGCAGAGATTGCTGTAAGGTTATTTTTGGTTATCTTTTTTGTGGAATAAAAAAATGCCAGCGGTAATGTTACAAGTCCTATAAAAGTAGTTATTTTTAAGGCAACAGTTAATGGCATAAAAAAACCAAGAATTGCAGCAATTAAAAAAGGCAATGGAAAATAGTATTGTAATTCATTAAAACCAAAAAAATTAGCCTGATTCCACCCAAATAATCTAAAATGAGGCAATAAGTTTTCTTTTAAATTTTTAACTGTTTGAAACCATGAGGCACTATCCCCACCAGTAAGTATTGTATCACTAAACAATAAACCTAAATTAAATTTATAAAAAAAAGTAATATATAAAACTAAAAAAGAGATAATTATAACCACTAAATCAATTTTTTTCTTTTTTTGTTCATAAAGATTTATGATGTTCATTTTTTCTTCCTTGAAAATAAAATAATGTAAAATTTATATACTGAAAATTTTTAATTTTGTCAAAAGATTAAAATTAATAATTTGGCATCTTTTAAATTTATTTTATTTTTTTATTCCTTTTCATAATTTGTTATAATGCATATAGATAATTTGACAAAAATTTATAATCGCTTTTCGACGATTATAAAAAAATGTCGAAAAAACAAATATATAATTTACCAACAACAGATAAAAATAAATAAAAAGTGAAAATGCTTTTCTACAAAACTTATTTTAATAACTTCTTTTGTTCGGGTAAAGTGATATCTTTGAACTCTCTCTTGTT
The DNA here is from genome assembly GCA_035406685.1 of Spirochaetota bacterium. GTDB lineage: Bacteria > Spirochaetota > GWE2-31-10 > GWE2-31-10 > MWDO01 > DAONLM01. The sequence goes on from DAONLM010000028.1 coordinate 9,662, forward strand.
TCTAATTCTATCTCCCTTTCATTAATTTTAAAAGCCCAGTAAGAATTGTTAAAGGATGAGGTGGACAGCCAGGTATATAAAGATCTACCTTTAAAATAGAATCGACTCCATTACATACTTCCTCATGATTAAAATAAGGTCCACCAGAAATAGCACACGAACCTACTGCAATTACTAACTTTGGAGAAGGAATTGCATCATAAGTTTTTTGAAGAGCAAGTTTCATATTTTGAGAAACAGGACCTGTTACAACTATGCCATCAGCGTGTCTTGGTGATGCCACAAACTGAATTCCAAATCTTCCTAAATCAAAGGCAAGAGTATTTAAAACATTAATATCAAGTTCACATGCATTACAACCACCAGCACTAACCTGTCTTAATTTTAAAGATCTACCAAAAATATGTTTTATTCTTTCTCTTAATCTCTTCTCTAAAATTTCTTTCTCAGGGTATATTAAAAGATCTTCTCTTCTAAATTCGCTTAATCTATAATTCTTTGTAAAATTTATCTTATTATCAGAAACATTTTTACATTCCCCACAAAAAATACATCTACCAACATCAATAAATACAGAATTTTTCTCTTTATTTTCCCCAATAGCATCAACAGGACATACATTTTTACACTTATTAATCTCACTCTGTGTTAAGCCTTCTAATATCTCTGGCTTACCCAAATATCTCTCTGAAATATTTACTCTTTTAAAAGGATATGGAATTGTTCTGTATCCCTGTTTAATTCTTGCAAGTAATGTCTTCAACATATATCCCCCTTATAAATCATGTCCACAATATGATAGATTAAAACTTTTATTACATAATGGAAAATTAGAAATCTCTTCACCTCTTAAAGCCAATGCAAGGCCAAACCAATTATGAAATGACGGATCTACAATTTTATAATGCCTGAAATTACCATTCTTATCAGTAATTACAGTATGGCATATTTCACCTCGCCAACCTTCAACAAGAGAAACAACAATGCTATTTTTCTCCAATTCTGGGAAGTTCTTTTTTTCAGATAATTTAGTATTATCATTCAGAAGTTTTTTTAGAGAATCAAGAACAAAATCAACTGATCTTTGTATTTCAAGCCATCTAACAAAAGCTCTTGCAAAAACATCGCCTGTATTATAAATAGATATAGGAATCTTAGTAAATTGATATGGACCAACAGGAAAATTAATTCTACTATCGATTTCTAATCCTGATGCTCTTGCCGCAACTCCAACCAAACCTATCTCAATTGCCTTTTCTTTATTTAAAATACCTATCTCCTCAAATCTCTCCACAACTAAATTTGAACCAAACAATAAATCTATGGCATTTCTTACATCTTTAAAAGTCTCAATTAATCTTTTCTCTATCTCTTTAATTAATTCTTGAGATAAATCAAAACTAACACCACCAGGTCTAACAACATTCCTTCCAAATCTATTGCCACATATTAAGGCAGTAATATTCAAAAAATCGCCTCTCAATCTTCCACAATACGATGCTGTTGGTAGATATCCTACATCATTTGCTAAAGCTCCAAGATCACCAGTATGATTTGCCAGTCTTTCTAATTCTAAAAGAATTCCTCTTATAATCTCCTCTCTTACAGAAACTTTTGTCTTTGAAAGGGATTCCAAAGCATAACAATAGGCAAGAGTATGACCTATTGTGGTATCTCCAGCGATTGTCTCCATATAATGAATGCTTCTTTTATCAGGACTACCTATTAACCTTTTCTCAATACCTCTATGTTGATATCCGAGGGATATCTCAAGATGAAAAACATCTTCTCCATGACATTGAAATCTAAAATGACCTGGCTCAATAATACCTGCATGAACAGGCCCTACTGCCACTTCGTGAATCTCTTCCCCTTCTATCTGAAAAAAATTTGTTACAGATGGTAAAATTTCTTTTTCATTCTTTTCATTATATCTATTATGAAATCTTATAGGTTTTAAAAATGGATGTTTTTCTGGTAAAATTCCCCATTGCTCATAAATCTCTCTTTCAAACCAATGTAATTGGGTAGCAGAAGGGGTAATTGATTTATAGGAAGATTTTACTTCTGTAGAAAATATCTTAAGGATTCCCTCTTTATCATTTGCAAGAACTATTATTAAATTAAAAAGGTTTTCTTTTTCTGGATAAACAAAAAAAGAGGCAACTCTCTCCCCATCTTCTACAAACTCAACAACTTGCTCTTTAAATTCTTCAAAATTTAATTTAGGGACATTCTTTAAATTAGTTACTTCACAATTTTTTACAACAATAAAGTTACTTTTCATACATTAGCCCCCTAAAAACTGTAATGCATTCTTAAACATATTATCTAACCATTCTGGCAAAAATAGTCCAAAAATCAGGCAAAGAGTAAAAAATAAGAAAGGAACAGTAATTCTAAAGAATCCTACTCTATTATTTAACTCTCCATCATTATTAACATCTTCACCCTGAATCATAAAAAGGAAAATTTTTGCCATTCCAATAAAAATAATTACTAACGGTAATAAAAATAAAATTAATACTAAGTATTGACCCGAATATACTAATTCTTTTAAAATCATAAATTTTGCCATAAATATTGCTGACGGTGGTGTTCCAGTAATAAGGAGAAATCCAAAAAACCATAAAAAACCAACAAAAGGATTTTTTCTAATTAAACCAGAGATTGAAGATATACTCTTTGTATTATAGAGAAAAAGAATATTACCAGCAGTTAAAAAAAGACCGGCCTTTGTTAAAGAATGAGCAAGAGCATTAAAAAGTGAGGCATATACAGCAATTCCACCTATACCAAGACCAAGTATTAAAATTCCCATATGTTCTATACTCGAATAAGCAAGCATTCTTTTATAATCTTTCTGACCAAGAATAAAGATAGAAGCAAAAAAGAGAGATAAAATCCCAAAAACTATAAAAATCTCTCTGCAATATTCTCCTAAATTTGCCTTAACACATACCTCATAAATTCTAATAATCCCTAAAAAGGCACAATTTAATAAGGTTCCAGAAAGTAAAGCAGAAACCTTGGATGGTGCCTCACTATGAGCATCTGGTAACCAGGTATGAAAAGGGGCAAGCCCCATTTTTGTCCCATAACCTACAAAAAGTAATAAAAATCCAGCCTTCAACCATTTTAAGTCAAGATTCTCTGCATTTTTCAATAAATTACTCAAAACCAAATCCCCTTCTTTAATGTTTGCTACTGCTACAAAAAAGACCCCAAGTAAAGCAATTGCTATTCCAACCGAACATATTAAAAGATATTTCCATGTGGCTTCAAGAGAGCCTTTTGTCTTATGAAAATATATCAAAGGAGCAGTAACAAGAGTGGTTGCCTCTATTGCAACCCAGAGTATTGCAAGATGTGTTGTTGTTGTTACCATTGTCATTGTGGCAAGAAAAAGAATAAGAGAACCTGTAAATATTGACTCATGAGAAAAAAATTTTTTATCTTTTTCACTCGAATGAGCCTTTTCTAAAAAGAGCGCCTCAATTCCATATAGAGAAGCACCAAAAAAAAGAATACTCATTATAGTAAGAAATATCAAACCAATACTATCAACAGTAAACCAGCTATCAAATATAGAGATAAGACTCTTTTCATTAAAAAAGATCCATATTAAAACGACCAGAGTAAGATGAATAAAAGCAACTCCAGAAATTAACAATTTCTGAATTAACCTATTTTTAATAAAAAAAGCCAATATTCCAAAAAAGAATGGTATTATCAATAAAAACAGTGTTATCATAAATTATTCCTCTTTTTTCTCAATAGAGTCTTTTAAGAAAGAGAGTTTCTCTGTGTCAATATGATTAAACTCTCTATTAATATGAAATATTGCTATACCCATAACAAAAACAGCAACAAAAATATCAAGTAAAATAGCAAGTTCTATTAATAAAGATTGCTCTTTTAAAAAGAGATTACCAAAAAAATAGATGCCATTCTCAAGAACAAGATAGCCAACCACCTGAGTAATTGCCTTTAATCTTGTAAGAATCATTAAACCACCAGTAAAAATAGTTGTAAAAGAGATAGCGGTCGCAAAATAAAAAATACTATTTTGAAAACCAGATATTTTTTTACTTAACCATAAAGAGAGAGCAAATAGGATAACCCCAATTACCAGAGAAAGGGGATATCCCCCTATTGGCTCCACCTCTTTTCTTATCTTTGCCTCTCTTAATGCCCTAAAAAGAAGATAAGGAAAAACAATACTTTTTAATATAATGTTTAAGATTAAGAAAAATAATATTTCAAGGCTAAAATTATTAAAATTTAAAAAAATAGGAAATATAGTTATCAAAATTCCATGAGTTGCCATAATAATTATACAAATCTTTATTCTACTCGAATTAAGAAGCATAAAATTCATAAAAAGGATTACTATTTCTAAAATATAAACTATCTCATTCATAATCTTACCTCAAACTTATTATCAAAGAAATAAATGATAATCCCAATCCAATCATTAAAAAATAAGGGACTTTTAAGAGTCTCAATCTTGCTAAAACAGATTCTACTATTCCTACAATTATAGAAAGTAAAAACATAATAGAGATAAAAATCAAAATATCCGCAAATAGCCCAAATGAAAATATGGACGAAAAAAGACCTGCTATAAAAGAACCCAATATCCAGAATTTTAAAGCCGAATTGTATAAAATAAATCCAAAATCTACCCCACCATGATCAAGAACCATTACTTCATGTATCATTGTTAATTCGAGATGTGTGTTTGGATCATCTACTGGAATACGACAATTCTCTGCCAAAAATACAATAAATATTGTGGCTACTATTAAATAAATTACAGGATTCAATAAACCATTGATAGAAAAAATACTCTTTGATAAAATACCGGTTAAAGAAGTCTTGCCACTCAATTTCACAAGAGCAATGATACTCAAGAATAAAGCAGGCTCAGCAAAAAGAGCAAACTGAACCTCTCTACTTGCCCCCATACCTTCAAAGCTTGATCCAGTATCAAGTGCTGCTATAACTGTAAAAAATCGTCCCATAGCAAAAAGGTATATCAATAAGATAAAATCACCATTAAAAGAAAAGATAGAAGGATACTTACCCAATGGCATTATTAACAGTCCAATAATAGAGCAAGCAAGAGAAATTATTGGACCTAAAATAAATATAAAACTAACTGTTTTACTATAGGTTACCCCTTTTCTAAAAAGTTTGAATATATCGTAATACAATTGTAACACTGGAGGTCCTTTTCTTCCAGCAAAAAAAGCCTTTGTCTTATTTATAAGACCAAACAAAAAAGGAGAAACAATTAAAATAAGTATAACTTGTATAATTTTCTGTCCCATATTACAACTTCCATATTAAAAGAATTATCAAAGCAATAAAAATATATAATATATATAAATGAATATACCCATATTGAAATAGGGTCAATCTATTATTTATTCTTTTTATTAATTCTATTAAAGGGGTAAATAAAGAAGTAAAAAAGTCTTTTGTCTTTGTCTTAAATTTCGAATTATCCGGGAAACAATCTATTACTTTTATTGGGGTTCGCTCTGTTCTTAAAATATATCTAAAAAAATCTATTACAGGCTGAACAAAAGAAGAGCCAGTATATTGCATTCTTGCATCCGGCTTTGCATAACCACAATCCCATGTTAAAGAGTAATCTATTTTTTTGTTTATCAAAAGTATTCTTCTTTTTAATATCAATAATAATACTATGATATAAAAAATAATAAAAACAATAACAATTATTGCTAAAATATTAAAAATTTGCGTTAATCTAAAATTAATTCCTATACCAAGTATGTTAGCCGCTATTTTTATAATAAAAGGAAAACCCAAAGCAATAATAACATTAAAAATAGCAAAAATAATCATGCTTAACACCATTAAAAATGGAGGATCTTTTGCCTTACTATGCTTTTGATCTCGTAATTCTCCCAAAAATACAATACCAAACAATTTGGTAAAAGATATCAGAGCAAGAGCCCCAATAATTGCCATAAATATTATTCCAAAACATGAGAGAATAACAAATGATATTTTATCAGTTAAAATACTATTAAAAAATCCAAAGTATAAAAGAAATTCACTCATAAAACCATTAAAAGGTGGCAATGAAGAGATTGCAAGAGACCCAATTAAAAAAGTTACCCCTGTTAATGGCATCCTCTTTAAAAGACCACCAAAACTATCTATGTTACGGCTATGAGTCGCAAAGTATACGCTACCAGCTCCCATAAATAAAAGCCCTTTAAATAGAAGATGGTTTAAAACATGTAAAAGAGCACCGCAAAATCCAAGTAAAATTAATAAGGAATTATTTAAAGATAACCCAATTATCCCAAGTCCAATCCCAATTACAATAATACCTATGTTTTCTATACTACTATAAGCAAGCATTCTTTTTATATCATGTTGAGAAACTGCAAAAAGAATTCCAAGAAATCCAGATATAACCCCCATTATTATTAAGAGATATCCCCACCATATCTGAACATCTTTTAAAGTAAATAAAATTCTAAGAATACCATATATACCATTCTTTATCATTATGCCAGACATCATAGCAGAAATATGGCTTGGAGCAGCAGGATGAGCCTCTGGTAACCATATATGCATTGGCATAATACCAGCCTTTGTTCCAAACCCAATTAGAGCAAAAATAAATATTATAGAAGACAATAAAGAATCTTTTATGCCTCCCCATTGTGACATATCAAAAGAAGAGTATTCTTTTGAATATAGTAAAAACATTACAAACAAAAAGATTGTCCCAATATGTGTTGCCACAATATAAATAAAAGAAGCTCTTACTACCTCTTTTTTTTCTCCTTCAAAAAGAACAAGAAAAAAAGAACTAAAAGACATTATCTCCCACGCAATAAGAAATAAGATTACATTTTTTGACATAACAACAAGGGACATACTTGCTATTAAAATATTTATTAATGCCCAGTGCACCCCAAGATTTTTTTTACTATAATAATTTGTAAGATAATTAATTCCATATAAAGAAAAAAATATGGAACCTAAAAATATTAAGAAAAGAAAAAATATGCTTAAATTATCGAGAGCAATGTAATTATTTTTAAAATTAAAAAAATTAAAAAAATAATTTAGTATTAATAAAATCAAACCAGAAAGAGATATAAGAGATGTAACTATTCCGTTAAAATAGTTTACGAATTTTTGATACTTATAAAGAATCAAAGCAATCACTGCATTTATAAAAAAAGAGATTAGGATAATAACCATATATAACCCTCGAATTTATTATAATAATTCTTTCATACAATTGTAGATATTCTCCTCAAAAGTATGAAAATCTAAAGAAAATTCTTTAATCTTTTTTACAAAATAACTTCCAACAACAGCAATATCTGCCTTACCAATAAGAGATTCAATCTGAGATCTGGACTGAATCCCAAAACCAGCAGCGACTGGCAAATTAGAATTACTTTTTACCATCTTAAGCCAATTCTCAGTTTCTTCTGTGATATCTGTCTTTTTACCAGTAATGCCTCTTCTCATAACAGTATATAAAAATCCACTCCCAATATAAGACAATTCTTTTATCCTCTCTGGGATATCCCCTGGTGTTGCTATGAGAATATTATGAATACCATTTTTTTTGCAAAGAGTATTAAGTCCTTCATCTTGTTCTGGCAAAAGATCTGGCACTATTACCCCACTCACTCCTATATCCCTTGCCTTATTCAAAAATCTATCTATCCCATATTTAAAAATTATATTTGCATAAGTCATTATCAAGACTGCTGTATCATTATTCTTTATTATCTTTTCTGTCAAATCAAAACCTTTATTAACTGTAAATCCATTCTCAATTGCAATATAACATGCCTCCTCAATAGTTGGACCATCAGCAGTAGGATCAGAAAAAGGGAACTGAACCTCTATAAAATCAGCCCCACCCTTACATATGGCATTAGCAGCAATTAAAGATTTATCATAATCTGGGAAACAGGCAACAATATGTCCCATAAATCCTATTTTTTTATTATTAAGAAGAGAGAGTTTTTCATCTATTCTGTTCATATCTTTGAATCTCCTCTTTTAAAAAAGCAATCCACTTCTCATCAGATAAAGCCTTTGCCGTAATAAATATATCCTTATCTCCTCTTCCAGAAACATTAACAATAATATTTTTATTCTTGCCAATTTCTTTTGCTACTTTAATTGCCTCACTTAAAGCATGAGACGATTCAAGTGCTGCAATTATCCCCTCTTTTTTGGCAAAAAATTTAAAGGCTTCAAGAACTTCATTGTCTCTTGCAACCCTGAATTTTACTCTCCCAATATCAGCAAGATATGCAAGTTGAGGTCCAATTCCAGCATAATCAAGCCCAGCACTTATAGAATGAGTATTGAGTAACTGCCCATCCTCATTCTGTAAAAATTTTGATTTATATCCCTGGACTATTCCAACACTCCCTTTTCCCGTTATTCTTGCAGCATTTTCACCAACATTATCACCAATACCACCAGCTTCAACTCCTATGAGTTCCACATCTTTATCATCAAGAAATTCATTAAAAAAACCTATGGAATTAGATCCTCCACCAACACATGCAATAAGGACATCTGGCTTTTTACCTGTTAATTGAAAAAATTGCTCCTTTGTCTCTCTCCCAATTACTGATTGAAATTCTCTAACCATATCCGGGAAAGGGGCAGGTCCTAATGCACTCCCTAATAAATAATGAGTATCATTTTTTCTCTCTGTCCATTCTCTTAACGCAGCATTAACAGCATCTTTTAAAGTCTTTGTCCCACTTTTGACTGGTATTACCTTTGCTCCAAATAATTCCATCCAGAATACATTTGGTCTCTGACGGGCAACATCCACCTCCCCCATAAAAATATCGCATTCAAGCCCGAGTTTAGCACATGCACAGGCTGTCGCAAGTCCATGTTGACCTGCACCAGTTTCAGCAATTATTCTTGTTTTGCCCATTCTTTTTGCTAAAAGAGCCTGCCCTATTGCATTATTAATCTTATGAGCACCTGTATTGGCAAGCCCTTCTAATTTTAAGTAGATATTTGCGCCACCTATCTCTTTTGTAGCATTTTCTGCAAATAGTAAAGGGGTGGGTCTTCCTACAAAATTTTTAAGAATATAATCAAATTCTTCTAAAAAATCTCTATCAACAATATATTTTTTAAAAGCCTCTTCAAGTTCAAGCAAAACTAGCCTTAAAATTTCTGCAACATATCTTCCGCCATATTCTCCAAAAAAGCCAGTATATTTATCAGAGTCAAACATAGAAATTTCCTTTTAATTAGAAATAACAATATAAAAAAAAGGTTTTTTTGTCAATATTGTTAATAAAGAGAATTTGTATTATAAAATATCTGTTAAATCTTAAAAGAGAAAAATATATAGCAAAAATTTTTTAAATAGTAACTTTTATCTCATATCAAAAATTCCAGTAATAAAGGTAATCTATCAATAAATTCAAAATTTTTATTCTTAAAATAAAAAAGCCCACAGAAAATATAATTTTCTAATGCTTCCTGTATGTTATTTTTCTTTAGATTATCATTTACCCTTTTAAAACTTCTTACAAAATCCTCAATTCTTTCTATTACTTCACTCTTAAATCTATCAAACCAGACTTTTCCTCTTATTTTTAACTTTTTGTTGT
>DAONLM010000029.1:0-18972 GCA_035406685.1 Spirochaetota bacterium
ATTAAATATGAAAGAATTTGATTTTGTATTGAATAAATCTCTATTCGATAAAATTAAAGATTTAAAAGATAAGAAAAATAAGGATCTTTCAGTTATTGTTAGAGAAATAATTTTATTGATGATTCCGATTTTAAGGAAAAAACACCTTTATGAAAAGAGGAAGGAGAAGGATTATAAATTTATAAATGCCACTGAAAAGATAAGGGTGTTTTTGCCAGAAGAGGTGTATAATGAATTGAAACTTGTGCATGACCAGTTAAACTCATTTAGTATTGCAACTCTTATAAGGGAGTTGCTTGAAGTATATTTTGCTGGCATTGAAACTTATGGGGAAGAGAAATTTATGAAGATGATACAAGAAATAAAAAATGAGATAGAGGGGTTAAAGACAAAAAAGGCTTGTGTGGTGAAGGAGATGCCCCAAGATATCCCATGCACAACTGACTCTAACGACTACTTTTTACTCAAATTCAACTTAAATTTCTGCCTAAAAGAGATAAAATTTTTATAAAATTAGTGATCTATCTAAAATTTGGTCATTTTATCTTTATTACTCAAAACTTATCCTTAGGCTAACTCTATACTTTTTAAAAATAAAATCGCACTTAATATCTAAAATACTTTACTATTTATTTGACAAACCAACAAATTTCAATTATAATTACGCTATACAAAAAATCTAAATGTTTAAAGGAGTTGAGAATGAAAGAACGATTTTTAAATATATTTTTATTTCTTATCTCATTGGTATTTATTGGATGTGGTATAATCTTAATGTTTTTTAATAAAATAGATCTGCTCAAAATAGTATATACTAATTTTAACACTTTTCTAAAAGATGAAACAATTACAAGATTTTGTATCTCCCTTATTGGAACAATGATATTTACCTGGGGGATTTTTTTCTTCCTTCTATCTGTTTTTACTGTAATGGAATTAAAATCTTCCAGCATTTACGGCTTTGTATTTTGGGGATTTACTTTTTGGGCTTTATCTTTGGCAATAATAGCCTTCCTGTATAAATTCTATTTTGCAATGATAGTTACTGGCATAATATATTCAATACTTTTTCTGCCATTCTTTCTTTCAATGCCAATGAAAAGTTCAAGTGGTGATGGTAAAGGGACAGCAAGGTCATAAAATTATATATAGATGAATAGAATAAGGCTATTAAGCGAAGATGTATATTCAAGAATTGCTGCTGGGGAAGTAATAGAGAGACCTGCTTCTGTTGTTAGAGAACTTCTTGATAATTCCATAGATGCTAATTCTACAGAAATTACTGTTATAGTAAAGAATGCCGGTATAGAAGAGATTACTGTTATTGATAATGGTGATGGAATTTTAAAAGAAGATATCCCCCTTGCCTTACAATGCCATGCAACAAGTAAGATAGAAAAAATTTCAGATCTTTATAAAATAGATACAATGGGTTTTAGAGGAGAAGCCTTATATTCAATTCAGAAAATTGCAAAGATTACTATATCATCAAATACTGATCCAAGTGGTTTGACCCCGGGGTATAAAATTTCTAACTCTCAAAAAGATTTTATAATTGAAAATATACCATTTAAGAAAGGGACAAAGGTCCAAGTTTACGATCTTTTTTACAATTTACCAGTAAGAAAAAGATTTTTAAAATCTAAAATTACAGAATTAAATCAGATTAAAAAGGTTGTAATAGATAAATCTCTTGCCAATCTTAATATAAAATTTAAACTCATAAGTGATAATAAAATAATATTTTCAACCGATGGTGATAATAATTTTAAAAATACATTCTTTAAAATATATGATGAAAACAAATTCGAGATATTTGAATATGAAGAAAAAATAGATAGCGATTTAACCATAAAAATATATCATTCAGATATGAATATCTATTTCCCAACAAGAAAATATATGGATCTTTTTGTAAACAAAAGAAATGTCAACGTTAATTTTTTCTATTCAGCAGTTGATACTGGAATAAGAAATTACATCTCACAGAGTAGATATCCCCTTCTTTATGTTTTTATCACAATTGATCCATCCTTTATTGATATAAATATTCATCCAGCAAAAAAAGAGATAAAATTTTTTGATCAGCAAAAAATCTTTTCTCTAATAAAAGAGAGTGTCTCAAAGGCTTTTACTAATATAATTAAAGACAAAATTAAGCCATCAATTTCTTTAACCTCATTTGAAAAAAAAGAGATTTTACAAAAAGATATTTTTGATAATCTACAAAACCAAAATATAGAAAAGAGAATAGAAATTAATAATTTTATTGAAAATAAAACACAAAATATAGATAATCAATATAAAATAGTTGGTGTTGTTTTCGAAACATACATTATAATAGAAAAACAGGATGAACTTTTATTTATTGACCAGCATGCCGCAATGGAAGCAATTCTATATCACAGAAAAAAAGAACAATACATAAAAAAAGCCACAAGTGAAAAGCTGTTAATCCCAATCATTATAACTCTTAATAAATGGGATGATAAAATAGAAGAAAATCTTGAAAAATTAAATTCTTGTGGCTTTTTAATTGAACATAATGAGGCGACCACAATAACAGTAAGAGAGATACCATTAATCTTTTTAACTAAAGATTATAATATTATAAGTGAAACAATAGAAGAATTTATAATCTCAAAAGAAGAAAAAAAAGATATTGTAGAAGAAATTTTAATCTCTGCCTCATGTAAGGAGGCTGTAAAAAAAGGGGATAGGCTTACTCTCAATGAGATTTTTGAACTTGTGGAATTATATTTTAAATATAATATAACAAATTGTCCTCATGGAAGACCTGTTCAATTCAGACTCGATAAAAATTCATTGGAAAAAGCTTTTCAAAGAAAAATGTGATCATCTTAATCTAAAATCAAGTTCAACAAGTATGCCAGATCTATTTTTCAAAACGACCCTATATTTCTCTGGTTGAAGGTTATTAAAATCTATGGAATATGTATTAAATTCTTTTTTTTCATATTCTAATTTATCAAGCATAATTGTGCTAAAATTTACTGGATTTGAATATCTATCATATAGTTCCACCAATAAGTCATTATATAAAAGAGTATTCTTTTTATTAAGCATATTTTTTATCTGAACTATGCATTGAAGAGAATCTTTTACACTACCCCTTTTTACACTGAGATTATAATAAAAATTGTTTCTTATAACTCCTTTTGATTTCCCTATAAAATAATAATACCCAATAAATATTAAAAATATAAGGGTAAAATCAGCAAGAATGAATAAAAAACCCCTATTCTTTAAACAAAAAAAGCAGTTCTTTTTCTCATTTACATTATCATATTTCATAGCAAGTCTTTCTGCTCTATTATAATGAAATTTTACCTTCTGGCCATCAATTATTAACTCTGGCTCTTTATATTCTTCTTTTTTAGGCATTATAGATCCTCCCAATAAGAAATCTTATCAATAAAATCAGTTATTCTATAACTTATATAATTATTTTTTAGATAAAAATTTCCTATTGTATAAAAAATTTTTATAGCATTTAAAATACTCTCAATCTCTGAAAATCCCTGCGAAATAAAACCAGTTATCAATCCACAAAGAATATCTCCAGAACCAGCTGTTGATAGCAATCTATTTGGATTATCAATAACAATTACCTCCTCCTTTGGTGTTCCTATTATAATATCTACATCTTTCAAGATAAGATAAATATTAAATTTTTTACAAATTTCTCTTACTGTTAGAACTGTTTTTTTACATAAAGAATCATAATAGTTTCCAAAAAACCTTTTAAATTCACCTGTATGAGGAGTGAGAATCGGTGGTTTAGAAAATTCATTTAATATAGATATATCAAAATTACTAAAAAATGAGGCATCCAGAATAAATTGTTTGTTAATGTAAAAAATATTTTTTAAGATATTCATAGTCTCTTGGGAAATAGACAATCCAGGTCCAACTGCTATCGTAGAATATTTATCGAGATAATGATCTATATTTTCAATAGAATCAATAACCACTTCTGGTGAGATAGAATTTAGAAGGGGGATATCCCCCTTGTTTGTAAGAACTAAAGAAATGCCAGACCCAGATCTTAAAGCAGATAAAGCACTGAATATGATTGATCCAGCCTTACCACTACTTCCACCAATAAATAAAGCAGATCCTTTACTATACTTGTTGACAAAATTATTTTTCTTGTTTTCAAATTTATAAGAATTTATATCAATATAATAATTTTTCTCAAGATTAATATTATTTATATCAAATGAGATTTTTATATTTTCTATTATACCACAATATTTTCTTGAATTTATATTGAATAACTCCTCTTTTAAGAAACCAATACTATATGTAAGATCGCTTTTTATCATCTTTCTATTATCACTATTTAGCCCAGAAGGTATATCAATTGCAACAATTGTCGTATTTGAATTATTTAGCACAGAAAAGATCTCATCTATCAATATATCATCTCTATATTTATAACCTATTCCAAAAATAGCATCAATTATTAAAGTATAATTACCTATAAGATCTTTTAATTTTTCTACATTAATAAAATTAAAATCAAGTGTTTTAAGAATATCTTTTTGTAATTTAAACAACTCTGATTCATTCCTGTTTTCAAATATAAATATATCTATCTTAATTCCATCATTAAAAAAAATTTTTCTGGCAACAGCAAGACCATCTCCACCATTATTACCAGACCCAGCAATCAATGCTATTTTATGAGAAGATAGATTAAAATTTCTTTTTAATCTCTCATAGATCAATGTCGCTGCCTCTTCCATTAAAAGAGAAGGGGGAATTTTATTAATAACAAATGCCTTATTATCGAGTTCTTTTGCCTTTTCTATATTTATTATGTATTCATTTAATTTTAACAAAGACAATCTCTCCATTTTTTAAATAATAAGAATATACAAATCCACTTTTTACAACACTAAAATTAGAAAAATAATCAATCCCTTCTGGATATGTAACCTCAATATTTCTTATGTTTCTTCCAGAAAAATCATAAATATTAAGACTGAATTTATTAAATACTGCCGATGTTAATGGCAATTCACTATCTTTTAAATATATATTTGAATCCAAATCAACTCCTATAAATTCTTTCATTGGCTTCATTATCATTTTATTATCGCCATAAAGACTCTTTATTGTCCTGTTTTCTGAAATCTTGGTAAGATCCATAAATTCTGGATTTACTTTAAAAAGAATTTTTTCGTATTTATTTGATCTTAATGAATATACAAATATCTTTTCATACATTGTCTCATATCTGATAATAGAGAAGTTTTCAATACTGGATTTTATAAATTGACATATAACATAGACTTCATCTTCAAAATCACTCAATTTTATATCTACAAAATCAACAGTATACTCCATTTCAGAAGATAAAACAGGAATATCTTCCTTTATAAGTCTTGCCTTTTTGAGTAGCTTACCATCCTCAGAAAATTTATAAATATAAATGCCATCATCTAAATTCTCTTTAACAATTAAATTATTACCATTGTCTACTTTTAATTCTGTAATAGCTGAAAATGGATCAGAATTTATACCATCTGTGCCTATAAAATTTAAAAAATTACCATTAGAATCAAATTTTAAAATTAATTGATCCTTGATGCCAATATTTTCAAACATTTTTTTATACTCTGGATCCCTATTAATAAAATAAATATTCTTTTTATTATCCACCTCTAATAGGACAGGATCTATAATTTTAAAATTTCTATACAACTTGGTATATATTACAAAATCTTCTGTTTCTGTTTTTTGAAGGTTTACCTCTTTAATATGCGGATTATCTAATCCATTAAATAAAATAAAAATTACCTCACCTTTCTCTGTTACTTTCATTATCTTATTATTTATGGGATCCAGTATATAGAAAAAACCATCCTTATATGTGACTTTAAACATTTTATTATTAAGTCTCTCAAAACTACCTCCTATCTCATTTGTACCAAAACCAATTTTAATCGAAAATAGAGGCTTAAGTTCACTTTTCTCTTTCAGTAAACAGGAGAGATTTAATAGTAATAAGAAAATAATAAAATAGTTTTTTTTCAATTTTCTCCTCCCTGAAGATTGCTCTCTTTTAACCAGAATTTAATTATATCTGAATCCGGATAAAGAAGATAATATTCATTAATTAATTCTTTCATCTTTTGATAATCTTTAATTTCTTTAAGAATTACTAAATATGTATCAACAAATTCTATTTCAATATTCTTTGCAATATCAAAACATTTTACAATGCTCTCCTTTGCTTCAATTAAATATTTCTCATCCCTGGATTCTTTATACTTTTCAAATAAGAGATAAGAATACATGTTTAAAAGATACGGATCATCGGGAAATTTATTTAACCCATCTTTCAAAACTATTAAAGAAAAACTTTTATATTTTTCTATCTCATAAAGTGTATATGCATGATACAAAAAATATTCTGGCTTTAAAATGCCTGCTTTTACTATACTCTCCCAGATATCTTTAACATCATCCAGTTCTCTTCCAGTCTTTAAATAACATAAATACCTAAAAAATTTAGCATCATAATTCTTATAGTCAATATTAATTGCTCTTGTAAAGGAAATAATAGCTTTTTCATACTCTCTATTTTCATATTCAAGCATCCCTTTTTCAAACCAGATAATCGAAAAAAATTGATTTACTTTTAATGCCTCTGATATTTTTTGTTCTGCTAAATCTTTTTTATTTTGTATACGATACAATCTTGCAAGACCAGCATAGCAAAGAAGATTTTTTTTGTTTTTTTCCAGTAAAGAAAGAAATATTGCTTCTGCCTCTTTATATTTTTTAGTCTGTAATAAAAGCCACCCTTTTAATAATAATAGATCTTCATTATCTTTGTAAATAGTAAGAAATCTAAAAAGTTCTCTCTCCAATGCTTCATATTTTTTATCTAATAATAGCTGGGTCATTATTTTTATATTATTATCAAGACTCTTTTGGTTTTTATCATATATTATGGGAGTGGTAATAGTTTTACAACTTATGAGTAAACAAATGATAATAAGAGAGATAACTTTTCTTCTCATGGTAAAATACCTTAAAAATAAAAGCATAACTAAAAGCAAATTTTGTAAAATTTTATAACTTTTTAAAGTAAAAATGTCAAGGGATATATAATTGTAAAGGAGTTTAAAGATATTCTAATTTATAAAATCAATTCTTCTAGTTTTTAAAAGATAGAATTATGTTAAGTTTAACTTTGAATTTGAGAAATAAAATTAGAAAGTTTTAATATTTATTTGTATTGTTATAGAAATTTTATCTTACTTAGACAAAAATTCTCGTCGAGAGTAATTAAATAAATATATAGTTTTGCGATACTTGTGGGGATATCTCCACCCCACTTCTTTATCCCTTTCCCACTCTTCTTTATATTTTCTATCTTTACTTCAAGATCTTTTATTTTTTTCTCAAACTCAGTTTCGCCAAACCTCTCAATTCCTTCAAAATATGCCTCAATTATCTCACGAACAAGAGTTGCCATGCTAAAAGTGTTGAGATGATCATGTATCATCTTCAGTTCATTATATAATTTCTCTGGCAGAAATACCTTAACTCTATAAGCTGCCATAACAACAGGATAATCCTTTTTTCTTCTTGCCTCCTTAAAATGTTTTTTTTCTAATACCGGAACCATCTTTAAGATTATTTCCCTTATTATTGTAGAAAATTTAATATTTCTTTTTAGAGCCATATTTTTAATTTTATTAAAAAGAGAATCTCCAACAACAAAATCAAATTTAAGCATACAAACCTCCTTAAAATATATTCTCATATATTAATCACAAAATTTTTGAGAATATTCTTTACAAAATCTCACATGCTTTACAAAAAATTTAATATTTTTATATAAATAAACTTAATCGTCGATTCAATCACGAAGTGCATATTTTATAACTTCATAAGGTGTCATAAAATTAAGACACTTTAATGGTCTATAGTTTAAAATATTTTATTTTTGACAAAATTTAAAATTTAAAGTATAAGTTTATAACAATTTTTTATAAAATAATATAAGAGTTTAAATAATATATTAATAATTTCCGAAATAATAAATAGTATTTTTTAGTTAATATATAATAAAAGTTAAAAAGGTAGAAAATGGACTTTGAATTTACTTCTACAAATTTTGAAAAACTCGCAAGAGAGTTAACAGAGGAAGAACGAAAAAATCTTTTAAATAAACTGAAAGATTATAAAACCGACTCAAAAGAAGAAGAGACACATATATTAGAAAATAAAAAAAATAATAAAAAAGATCAAGAAACTTTAGCAAAAACTATTTATAAAAAAAATGGAATATTTTATAAACTATTTATAATAATACTCTCTTTTTTTAGTGGTAAAAATAAATATGAAGTTGTTATTGAAAATGAGCTTAATAATATAAAAAGAGAGATTAATTTAACTTATTATCATTATGTTAATTTTTCGGAAGAAAAGTTTACTTCTAATTTTATTAAAGAAATATTACCAGTAATTAAAATTTGCTCTGATCTTTTACCAATTTTTAATAGATACTTTTCTGATAATTTTTATTATTATGGATTCATCGCAAATACGATTGAGAAAAATTTCCCGGATAAAATAAAAAATGCTATGGATATGACTCTTCCAGAAAATCTTGAAAACAGAGTAGAATTTATAGACAAAATGGCTTTTTTTAAAGAGAGGGATAACAGATTAAAAAAATTTTTCTTGCAATTAAATTTAATGCTTTTTGAAAGTATGTCACAACAGGTAAATAAATTTGAATTACTCATAAGACTTGTAAATTTCAATTTTAATGAAATATTAACTAATTTTTTAGTAGAGAATATAGCAGAACCAATAAAAAATTCAAATGTAGCAAAATTTAGTATGGTCGAAGATGTTTTGCATAAGTTTTACAGAATTATAAACAGTATAAATTTTAGTTTTGAGGAAATAGGCTTCATTATGAATCTAATCGAATATTCTAAGGAAAATCCTCCAAATAATGAACAAAATAAAGATTTTGATGAGAATACAATACAAAAGATAAAAGAACTTCTTGATTTAATAAAAATAATAAAAGAAAAAATTCCCTTTAAATTGATATTTCAATACCTTTATAAAAATATTATGTATAAGCCACAATTAATTAAAATAGAAAACAATATACTCGAAATTTATAAAGAGTATAAAAGAACTTTAATAGAAAAATTATGGAATAAACATTTTATCTCGATAAGAAAAAATAATTTAAATTTTTTGATTTCAAATTTTATAAAAGATTACAATTTTGAAACCCTTGAATTTTTTACTATTCATTTAAAAGATGAAATAGAGAAAACAGTTTCTACAAAATTATTTAATGTGCATTTGATAAATTTTATAATAGAATTTTTACAATCAATTTATAAGATAAAGATTGAACCTGTTATAAATAGAATTCTTATTGATGGCATATTTAAAAAAGATAATCAGCGTGCTAATCTATCTGTAGCTTACTATTTCTTAAATAATTATCTGGAAAAAATCAGAGAATTTGATGTTAAATTTAGTGAGGAGAAAGAACTTGGTAAAAGAATATTTCTTGCAATCAAAAGAATTTCATCAGAACCAAATTTTAAAACAGCATTAATAAATCTTGTTAGTGAAATAAATGGAGAGTCTTCAAAAATAAAAAACGAATTATATGAAACTTTTAAATCTATCTTAGAATTTTTAGAGATGTTAATTGATTTTAATAATCCAACAAAAGTCCCTTTAACTAACTTTGATAAAGTAAGAGTTCCCGGTTATCCGAATTCTTTTATAGCAGTTGAAAAATCTATTAACTATTTAAATGATTTTTTTAAAATAATAAAGTTAATTGAAGAAGTTTATATATAATCATAGTTTTATTAAAAAGTCGGATATATTT
The DNA here is from genome assembly GCA_035406685.1 of Spirochaetota bacterium. Lineage (GTDB taxonomy): Bacteria > Spirochaetota > GWE2-31-10 > GWE2-31-10 > MWDO01 > DAONLM01. The sequence goes on from DAONLM010000029.1 coordinate 9,920, forward strand.
CTTAGATAAAAGATTTCTTCATCTGACCAATTATATTTTGTAATACTATCTCTATATTTAATTATAAGATCCTTTTTATTAGAATTATATAAAGCGATTAAAATGTTTCTTGCAAGTACTGCTGGCTCTACCCAGCTTAATCCTATTTGATTTCCTTTAAAATATCTTTTATAATCCTCTTTTGAAAAATTAAATAAATTATTAAAATCAAAAGTAGTCCCTATGTATCCTGGATAATCTATATAATTTTCATTATATTTTATATTTTTTTTATTTGCAGGACAATTATCAATACAAAAAGAACAACCAAAAAACCTTGTCCCCCACAGATTTACAACCTCTTTTCTTAGGGGGATATCTTTATTGTAACTTAAATATTGAAGGCATAAAGATTTATTTATTTTAAAATTTTCTGAAATTGCATGAGTTGGGCAACTTTCAATGCATACTCGACATTTTCTACAAAAATTATTAGTTATATTATTGTTGTCTATTTTTAAATCTAAATTTAAAAATATTTCTCCAAGAATAAAATTTGTCCCTTTATCCTCTATAAATATTAAAGAATTATTAGCATAATAACCAAGACCACTGGCATAACCGGCAAGTTTATCATTGACTTTTGAATTTACAAATATTCTATAAAAATCACTATTTTTTATATTAAAGTTTAGAATACTTTTACAAAATCTTGCCAGGCTTTTTAATTTTTCTGATAAAATTTTATAAAAATTTGCTGTGGTGTATCTTGCAATGTAACCAGGAGTAGAAGAAGGGAGTAAATTCCATTGCTCTCTAAAAGATATAGCAGCACTTATGTATATCTTTGCCTCTGAAAAAAGATTTCTTGGGGACTCAAAAGAATCATTGAACCTCAATCGAAATTCTTCAAATCTGTCAACAGAACCAAAACTTATATGGTCTAATCCAAGATTGAGAGCCTCTTTTTTTATAGATTCTATTAGATCTTGCATAAAAATCATATATCTAAAAATTACTCTTCTGTCAAATATTAGACAAAATATATTTTTAAAATATACCCAAAAAACTATAGTTTGCCAAAAATCCGCATTAACCAGAAGATATAAAAGAGTTATCTTTAAAAAAATTTTTTAAATTTTTTCTAAAACTTGTAAAGGATTTTCTCATAAATTTTGTGATTAATATATAGAAATATTTTTTATTACTGGAGGTAAAAATGTTACAATTTGATTTTGTTATTAACGATAATTTATTTGGTAAGATTAAAATTTTAACAGAACAAAATAATAAAGGATTGTCAGAAATAATAAGAGAGGTAATAAATACAATGTTACCTTTTTTGAAGAAAAAGCATTTAACAGAGGATAGAAGAAAGAGAGACTATCCCTGTGTAAATGCTACAAAAAGAGTAAGAGTATTTCTGGAAGAGAGGGTTTATAATGAATTAAAACAGATACACGATACTTTAAATACTTTTAGTATCGCTGTATTGATAAGGGAAATATTGAAGTTGTATTTTGATCTTGTGGAAAAGTATGGAGTTGAGGGGTTTGAAAAGAGGCTTGAGAAGGTGAAGAATAAGATAGAGCATATGAGAGCAAGGAAGGTGAAATGGTATAAGGATAAGGATGAGAGGATTCATCCAGATATCCCCTTTTATATCGACCAGGAAGTATATTATTACCTTGTTTTTGGGACGGATTTTTGTCTAAAACAGATTCAATTTTTATAAAAACAGGTATTTTTTAGAAATTTTCTTTATTTTATTACTCTTTCTCCAAACTAATCTTAGGATAATTCTATTTTCAACATTATAGTTAGCTTTTTGGAAAAATTTTATTTAATTAGTATTCTAGAAGACCGACAAACCTGAAACATTTAGATATAATAAATATTAATTTTAATAATAGTAACACAATATAAGTTTTGACAAACTTAACTTTGTTTAGTATATAGTGATAACAATATGAATTATAAAGTCATATATGAAGATAATAATCTATTAATTTTCAATAAACCACAGGGGCTCCCCACTGGAATTGGTAATCAGAATAATAATCTTGTTTCTTTAGTTTTTAAAGATTATCCATTCTTAAAAGAGGTAAAGGGATATAATGAGAAAGAGGGGGGATTATTAAATAGACTCGATAATGAAACCGGCGGATTGGTACTTTTTGCTAAAAATAATGCTGCTTTTGAATATTATGAAAAGCAAATGAAAAATGAAAAAATAAAAAAAATATATACCGCAATTGTAGAAGGAGTATTAAAAAAGAAAAAGGGAATTATAGATTATCCCATCATTCATAATCCTAAAAGTAAAAAAAGAATGAAGATTATAAAAGAAATAAAAGAAAATTTAAAAATTCAAAAGGCAAAAACTGAATATGAAGTAATAAAAGAGTTTAAAAAACATTCTATACTTAAAGTAATAATTTATAAAGGTAAACGGCATCAAATAAGAATTCATCTTGCCAGCATTGGGCATCCTATAATTGGTGATAAACTTTATGGCAATAAACAATCTATATTTAAAAATCATTTTTTATATGCAACTGGACTCGAATTTATTACTCCTTTGGGGGAAAAAAAGATAATAGAAATAAAACCATTTTTTGAAGAATATGATAAAATCAAACTATTATTTTAATTTTAATCTATTTTTTTTATCAAAGAAGCCTTTTAAAAACATGATTAATTACTGATAAAAATTATTTCTAGTATTTTGAGTCAAATTACAATTTGACATAATTATCTTTTTAAAGTATAAAAAAAAAGTATGATAAGTATAGCACTCTTTGAGCCTCAGATTCCACCAAATACTGGTAATATTGCTAGATTATGTGTAGGGCTTGATATAGATCTTTTTTTAGTAGGTAAATTAGGTTTTTCTATTGATAATAAGTATGTAAAAAGAGCTGGATTGGATTACTGGGAACATCTTAGATTAAAAACTTTTGATACTCTTGAAAAATTAAAAGAAGAAAATATAAATAGAAGAATTATTATTGCTACAACAAAAGGGATTACCCCTTATTTTGATTTTAACTACCATAAAGATGATATAATTTTATTTGGTTCAGAAACAAAAGGTCTTCCTCTATCTTTTATAAAAGAAAATCTAAAAAATAGTATTACTATTCCAATGCCGGGATTGGTTAGATCTCTCAATCTTTCAAATAGTGCCGCCATTATTGCTTATCATGCTTTATGGACACTTGGTTATTTCAATAATTTTGAAAAAAATAGAAATTATTATGAAATATTTAGCGAGGAAAATACATTTTAAAATTCCTTGCATAAAATATTCTTATTTTTTATGGAAAATTTTTTCTTGGCTTTGTGGGACTTTTTTAATAAGAAAATTGTTTAATATCATAATACGACAATTGTCGTAGATTTTTATAACATAACGATTATTTAATGTAAAAAAATATTAATCAAAAATTATTGATTTTTTTAAAAAAATAAAATATAATAGAAAACAAATTTTTCATTTGGTTTACAAGAGAAATAAAAAAATTATAAAAAAGGAAGATTATCAATGAAAGAAAATTTAGAAAATATTAAAAAAGTTGATAATGAACTATATAATGCTTTAATGAAAGAGTTTGATAGAGAATTTAACAAACTTGAGATGATAGCAAGCGAAAACATAGTTAGTAAAGCAGTGCTTGAGGCTCAAGGTAGCATAATGACAAACAAATATGCAGAGGGATATCCCCATCATAGATATTATGGGGGATGTGAATTTGTGGATATAGCAGAGGATTTAGCAAGAGAGAGAGCCAAAAAACTCTTTAAATGTGAATATGTTAATGTTCAACCCCATTCTGGAAGTCAGGCAAATATGGGGGCATACTTTGCGATTCTTAAGCCGGGTGATAAAATATTGGGAATGAATTTGGCTCATGGTGGACACTTAACTCATGGATCACCTGCAAATTTTTCCGGAAAATTATATAATGTTATTTTTTATGGTGTTAATAAAGATACTGAAATAATTGATTACGATGAACTTGAAAGAATTGCCTTAAAAGAGAAACCAAAATTAATTATAGCAGGTGCAAGTGCTTATCCGAGATTCATTGATTATAAGAGATTTAGAGAAATTGCTGATGCATGCGGGGCATATCTTTTAACAGATATGGCTCATCCAGCAGGTCTTATTGCTGCTGGTCTTCATCCTTCCCCGGTTCCTTATTCAGATATAGTGACAACCACTACTCATAAGACATTACGAGGCCCTCGCGGTGGAATGATAATCTTAGGTAAAGATTTTGAAAACAGAGAGGGAATTGTCGCACCAAAGTCTGGAAGAAGAAAAATGATGGGTGAGATACTTGATAGTAATATATTCCCGGGTATTCAAGGCGGTCCTCTTATGCATGTAATTGCAGCAAAGGCTGTTGCATTACAGGAGGCTTTACAGGATAGTTTTATAGAATATCAAAAGCAGGTTCTTGCAAATTGTCAGGCATTGGCAAAATCACTTATATCTTATGGCTTTAGGCTTGTCTCTGGTGGCTCTGATAATCATCTCTTATTGATCGATCTTTCAAATAAAAATGTCACAGGGAAACAGACTGAGACTGCTCTTGATAGGGCTGGTATTACAGTTAATAAGAATGGAATTCCGTTTGATAAACAACCGCCAACAATAACAAGCGGCATAAGAATCGGAACTCCAGCCTTAACAACAAGAGGAATGAAAGAAAAAGAGATGGAAACAATTGCTGGATGGATTAATGATGTTATTTCTAATATTGATAATGAAAAATTACATCTTGATATTGCTAATAAAGTAAAGAAATTGTGTGAAAAATTTCCGATTTATAAATAATTTTAGCAGGTAAAGATAATGAATTTTTTAATACTGGCTGGTGGGAGTGGCACAAAACTCTGGCCATTAAGTAGAAAATTTTTTGCAAAACAGTTTCTTACTCTTTTTAATGATAAATCTCTTTTGCAAAATACAGTAGAAAGAATTTATAAAAATAGCCAGTTAAAAAATAACATTTTTATTATTACAAATGAAGACTCTAAGTTTATAGTATATGATCAAATTAGTAAAGAGATATTTGATTTTGACAAAAAAAATATAATTGTTGAGCCGGTAAGTAAAGGAACACTTCCTGCAATTATTTATGGGTCATCTTTTTTTAATGAGAATGATATAATAATAGTTCTTTCATCAGATCATTTTATAAATGATGAGAAAGAATTCTTTTTAACAATAAAGGAAGCAGTTAATATTGCTGCAAAGCATAATAAAATTATTCTCATTGGTATAAAACCAGATTCTCCCAAAAATATATATGGCTATATCTTAAAAGGCAAAAATTATAATAATAATGCATATTTTGTTGAAGAATTTATTGAAAAACCATACTATTCTTTAATAAAAGATTTAATTAATAATGAAAACTGTTTATGGAATGCTGGAATTTTTATTTTTAAAATAAAAACATTTTTAAATGAACTCGAAGAACATGCTCCTTTGTTATATGAATTATATTTAAGAATAAAGAATGAAAACAATCTAAATCAAATTTATTCTGAATTTCAAAATTCTTCCTTTGATAAAATTATTCTGGAAAAATCTAAAAATCTTATTGTTTTGCAAAAAGATTTTAAATTAAGGGATATGTGTTCATTTCAATCCCTTTATGAGATTCTTCCCAAAGACAATAATAATAATGCAGTAAAAATAGAAAAAGATAATTTTATAAATATCAATAGTAAAAATCTTCTTCTGTATGGAAGTGATAGAATTGTCGCAACAATAAACATTGAGAATATATCTATTATTGATACAAAAGATGCTCTTCTTGTGGCAAATAATAATTCTCTTGAAATAGTAGAAAATGTTGTTAAGAAACTACAGGAAAAAAATGATTATACGGCTAATTTTCATAAGACTGTTTATAGACCATGGGGTAGTTATACTATTCTTGATGCCGGGCCCAATTATCAGGTAAAGAGATTGGTAATAAGGCCCGGGAAAAAGATAAGTCTTCAGTATCATAAACATAGATCAGAAACATGGACAGTTGTAAATGGGGTTGCAGAGGTAACAAAAGATGATGAATATATAACTTTATTCCCCTCTCAATCTGTCTTTATACCAGCATATTCTCATCATAGATTGTATAATCCTTTGACAAAAGAGTCTCTTACTATTATTGAGGTTCAGACAGGTGACTATTTAGGTGAGGATGATATAGTTAGAATAGAAGATGATTTTAATAGAAAATAATTTTATTCATTAATGGAAAGGGTAGCAACAACATCTATATTTAAGTTTTTAAAATTTTTTATTACCGGCGTTCCAGATTTTATAGGGACATCTACTTTAATCTGGTAGATCTCTTTTAGTAAGTCAAATATTAACTCTTTTGGAATAGGACTAACTGTCTTTACTGGCAATCTTGGATATCTTAAAGAATTTGTGGCACAGGTTGCTGTTACTATTCTTTTAGGTGATAGAATCTCCTCCTTTGCATAATTTTCACCCCGTGGGCATTTATTGCCAGTTATAGTATAATTATTATTTTCTTCTGTGATACTGACCTCACATCCAAGAGGGCAGGATATACAGATAATTTTTTTTGTCATAAAAATTCCTTTTAACTTACTCAAAATAGAATTTTGTATTAAATCTTAATATATTCCATTTTTCCTATTTTGTCAAAAAGTATAAAATGATAAAAAACTATTCTTGGGAAATTTTGTCTTCCTGCAAAAGAATTTTAATTTTTATCTTAAATTTTGTAAAGGATTTTCTAAAAAATTTTGTGATTAATATATAGAAAATAATTTTTATCAATTAGGAGGATTTGTTATGAATAAAAAAAATTTAAATCGCAACAATAATCACGAACTACATTTTGTAGTTACTTCTACTATGAAGGAAAAACTTGCAAAGATAGCCAGAAAAGAGAATCTCTCTTTATCAAAATTAATTGTTTATGTATTGCAAAAATTTTCTGATAGAGTTAAGAAAAGATACTGTTTTGGTAATGAGGATGATAATGCTTACGAAAGAATAGAGGCAGATGCATCCATTCATTTTTATATTCCTAAAGAAGATTATAGATTCTTGAAAAAAATTCATGCTGATTTAAACTTTTTCAGCATGGCAAAATTGATTAGGACAATTCTTGAGATATTTATTGAAGAATATGAAAGAATGGGGATGATTGGGTTTGAGAAAAAGTGTGGAATAATAACATTAAAGTTATTCTTAAAAATAACAAAAATTAAAAGATGGTGGAAGGATAGAGAATTGTCCCACTTCCACGGCAATACCACGCCATTTTACAAGGCTATATATAACAGTTGCTATCAAGTAGTAGGTTTTGAGACCTATTATTAACCATATTTGTTAAAATTCCACTTAAAATTAAATTGTTTATCTTTCTCAAAAAAAATTAACCAGAGGATAGAACTGTCATTTCAATTATTTAAAAATAAAATTAATTACACTTACAATATGGTTTAACATTATTTAAGTTTAAATCCAAAATTTACACTTTTGTTTACAAATTTACACTTTTATTTAACAAAAAAATGGATTTTTATTAATTTTTTTTGATATTATTAATTATATATATTATTAATTATAATTAAGGAGGTTTTTTTATGAAGAAGAATTTAATAATTTTTTCTGTAATCTTAATAATTACAGGTTGTAGTAGGACACTATTTTTAAATCAAAAGGCAGAAGTTCTTCCCTGCTCTCAAAAAGAGAGCACATTTACAGGAACATTGGAAGGTGGCTTTGCTATCTTTTTTTCTCCAGAACCTCATATTTTTGAATCAGATATAGGATTTAATACAAATCTCGGTTTTCAACAAAGATTTGGACTTCCTAAACACAGAGAATACTATTTTGCTATTTCGAATAATGTTACTTTTAGGATTTTAATTATACCTATTGCCTATATAGATATTCAATTTGATAATGGTTTTAAATTTTTACTTACTTCTAAAAAAGAGAATAATGCTAATTTAAGCCTTATAGTAAACTGGGCATCTGGAATTTTTTCATCCCCTTTTATAGGTTATATTCAGACAGTAGGGGTTAAATTAATAGGAGATTATAAGAACTTTTATTATGGAATACCTTTCAAATTTAGTTTAATTTGCCAACATATAGTAGGTGTTGAGTTTGAATTGGGCCTAGTTTTAGGGGGAGAATATGTAAGGAATAACTTTGTTTTAAGAAATGAGTTTGGAATATCTACTTTTATCATCCCTGTGGGAGCATATAATCATATCGTCCTTTGTATTGGATATGGTATATCAATAGGGAAGAGATATTATTAAGAAAAAGGATATTTTTCTAAAAAAATCAAACTGATCTCGAATTTCTATTCAATGATTAATTCGTAGTTAATAGGGCATGCCTTTTCAAGCATTGCCGTAACTCCACAATAATTCTCAAGACTTAGATGAATTGCTCTTTCTGCTTTTTCTTTTGTGACATTTCCACCTTTTAAATAGTATCTAATTGTTATTGACTTAAATACCTTTGGATGTTCTTCTGTAAGAGGGCCTTCTGTTTCTACATAAAATTCTTCTGGCTCTGCTCTCATTTTCCTAAGAATACTTATGACATCCATAGCAGTACAACCGGCAAGAGCAGTTAAAAGAAGTCCTTTTGGCCTGGGACCTTTATTTTCTCCACCTACCGATTGATCCGCATCAATAGGAATAAGATGCCCATCAAGTTCACCATTAAAATGCATATTTTTTATAAGGGTAACTCTACTTTTCATAATTATACCTCATTTAAAATAAAGTTTAGAAATTACTTTATCTCTTTAAAAAAAGCTAAATATATATTAATAAAAATTTTTTATTTTGTCAAAAGATACTGTCTGGATATTTTAAGGGGGTGATTTTATTTTTAGGCAAATTTTTTTTTTAATTTTTTTCTAAAATTTGTAAAGGATTTTCTTAAAAATTTTGTGATTAATATATAGAAATATTTTTTTAGAAACAAGGAGGATTTTTATGAATAATATTCGTAAGATTTTAAAAAACTATAATTTTGAGCATGAGTT
>DAONLM010000030.1:0-18815 GCA_035406685.1 Spirochaetota bacterium
AAGGTGACATTTCTATTTATATGAAATAGGTGACATTTTAATTTTCTTGACACAAATTATTAAAAAAATAGTTGACAGATTATTATTTTAGTGATATTATGTGCATATGCACAAAAAGTTAGGTGTTTTTATATTTTGAAAAAATTTTTAATAATAATATATAATCAATAGGAGGAAGAAATGAAAATTTGTTTACCAACAAAAGGTGAAAAAGGTCTATCTGAAATTGTTTATGGACATTTTGGGAGTGCCCCATATTTTACAATTTATGACACAAATGAAAAGTCAATTCAAATAGTGCAAAATAATAATCAACATCATAATCATGGTGCTTGTCAACCATTAGATGTAATATCTAAATATAATGTCGAAGTAATTATTACGAACGGAATGGGAAAAAGAGCAGTCCAACTATTAAATAATAGCGGTATAAAGGTATATTTGTTAAATGGAAATACAGTTGAAGAAGCAGTAAAGAAATTCGAAGCAAATGAATTGACTGAATTAACTTATGAAAATGCCTGTGGCAATCATGGTTATGGTTGTCATTAATTTATTATATAATTTTATTTAACAGTATATTAACTTCAGTAGGCTAATTTTTAAAGCACTTTGTAAACAAGCATTTATTATGCGATTAAATAGAATTAGATTTCTGAATTAGTATTTTAGATTCAACAGCAATTATCTTATTTATTACAAAGTGCTTTTATTTTTATATTAAAATAATATTATTAATTATACTTTAAATTTTTTTATCTGTTCTTCGAGTTCTTTTATATTTATTGAGTTATGCTCGCCTAATTCTGTGAGGCTTATTACAGAATTTGAAATATCATTTATAGAATATGAAATTTCTGTAATAGCCTTGGATGTCTCTTCTGATAAATTTATTATAGAGGAGAAATTATTTGCTATATCGGTTACATTTTTAACGGTTTCATCGGAATAATTATCTATATTTTCGAATTTTTCTATTAATTCATTGAGTTTGAATGAAATCTCATTTGATTTTTTGTTTATACTATCAAATACATTAAAAATTTCTTTTATTGCATTATCAATAGTAGTTATAGAAATTATAATATCTTTTATTAATTTTCCAGTGTTATTTGCTACGTTTGAAGTATTTTCTATCTTAATTATAATATCTTTTAATGATTTATTTATATTTTTAGCATTTTCACCAGTAGTTTCTGCTAAATTTCTTATTTCATTAGCAACAACAGAAAATCCTTTACCATATTCTCCAGCATGAGCAGCCTCAATTGCGGCGTTCATAGCAAGCAGGTTAGTTTGAGATGCAACGTTATTTATTATTTTAATTAATTCCATTATAAAATTTATAGAATTAGCAATTTCTGTTATTGAACTAACGGTATTTGTCATACTTTCTTCACCTTTGGTTGCAAGATTTACCAACTGTTCAGACATTTTACTTTTCTCATTTACTAACTCATTTCCTTTTTTTATCTCTTCTATGGTGTTATTTATTATTTGATATGAATCATTAATTATTACAGACTCTTTTTTTATCTCTTCTTTTAAAAAAGTTAAGAATTTTTTTATTTTCTCTAAGGATTCGCCACTTGTCAATATAGATTGATTAAGTTTTATATTTTCATTTTTCATTGATTGAATTGTGGCATTGAATTCATTCATGGTTGCTGATAATTCTTCTGTATTTACAGAAAGAGTTGCTCCAATGGCAGTACTTTTTTCTGTAATGGTTATTAATTTTGAAATTATAACTACCAATTTATCTATAAATTTATTTATACTTATTGCAAGATTTTGAATTTCTCCTTCTGTTTTTATTTCGATCTTTTTTGTTAGGTCTCCTTCCCCTTCTGCAAGATCTTTGACTTTGTTTAACATATTATTTAAAGGTGTGATCAAAATTTGTTTAAAGAGAATTAAAGAGACGATTGTTATTGCTGTTAATAATATTATCAATTGTATTATTATACCAAATGTTTTACTTAATATTGCCTCATTAAAAACCTTATCAGAAAATATTACTTCAATACTTCCTATTTTTGTCTCATCTTTTTTTATCTCTTTTTTACTGTGTAAGAAGGCTTTTTCTATTATCTCTTTTGTGTTTTCAATATTTTTTATTTCTTTATCTTTTCTAAGGAAACAATGCTCTGTTGCTTTATCCTCTTCATCATATAAAAATATTGCCAGAACATTTTCATCCTGAAATTCAAATTTTATACTTCTTTCTATCTGTGGAGAATCTAAATTCCATAGAGGAAGAAGAAGGGTTTCAGATAATCTTTCGGTAAGTAGGATATTTGTCTCTTTCATATTTTTCTTAATACCGGTTATTTCAATGTTTATTATTATAAATCCTAATATTACCATTACCAGAGTAACGACTAATAAAAATATTAATAAAATTTTATTTGCAATAGATTTCATTTTTATTCCTCAAAGAAATATTATAATATGATATCTGTCCCTTTTTCTGTTTTCTTAAAAAGGGACAGATCTTATTTTTTATTATTTATTGATACTCTTTTTTAGATATTCTTTCTTTTTATCAATAAATTCTTTTGATTCTCTAACTTCTGCAACAGTGTTCCAGAATTTTTTTGCAACATCTGGGTATTTTTTTATAAAGTCATAAGATAACATAATGTAATATGCTTTATACTCAATTGATGGTTCAACTTTTTCTATTTTATTTTTAAATTGTTTATTGTTTTCTAAGACAAAATCAGCAGCAGATGTTTGTAAAACAGCACCAACTATTCTATTTTTTAGTAGTTTATTAAAATTCTCATCAACCGATTTTACAGAATCATCAACAGTTAATCCAAAATCCTTTTTTAATTTATCTACGATAGAAAAACCAGTTTGGGCACCGATTGTTCCCTTAACATTTAAAAAAATTTTTCCATCCCAGTTTATATTACTACCTTTTAATCTATATAGAGAATATCCCTCCATATGGATTCTTTTTGAAATATCTGGCTCTATATCTGAAATCATTGGATATGCCCCCATTTCCATTCTCTCTTTTTTGAAACTTGAATTTAATGCACCGTCTATTTTATTTTCTTTTAACAATTCAAGGCATCTTTTCCATGGATATTTTTCATAGACAAACTTTATTCCCATCTTTGCCTCTACTATTTTTAAAAGTTCAAAAGTTATGCCGGTTCCATCTGGTAATAACCAGGGATAATTAGGGGCATCTTCAAATCCCAAAATAATTTTTTCTGGTTTGTCTTCTCCATTTAAAAATAGAGTTAATGTAAAGATAAATACAACACATAAAAAAATTTTTTTCATTTTTTCCCTCCTCATATAATATGTATTAATTAGCTCTATACAAGAGCTTTTTATTTTTATAAAATTTGGTAACTCTTAATTTTTATTTTTCTGTTTTTATATTATAATTTATGATAAAAAAAATCAATAATTATTTATAAAAAAATAAAAAGTATCAATTTTTTACATAATTATTAAAATAATTTTTTAATCTATTCAAATAACTTATTTTTACAAATAAATGTTCTTTTTTTTCAAGATTCTTATCATTATTAAATACCTCTTCTGCATCAGAGGTCGCTATTTGTAATATTTCAAGATCGGATTTTATGTCTGCAAATTTATATTCTGGTAGACCGGATTGTTTACTACCTATAAAATCCCCAGGACCTCTTAAAAGCAAATCCTCTTCTGCTATTCTAAAGCCATCATTTTCTCTTTTTATTATTTCAAGTCTTTTTTTACCCTCTTCTGTAAGATTGTTTAATTTTGAAATCAATATCATATATCCCTGTTCATTATTTCTTCCTACTCTACCTCTTAATTGATGAAGGGTTGAGAGCCCATATCTTTCCGCATTTTCCACAACAATTATGTTTGCATCTGGCACATCTATTCCTACTTCCACAACTGTAGTAGCAGTAAGAATTTTTATTTTGCCCTCTCTAAAATCATTCATTATTTTATCTTTTTCTTCTGAACTTAGTTTTGAATGAATAAAGCCAACCCCAAATTCTTTGAATATTGTCTTTAATTTCTCAAATTGATTCATTAAATCCTTGGCATCCATTTTTTCAGAGTCTTCAATCAAAGAATAGACAAATATTGCTCGCCCTTTTTGGGACAATTCTTGTTTTATCCAGTCATACATTTTATATATTCTTTCCTGATCATCATTTATTACCCATGTTTTTACCGGTTTTCTTCCAGTGATTGAGCCTTTCATAATTGTAAGATCCAGATCACCATATAATGCCAATGCAAGAGATTGTGGAATGGGGGTTGCCGTCATTAACAATAGATCCACTCTCTCCCCTTTTTTCATTAATTGAAGCCTCTGCTCCACTCCAAATCTATGTTGTTCATCTATTATTACATATCCGAGATTTTTATATATAACATCATCGCTAAAAAGAGAGTGTGTCCCCACAACTATCTTTATCTCTCCATTCTTTAATCCGAGTAAAATATTATCTCTCTCTTTTTTAGTTAAATCCCCTGTAAGTAATGCAATATCAAGCCATAAATTTGAGCAAAATTTTTTAATAGTATTAAAATGTTGTTTTGCCAGCACCTCAGTTGGTGCCATTAAAGCACATTGTTCCCCGGCCTCTACTACTGAAAGCATTGATAGTATAGCTACTATTGTTTTACCAGACCCAACATCCCCTTGTAACAATCTTGAAAAATTTTTATCAGAAAAAAGATCTTTTTCTATTTCTTCAAGGGCTTTTTTTTGATAATCTGTTAAATTAAAAGGAAGATTTTTTAAGACTTCATTTTTCAGTTTGAATTCTGTCTTTTTTCTATCTTTTTTTATTTTTGACATTGCCTCTTTTCTATTTAATAAAAAAAGCTTTTGAAAAAAGAATTCTTCATAAATAAATGTTCTTTTTGCCTTATAATAACTTTTAAAATTTTCTGGAAAATGTATATGTTTTAAGGCTTCTCTTTTTGGTAAAAGATCTCTTTTTACGATGAGATATTCTGGTAATTCATTATCGATATCGAGCCTGAATTTGTTCAGGGCATCAGCAATAGCATTTCTTAATAGGTTTTGAGAAAGCCCTTCTGTTAGAGGATATATAGGGACAATTTTCCCTTTATACTCCTCTATTGCTTCCTCATATTCAAAATTGCTTGCCTGAATTTCTCCAAAGTTAAAAACAAATTTGGCAGTAATATAGTAATAATTGTTGATTTTTAATACATTCTTTAAAAAGTCCCTATTAAAGCATAAAAGTGATCCATATCTTTCACCATCACAGATAAGAATTTTTAAGAATTGTTTGTATCTTTTTCCTACCATTCGATGATCAATTACTCTTACTTTAACAGTTGCGTATTCTAATGATAAAGCCTCCTGAAGAGTAACAAGCCTTGTTCTATCAGAATATTTTCTTGGAAAATACTCTAATAGATTTCCCACATTATAGATGCCGATTGAATTTAAAATTTTTGATGTATTTTTCCCTATACCTTTTAAAGTTGTAAGAGGAAAATTAAGTTTTTCAAGAATCATCTATATCTGATATTTTTTTAAAATATTGAGCCTAATCCTATTGAATTAATATCCATTTACCATGTGCTTCTTTAAATAAGAAGCCTATTTTATCATTCTGTTTATCAATAAAGATATCAAAATGATATTCATTATTAAGCACATTCTTTTGAGCTTGTAAAAGACTTATTTTTTTTATTTTGATATCTCTTATCTTTTTATCTATTGTTACTGGTTCTTTATCTGAAATTAAAGAATATTCAGTATATGTTGAGTCATTCTTTTTTGTAAATAGATATATAATATGATCATCCAATACTCTTATAAAAGCAGGAGAAGGAGCATTAGTTTGGTCTAAAAGATAGAAACCATAAAAGTCTTTTTTACTCTCTTTTAGTTGTAATACTGCATCATGAAGAGCCGTTGGTTTTGTATTAATTTCATTAATTTCTGTTGGCTCTGGCTCATTTTTCTCATAATGATCAAAGAATTCTACAAATTCCTCATGTCCTGGTTTTGCATGAGACTGAATTTTTTTCTTTTCTCTATTTATTTTTACATCTATTTTATGTATAATCTTATCAATGGCAGTATACATTTCGGGCGCAACGGCTCTGAATTTATGAATACCTAATTTTTTTAAAGATAGAATGGCATCGACTTTAAAATTGTATCTTTCTGCATCAAGATGAAAATTTAATTCCTGAATATGATTCTTAAAATAGTTTAGTTTTTCTGCTCTTTTTTTAATATGTGATTTTATTCTTTCCGAAACATTAAAATTTTTTGATCCCTGAATTATTAAATTCATATTTTTAATCTCCTTAAAAAATATATAATCTTATTTAATTAATAAAATTATTTTCAATTAAGTTAATCATAAATCCTAAAAAAAATCAATAAAAAACTTTTAATATTTATTCTATTTTCTGTGGTGCGAAGAAAGAATATCAAGGCTCTTTCTATATTTTGCCACAGTTCTTCTTGCTATGTTTATACCTCTTGATTTTAGTAATTCCACTATTTTTTGATCTGTAATTTTATTATCCTTTTCGCTTTCTATTATCTCTTTAATTATCTGCTTTACACTTTCTGACGAACTTGTTGATTTGCCATCCTTACTTATTGCGTTTGAGAAAAAGTATTTTATCTCATGGAGTCCCCATTCTGTCTGAATATATTTTGAAGATGCAAGTCTTGATATAGTAGATTCTGAAAAACCGATTTCATTTGCTATATCTTTCATTGTAAGAGGTTTTAAATATTTTGGCCCTTTCTCAAAGAACTCTTTTTGTTTTTGACTTATTGCCAGAACGAGTCTGAATAGAGATTCATTTCTATGTTGAATTGTAAATATAAATTTTTTAGCCATATTTACCTTTTCGATAATATATTTTTTATCTTCTTTATTTTTATTCTCTTTTTTCTTATTTTCTTTTAGTTCGGTTGCTATTTTTTCCATATATTTACTAACTGTTAAAGGTGGTATAATATCATTATTTATCTCAACTATAATTTCGCCTTCTCTTTTATATACATACGCATCTGGTATTACATATTTTGTCTGATCAGAATCAAAGGTTCGGCCCGGATAAGGATTAAAATTTGAAAGAAATTCAAAAGCCTCTTTTAATTCCTCTGGTTTTATGCCAAGATTCTTCATAATTGCAGTATCTTTTCTTTCTGCCATAAGATCAAAATAATCTCTCACAATAGCATAAGCATATCTATTTATTTTATTTTCTGGAATGGACTCTAACTGAAATAAAAGAGCCTCTCTTACCCCTTTTGAGCCAACTCCTGGCGGATCAAATAACTGAATTGCTTCTAATACTCCCTTCGCAACTTGAAGATCTTCTTCTGGAAAAACTTCATTTAATTCATATTTAAAGAAGCCATCATCATCTATTAGGCTTATTATTGTCTCTCCGATATCTCTCTGTTTTTCATTTAATTTTAGAGATCTTAATTGCCATAGTAGATGATCGTATAGAGTGTATTTTACAGCAATTGCTCCTTCAATAAATTGTTGTTTTAGAGACTTTTCTGTTGATTCTGAGGAGATATTGCTATTTATATTTGCGGATGACGAATCTAAAAAATAGTCTTTTTGTAATAGATCATCATCATGAGAAGATATTTTTTCTAAATTTTCTATTCTTTCATCTTTTGACTTTTTTTTAATCTTTTTTTCATCTATTTCTAATGCGGGATTTTCCAGTAATTCTTTTTCTATTCTTTCATTGAGTTCAATAAGAGGAAGTTGAAGAATTTCGAGTGATTGTAACATTTCTGGGGAGAGTGCTAATTTTTGTGTAAGTTGAGTTTGAAGGTTTCCCTCTAATTTCAAATTAACCACCTCTTTATTTTTAAGTATATATAATTTTTTGTTAAGGTAATATAAAATTAGCCTTATATATATTTTAAATTATTTTTTTTAAATTTGGAATTTTTTTTTAAAAAAATTATTTATAAAAAATTTATTAAAAAATTTATATTGATTATTATAATAATTTTTGTATAATCTAAATACGACAATTGTTTTTAAAAATTTAATATAAAAAATATTTTTTAATTTTTTTAAAAATTCTACTTGAATAAAATTTAATTATATGTTTAAATATAATGTAAAATAATAGATCATAAATAAAAAGTTTTATATAATTTCAATTAGAAAGTCACTCATATTTAGTTTATGATTTATTATTTATTTTTTTTGACTAAAAAAATAAAAAAATTATAGCAAAAAAAGGAGGAGTTTTTAATGAACAAAATTTTAAAATTAGTAATTGTATCATTGATGGTAATAGTATTTATTTTACCATCTTTTGGCCAGAGATCAAAGAAATTGGTTATCTGGTGCACGGATAAAGAGGTTGCCGGTCTTGATCCAATTAAAAAGGAATTCAAAAAGAAGGAAAAGATTGATGTTGAGATTGAGATTCAGGCAGAGGTTAGAAGTAAGTTTATTCAGGCTGCAAAGGCTGGTACAGGTCCGGACATTGTAGTTGGTGCTCATGACTGGGTTGGAGAATTGGCTAAAAATGGTCTTATTGCTGAAATTAATTTAGATCAGAAAAAGAAGGCTGAATTCTTCCCGGTTTCAATTGATGGGTTTACCTATAGTGGAAAACTTTATGGTGTTCCTTATTGTGTTGAGGCTCTTGTATTAATCTATAACAAAAAATTAATTAAAGATCCACCAACAACATGGGAAGATCTTTTAAAGGTTGCAAAATCAATGACAAAGGGTGGAAGTTTTGGTTTCTTATATGGAATAGATAATAACTTTTATAATAACTTTCCATTTATTGGTTCACAGGGTGGTTATATTTTTAAGAATGTTGGCGGTAAATATGATATTATGGATATAGGTCTTGATAGTGCTGGTGCTATTGAAGGTGCAAAATTTATAATGAGACTTGTTCAAGAAGGTATTGTCCCAAGCTCTACGAATAATGGAACAGTTGAGTCAAACTTCCATGAAGGTAAAGTAGCAATGATAATGGATGGACCATGGAACATTAAGGGATATGTAAAGACAAATCCAGATATAGGAGTTACAAAACTTCCTACACTTAATGGTAAAAAGTCAGTTCCTTTTGTTGGAGCAAGAGGTTTTATGATTAATGGTACTTCTGCTAACCAGAAAAATGTTGATACTGCAAAAAATTTTATAATCAACTATGCTGGTAGCAAAGATGGTCAATATGCTATGTTTAAAGGTGGTGGTAGACCTCCAGCTCATATTGAGGCAAATCAGATGGCACAAAAGGATGATCCTTTTGTAAAACCGGTTATTGATTCTGCTAATGATGGTATACCAATGCCAAATGTTAAGGCTATGGCAGTTGTTTGGAATTATGCAGCTGGTATGATTGATAAATTTAAGACTGGTGAGACCACAGTTGAAAATTCTATCAAGTCAGCAGTGCAAACAATTAGACAAGAGTTAAGTAAAAATCCATCAAGATTTGAGTAAGAGTTTGTTTGTTGTCCTGCGTTTGAGTACCAAACGCAGGACTTATTTTATATAAAAAAACGGAGAGACTAATATGAGTGATAAGAAAGATAAATATACCCCTACAACAGAGGGGAGGAGAGGGAATTATAATTTTATAGGTAGAATTATTGCAACAATTATTACTTCGGCCATTTGTATTTTATTTGTCTTTATGGTTTATAAAGAGTATAAGGAAATTTTGATTCCGAGTTTGATAATACTTGTTTTTGCTTTTATTTTGGCTACAATATGGGTGGATAGCTTATATATTTATAGGTATTTATTACCAGCAATGATTATAATTTTAGTATTTACGGCTTATCCTATTTTTTATACTATTTATATAGCATTTACTAATTTTGGAACAGGTCATATGCAGACTATTTCTGATGCAAAGCAGATTTTATTAAATACGAAATGGGATGTTGATTATAATAAACCTGCTTTATATGCAGAATTTTATATAAAAAAAGATGAAAAATTTAATTCTTTTATGAAAGAATATGGTAAAAAGAGAAAGAAATTTTATGAAGAAAATAAAGATAGAGTTAATGAACTTTTAAAAGAACCTATTAGTGAAGAAGATTTTCAATTGATATTATCAAAGTTAAATTCAAATGATGCTACTTTTTTAAAAGATCAGTATAATTTTAATGAGACAGAAAAAGAGTTTGTTTTAAAAGAGAATATAAAAGAGAGAGATAGAGTTATTGAATTACTTGATTTGGTAGAATATTTATATCTTGATGATCTTGATGATGGGTGGAGTAGTGTGGTTTTAGACGAGATGGTAAAAAAGTATTATAATAATATAAAAGAGTCAGATATAAGTATGATACTTTATAGTCAAAATAGTATTTTAAGTGATGATTTGTTATCCGAAGATGTTGTTGCTTACATAACAAAGCATAATTCCAAAGGAGAATATGCAGATTTAGAGGTTATTGATAAGAATAAAATTACTGAGATAACTCAAGATAAAGTAATGATCGGAAATCAAGTCTTTATAAGAAGTGTTAATAGACTACCAAGGGTTTTAATAGAGGATATTTTAGGAGACTTTACTAAGTCATTAAAAGAGTCTTATCAATTAAAATTAGGTGAGTTTAGCTATTTATTAGAGCAATCAAATCAATTCTTTGTTAAAAAAAGAACATTTATAGAGAAGAATCAGAAGTTATATAAACTTGCTATAAATGAAGATGGCTCATTGGGAGAGCATTCGATTCCAGTATATGAAGACAATAAATATGGTAATTTTGTTATTACAAAAGACAATGATAGCATAAAATACTGGAAAGAGTATTCTTTAAATATTAAAGGTTTTTTTGAAGGAGAGGATGTTTTTGATTATGGAATGGGATTGGAGAAGGATACTCAAGCAGAGGCTTATTTGATTTCTAAAGTAGATGAAGAGACAGATATTAATTCCAGTATTCAAAATTTAGATCTTTCTTTTATTATTGATAAGAAGGTAGAAGAAGTAAATAAACAAGATTTAAATAAATTAAAAAAGGATATAAATGAGATAAATAAAAAAATAAGTGAGTTTAATAGTAAAATAGGAAAGTTTAAGAGAGAATATATAAAAAATAATATAGCATCTATTAAAAATAATTCTTTTCTATCAGATGAGGGAAAAAGCAAGAATATATCTTTGATAAAAAGAAGTATATTCCCTAAATTACAGAAGATAAAAATAGAAAAGATAGAGAAGTCCAATATAGATTATAATAATCCTATTGAAATGGGTTATTCTGTATGGGTAGGATTTAATAATTTTACAAAGATATTTACCAATAAGGGTATAACCACTCCATTCTTTAGAGTTTTTATCTGGACAATTGTTTGGGCAGCTGGCTCTGTTATTATGTCATTTGCTATGGGATTAGCATTGGCTCTTGTCTTTAATTCAAGTGATTTTAAAGGTAAATATATTTATAGAGCAATATTCATTCTTCCTTATGCTATTCCTGGATTCGTATCAATATTGATGTGGCAGGGTTTTCTAAACGAACATTTTGGACTCATTAATAACTTTTTTAATATTCAGGTGCCCTGGCTTTCTAATGGAACAATGGCAAGAATAAGCGTTTTAATAGTTAATCTATGGTTATCATTCCCTTACTTTATGATAATCTCACTTGGTGCCTTACAATCAATCGATGCATCCTTATATGAAGTTGCTGATGTTGATGGTGCTACGAAATTTCAACAATTTAGAATGATAACATTGCCATTGTTACTCATCGCATTAGGACCAATGCTTGTTGGTTCTTTTGCCTTCTCTTTTAACAATTTTGCTGGTATATATCTTTTGACTGGTGGTGGTCCTGTTATGGCTTCTGGAATATTGCCTGGTCATACAGATATATTGATATCTTATACATATAAACTTGCCTTTGGTGAGCAGAATAAAGATTATGGGCTTGCCTCTGCAATTGCTATTATTGTATTTTTGATCATAGGAAGTATAACCTTCTTTAATTTTAAGGTAACAGGAACATTTAAGGAGGTAGAAAATGCGTAAGTCAAAGAGAACCTGGCTTGACATTGTAAAGGAAATTTTGTCACACATTGTGTTGATATTTGTGGCATTGATAGTTCTAATGCCTATATTATATCTTGTTGCCGCTGGTTTTAGAACAAACCAGGCAATATTTGGACCTTTTATTGATTTTAATTCATGGATAGATAGGGCAATAGCAGACAAGAGTGCAAATAAGATAAGTAAGATTAAGGTGCTAAATAGAATAACAATGGCTTTTGATGGTAAGACAGAAGATGAGATTAAAGAATATGAAAAGTCTAACAAAAAGATAATCCCTTCTTTAGAATCAAAAGAATCAGATATAAGAGAGATTAAAGCTAAAGCAAAAGAGTGGGTTTACAGAAATGGCAAGGGTAATACCTATAATGCTTACCTTGAGGCTATAAAAAAATGGGAAAATAAAAAGAAAGAACCTTATAACAATTTAAAGAAGGATATAGAATCTCTTAATAAAGAAAAGGCTACTCTTGAAGAGAAATTAGCAGCAGTAAAAAGACCAATTGAGAAAGCCTCAATAGAAAAATCTATTTCAGATATAGAGGATAAGATTAGGAATAAAGAGGAAGAGATGTCAAAAATTGAAGAAGAGGTTTCAAGTGTAATGTCTCAACTTTTTGAAGATTATTCAATTGAGGCCAACACTTATAAGTCAAGATATGTTTATGATGTTAGAACCTCTTTATACAATTTTGCATGCTTTTTTACTGGAGAAGTGCCAAATGCAAAGGATGCAAAATTCCCTTATTTGAAATGGTTTATAAATTCTATTATTATTGCTGGTGCTGTTGCTTTAATTCAGCTTTCTGTAACTGCTTTGGCTGGTTATGCATTGAGTAGATTTAGATTTGCTGGTAAGAAAGTGGGATTAATGATAATTCTTACTGTTCAGGTTTTTCCTGGTACAATGGCAATGGTAGCGTTGTATCTTTTGTTGCAGTATTTAGGAAATATAGTACCGGCATTAGGAATTGATAGAAAATTGGGTTTAATTTTGATCTATCTTGGAGGTGGTATTCCATTTAATATGTGGCTTGTAAAAGGATATTTTGACACTATTCCAAAGGCACTCGAAGAGTCTGCAATGATAGATGGTGCTACTTACTGGCAGGCATTTATAACAATAATCTTACCTCTTGTTAGACCGATTCTTGCAGTAATAACAATACTCTCTTTTGTCGGTATATATAATGAATTTGTTCTTGCCATGGTAGTGTTAACCAGTCAGGACAATTATACCCTTCCCTTAGGATTAAGATTTTTTATGAGCGGTCAGCAGGAGTCCAGATTTGGTGTGTTTGCAGCATGTTCTGTCCTTGGATCTCTACCAATAGTTGTCCTCTGGCTATCTTTACAGAATCAGATAATTTCTGGATTGACTGGTGGTGCAGTAAAAGGTTAATGCTTAAATAAAATATAAAAAGAGGCTCTTTTAAATAAGAGCCTCTTTTTTTTATCAAAAACTATTTTTTATAAGAAATTATTGCTTGGTTACAGCATAGTTTGTTCTGAGTTCGCATTTTATACCATTACCGATAGCTATTTCTTTCATTTCTTCAAGAATAGATAATGGATAAGGATGTATTGATAAATAGTTTTCATCAAGTGTATTAAATGGTCTGAATTGAGCAAGATAGTAAATATTACAATTCTTTATTAAAGAACAGATTTTTAGTATATCCTCTTTTTCTACTATATATGGAACAACAGTTGTTCTAAATTCATGTTCTATTTTACTATTAATTATATAAGAAATCGATTCTTTTATGTTTTCTATTAAATTATCATTTCCAGTATACCCTAATATAGAATATTTTTCCAAAGATGTTTTTATATCCATTGCTATGTAGTCAGCATCAATCTTTTTGAGAATAGATGGTAATGTGCCGTTTGTATCTATTTTAACGCTCATACCTAATGAATGGATATCTTTTATTATCTCTTTTAATTCTTCTCCATATAATAGAGGTTCACCACCAGTAATACATACCCCTTTTAGAATATTTTTTCTTTTTATAAGATAATTGTATATATCTTCCCATTCAATCGGTGTTTGATTCTTTAATTCTGTTACAAGTTCCTTATTATGACAAAACGGGCATCTTAAATTACAGCCACCAGTAAAAATGGTGGCTGCTAATTTACCAGGATAGTCAATTAATGTTGTTTTTTGAAAACCAAAGAAATTCAATTTCTACCTTTTTAATTTTTAAAAATTTCTTTTAATTTTTCTAAACTATTTACTATTGTAATTACTCTATCCTCTTTATCAAATAGGACAACAGCAGGAGTTGACATTATATTATACTTTTTTGCAGAGTTAAATCCAATCTCATTCAACACATCTATCTCTTCGCCCGGGATATTTACTGTTTTTAAGAAATTCAACACTGGTGGACAATTTCTACATGTATGGCTATGAAAAACCTTATAAAAAGCAATCTCTTTTTGGTTTATATTCTCTTCATTTCTTGAATTATCTTTTTTTGCTAAGTCTAGTCTCTCTTTTATTGATTTTAATTCTATATCAAAAGTAACTCTATATTTATACTCTTCTTTTTTCCCATTGTTCCAGTTTTTGACATCTCTGTGGTATCCTACTATTCTTGTATATACTTCAGTTTCTTTTCCTTTTACCTCTTTTAGTTTTTTTTCTAATTCGACAATTCGTTTATCAATCTCCTCAATCGAGTTATATGAAATCTCTGTTTTATTTGTAATCGATTGATTACCTAAACTCTCATCAAATATTGATGTTTGCATATTTTCTCTCCTAATAAAATATTTATTTAATTGTTTTTATTTGCAAGTTCTGATCTTAACTTTTTTAATTTTTCTATCTCAAGCATAATCTCCTCTCTTTCTCTATCAGCACACTTTTCACAGTAAAAATGTTCTCCTGCTAAATAACCATGAACAGGACATATAGAAAAAGTAGGAGTAATTGTAAAATAGGGAATTCTATAATTATATGCGATTGCTTTTACCAGATCCCTGCATGTTCTCCAATCTTCTATTGCCTCTCCAAGAAATCCATGAAAAACAGTTCCACCAGTATATTTACATTGCAACTCTTCCTGTAAATCGAGTGCTTCAAAAATATCTGTGGTATAATTAACAGGTAGTTGAGTTGAGTTTGTATAATAAGGATCTTTATCCCCACTTGTTATGATGTCTGGGTATTTTTGTTTGTCGTGTTTTGCAAGCCTATAGCTTGTTGATTCTGCTGGAGTTGCTTCTAAATTAAAAAGATCACCGGTTTCTTCCTGATAATCTGCAAGTTTCTTTCTCATAAAGTCAAGAACCTCTAATGCAAATGCTCTACCTTCTTGAGTTGTTATATCTTTCCCCATAAAATTTAAAAGACATTCATTCATTCCATTTATTCCAATGGTAGAAAAATGATTATCAAAATGTTTTAGATATCTCTTTGTATAAGGGAAAAGCCCATTTTCCATTAATCTATTTATAACCTTTCTTTTTATTACCAAAGACTCTTTTGCAAGTCTCATAAAATGATCAAGTCTTTCAAAGAATTCCCTCTTTGTTTTTGTTAAATAGCCAATTCGAGGTAAATTTATTGTTACTACCCCTATTGAACCAGTAAGTTCATCTGCTCCAAAAAGTCCACCACCTTTTTTTCTTAATTCTCTCTTATCTAATTGAAGCCTACAACACATTGATCTTACATCATTAGGATTTAAGTCACTGTTTATAAAATTTTGGAAATAAGGTGTTCCATATTTTGCTGTCATTTCGAATAATAATTTGGCGTTATCTGTATCCCATTCAAAATCTCTTGTGATATTATAAGTTGGTATTGGATATTGAAAACCTCTTCCGTCTGCATCACCCTCAAGCATTATTTCAATAAATGCTCTATTTATCATATCCATCTCTTTTTGAAAATCTCCATAAGTATAATTTTCGTATGGTTTACCACCAACTATTGCTGGTTTATCTTTAAGATCATCTGGGACTACCCAATCAAGAGTAATATTTGTAAATGGAGCCTGACTTCCCCATCGAGAAGGTGTATTTACTCCAAATATAAAACTCTGAATTGCCTGTTTAACCTCCTGATATGAAAGTTTATCCACTCTAACAAAAGGGGCTAAATATGTGTCAAAACTGGAAAAAGCCTGAGCACCAGCCCATTCATTTTGCATTATACCAAGAAAATTTACTATCTGAAATACAAGAGTATAAAGATGTTTTGCTGGTTTTGAACTTATCTTTCCCGGAACCCCACCAAGTCCTTCTTGTATTAGCTGTCTTAACGACCATCCAGCACAGTAACCACTAAACATGGATAGATCATGAAGATGAAAATCCGCATTTCTATGAGCCTCTGCAATTTCTTCTGGATAGATATTTTTTAACCAGTAATTTGCTGTTATTGTACCGGAATTGTGAAGAATCAAGCCGCCAAGAGAGTAATTTACATTTGAATTTTCATTTACTCTCCAGTCAGATTGACTCAAATAACCTTCCATTGTAGCATCTATATCAAGCATTAATTTTTTTGAATCTCTTATTACTTTATGTTTTTCCCTGTAAATAATGTAAGCCTTTGCTATTGCAACTTGCTTTTCTTCAATTAACACAGTCTCTACTATATCCTGAATCTCTTCTATCGCTGGAGCAGAATTTTTATGTCTTTTTGACATAAATTCTTTAAGTTTTTTTTCTGTAAGATCTGTTAATCTTTGAACAAGTTCTGGATCATTTATGCCGCATTCGACCGCAGCAGAATTGATTGCATTATAAATTTTTTGAGGATTATAGAATTCTAATTGTCCATCTCTTTTGATTACATGTTTTATCACTCTTTGCTCGTTGTTGTTATTTGATTTGTCTATGCCTAAAAAATTTTGTCGCCAGTTGTTCATCTTCCCTCCCTTTAAATTTACTTTTTTATTTTATATTTTTTTAATTTATTTTTTCTATTTCTTCTATAAATTCACCCACATCCTCAAATTTTCTATAAACAGATGCAAATCTTATATAGGCAACCTTATCCAGCTCTTTTAATTTTTCCATAACCATTTCTCCTATCTTTTCAGATGTTATCTCCATATCCTCACCGGCCTTTAACATGGCCTCTTTTTCTATACTATTAACAAGTTCTTCTACTTTTTTTTGCGGTATTGCCCTTTTTTCTATTGCTTTATATATTCCACTACTTAACTTTTCAATACTAAAAATCTCTCTTCTTTTGTCTTTTTTTATAACCATTAAAGGTTTTTCTTTTATCTGTTCATAAGAGGTAAATCTAAAGCCACATTTAAGGCATTCTCTTCTTCTTCTTATATTAGTTCCATCAGGGGATTCCCTTGTTTCTATAACTTTATCTTCTATAAAACCACAAAATGGGCATTTCATTATTTTACCTTAAACACTATATATAGTGTTTTATTTACTATTCTTTCTAAAAATAACACTATATATAGTAAAAGTCAAGATTAATTTTTAATTTTTTTTAAATATTTTTAAATATTAATTATCTCTTATTTAAAAAGATGCAGCAGATAAAATATAATTAAAATTATCACAAACAGATAGTTGCTAGAGGTGCAGACTTTTGATAGAAACTTTAAAAATATTTACATATATTGAAGAATATAGATAACTTTAATAAAATCAAAACCACCACAAACATAAAAACATATTAGTTTTTATTAAAAATTCTTCGATAAAACATAATGAGTATATTTAATACACTTTTAATTAGGCTTTTAATTTTTATTAGTATGTTTTTTAATAAAATTTTTAAAGAGTAAAGAATTTTTATTTGAATAATTTCTAAAATCCCATCCGCATCGTAATAATTATTTATGATATTCTTTGCTCCATTCTGGAAATGTAACACTTTAAAATTGATATCTTTATTTAATATTAAATTATTACAATAAGGCTTTTTATTGATAAATTTAATATTTTTTACTTTTTTTGTTAAATTAAATTCATATTCATCTTTATAATAATTTTCACTTACATTTATATTGTCATCAAAAGCATGATCATTATCCACTATCAACAAATTTTTAATATGGTCTTTATTTTCTAAATAAAATAAATATAATAAAGTCATATCGCAGATTCCACCAGGTACATTATTAGAATTATGATAATTCACTTTTTGAAAAAGGATATTGATTTTGTCAGTAGTATAATATTCTTCAATAAAAGCACAAAATTTTTTAATTCCTTCAAGTGTCCAAAATGAGATATGTCCAGAAGCTGACCATCTAAAATTTTCCTGATAATGAGTGGAACAAAAACAAGCAAGATAATTTTTATATAAAGAAATATCTTCATATAAATTTGCGTAAATCATAAGATCAGAATCGCAAGCAAAAACATAATCAAGTTTATTTTCTATCATAAAGTCTTTTATGATAAACCATCTTTCAAAACAGAATAATTCAAAGTTGTAAGGATTTGGCGAATAATGCTTATATATTTGAGAAAATGAATTTTTGAAATTTTTAATATTATAAAACTCAATGCCTTTTATTTTTTTAAAAGATCTATTACCAATAACAACAATTTTATTTTGCTCATTTGTCTTTTTTGCTTGCTTTAAAACTATTTTAAAATAATCTTGGTTCCCTTGATGAACAAACATAATAACATTATTCATATAAAATCCCAAGTGAAAAAATTTCATATATAATAAAATATTTTTTAATTTATGTAAAGTTATTATACCAAAAATTTTTTAGTTTGACAAAATTTTTTATTTTTAGAATTTACTT
>DAONLM010000031.1:0-16472 GCA_035406685.1 Spirochaetota bacterium
TCACCTTCCTTGCCCTCATATCCTCTATCTTATTTTTTACCTTCTCAAGCCTCTTCTCAAACCCATCAACCCCATATTTTTCTATAAGATCAAAATACAACTTCAATATTTCTCTTATCAATACAGCGATACTAAAAGTATTTAAAGTATCGTGTATCTGTTTTAATTCATTATAAACCCTTTCTTCAAGAAACACTCTTACCCTTTTTGTCGCATTCACACAGGGATAATCTCTTTTTCTTCTCTCTTCTGTTAAATGTTTCTTTTTCAAAAAAGGCAGCATTGTATTTATTACCTCTCTTATTATTTCTGATAACCCCTTATTATTTTTTTCCATTAAAATTTTAATCTTACCAAATAAATCATCATCAATGACAAAATCAAATTGTAACATTTTTACCCCCAATAATAAAAAATATTTTCTATATATTAATCACAAATTTTTTGAGAAAATCCTTTACAAGTTTTATAAAAAATTTAAAAGATTTTTTAAAAAATAGATTTTTAATATCTTTTGTTTAATGCTGATTTTTGGCAAACCATAGTTTTTTTGTATATAATCCTGTAAAAAGTATCTGTTATATTTGTGAAACTTTGCTCATTATATCAATGTGGATTGATCATGGTATAACAATGTTTTAATATTTGATAAAAAGTATGCATAATACTGCTTTTAAAAAAATTACTCAACAACCCCACATATAATTTCTAAATATGCTGTTTTACCTTTTATTGAAATTGAGGCATCAGTTTCAGGGTCATAATTAAGCGGGGATTTCTGTATTATAAGCACTTTCATAGGTCCATTTTCATAGAGTGATTCCATCTCATTCATATATTTAGATGGGGTAAATCCCCTTGATGTTAACAATTCAACAATTTTCTTTTCTGCATTTGATAAATCTGTATAATCTTCAGTTTTTAATGTTATAATCGCCTTAATCATTTTTCCTTTGATCTTTTTTAGTTCGGCTTCTTCAAAATTGCCAGTAAACTCCGTATCAACAGCTTTTGAAAAATTAATTTCTTCTATAGATCCCAGTAAAGAAATCAGTTCATCGATTTTTTCTTGAACTGTTTCTAATCTTTGGTACTTTTGTTTTCCACCGTCAATAGATAATACTTTATTTTCAATTCTTACATTTTTCCATACCTCATTCTCACCCGTGGTTAATTTCAGTATAATATCCTTATTTGACATAATAGCCCATGTACCATCAGTAAAGAGACTTCCGTTTAAATAAGTATAAAATCTCTGTAGATTGTCTTCTTTTGAGAAAGTTATTGCCTCATAGTCACCTTTAATTGCTTCCCAATCTCCAATAATATCTTTTTCAGTAAAGCTACTTTTTTTACACCCTGAAATAAACATTATGAAACATACCAAAATGCAGATTCCAGAAATTATAATTTTATTCATATGCTTCCTCCTTAAATTATTTGATTTCTATTTTATCACATATAAAGAAATATTCAAGATTATTATTTTATCTTTTCTTTACTTTAAAAATATATTCAGAAAAAATTATTTTACAAAAAAAAATAGAGGCTATTTAATTTAAAATAGCCTCTAACTTTATATAAAAACATTATAAAATAAACTATCTACTAAAATCCCATCTTTTCAAGGTATTCTTAGGTGGGATTATAATATATGTCCCAGCATAAATCAATCTTGGATTTCTAATACCATTTGCCTCTGCAAGTGCTGGATAATACCACGGATCTTTATAATACTTTTTACAAATATTCCATAAATTATCGCCCCATCGTACATAATGTCTCTTCCCTTCTAAATTATTCTTACCTTTTATCTCCTGAATTGTCGTAGTTGTTGTGGTAATCTGCTTTTTAATGGTTGTAGTTGTTGCTACTGCCTGTTTAACTGTAGTTGTTGTTACAATTGTCGTAGTAGTGGTAGATTTTGGGATATTAGCAATAAAATTTTTAATTACTTTATCATAAAGCATATAGCCACCAAATCCAATCAATGCAATTAAAACAAGAGCAATTAAAACAATTAAAACAACTCTTATAATATTCATAAAATTGCCATTTTTTTCATAATCTGTTAATAAAGCAGAAGAGCCATTTGTGTAGTTATCTATTTTCTTTGTATCTCCCTGATCAAGTTGAGTTATTTCAAGATCACTCAAAGTTTCTGGGAATATTCTTTTCTTTTTTGAATGTTCTATCTTTATTGCACTCTCCTGTCCACTCTCGGCATCCCAGGCTTTTGCGTATAGCATCCCATTCTCATCCAATCTTAAATGAACCTCGATCCCGGGCTCTCCTTTTTTGGTAGGTCTATCTATTGAAATAACAAGTTTACCAAGATATTCATTATTTATACACTTATCACTGGTTCCTTCATAAAGTTCTATTATAGCCTTTTTTTGATTATCCCTAACAGTTGTAAGAATTACCTTTTTACTCTTTACCTCATTTTCATTTATAATTGGGACAAAAGAACCATCATATAATTTTATACCAATACTCTTTGGAAGTGCCACTTTACATCCTCCCCTGATTTTTTACAAGTTTGTAATATATTTTTCGGCTATTTTATCGATTCTCTTAAAAATTTATTTTTATTTTTTTCTTTTTATTTCGAAAATTAATGATATAATAATTATAACTTTTTTAAAAAAATAGAGGATTAAATGGACTTTTTACTGGCAATATTATTTGTAATTTTATTAATTTTAATAATAGTTTTTATTATCATATCTTTTTTTGTAAAAGATAAAAATAATAAAAATAAAAAAGAAAATAAAATTAAAGGAGAAAAAAAAGAAAAACCAAAAAGTAAAGAAGAAATTTATTTAGCAATAGATGAATATAAAAAAATATTAAAAAATTCGCCAGATAAACACAATGTAAGAGAAAGCCTTGCAGATGCTCTTGTAGAAGTTCAGGCTTATGTAAATGCAATAAAAGAGTATATGATTCTATTAAATAAGGCAGGAATAGATAAAAATATAAATGAAACAGAGATACTACTAAAAATTGCTAATGCCTTTGAATTATCAGGAGATAAAGAAGAGGCAAAAAAATACTATTTATTAATAAAAAAGAAAGATAATCTGAACTTAAAGGCAAACATCTTTCTTGCAAAATATGAACTTGAGAAAAAAGAGTATGAAAAGGCTCTGGCATTATTCAATATTGTTATGAAATTAGATCCAGAAAATCAGGAGGTAGAAAAATTTCTTGGTATAACATATTTTTATTGTAATAGATTTAAGAATGCAATAGAACTATTTATAAAATATCTTAAAAATAATCCGAATGACTCAGATGTTATATACTATTTAGGATATAGTTTCTATAGCCTAAATAGAACAGATGATGCAATAAGATATTTCTCCAAAATAAAAAATAATGAACAATATGCAGCAGAAATAAACTATTTTATTGGGAATATTCATAAAAAACAAAAGATATTTTTTAAAGCCATAGAAGAGTTTCAAAATGCAATAACATCTAATAAATTAGATGAAGAAAAACTATATGAGGCATACTATCAACTTGCAGAGAGTTATCTATTTATTCATGATACGACAAATGCCATTGCAACATGGAAAAAACTTTATGAATTAAATCCTCAATATAAAGATATAGCAGAAAAGATAGAAACTTACTCTCAACTCGAATCACATAGTCTTTTAGAAAAATACTTACTCGGTTCTGTTAATCAATTAACAAATTTATGTAAGTTATTTATTAAATACTATCTTACAAAACATTGTAACAGAAATGGCTTAATAAAGTTTACAAAAATTCAGATGTTACAGGATAATAGTTTAGAAATTTATCTTGAATTTACAGTAAGAAATGTTGTTGAATTTTATTATTTTTTATTTTTAAGATCTGTAACTACTGTTGGTGACTTTACACTAAGAAGTCTATATAATAAACTCAAAGAGGAAAAGATAGATAAGGCTGTCTGTGTAACTGCTGGGAATTTTAGCCAAACAGCAAAAGAATTCGTTGAATCAAGAATGATAGAACTTGTAGAAAAAGATCTAACAATAGAAATTTTAGAAAATGTTAAATCAATGCTTAATTAATTTTGAAATTTTGACTTTTTTATGATAAAATATAAAATGTGAATATAAAAAGAATTTTTTTTGTAATAATTATTTTTATTAATCTCTCCTCTATATTTTGTGAAGAATATTATCGTAAAAATATAATACTTTTAGAAAAAGATGTTATTATCTCAAATACAATTGATGAAATAATATATAAAGAGACACAAAGTGCTCTTGATACTCTCATAGCAGAAAAGTTTATAAACAGTATACCTAAAAGTGAATGGATATTATATAAAAAATATCTTTCTGACCTTGACAATTCAAAAAATCTTGAGAAATTCTTTTTAATAACAAAAGTATGGGGTATTATAGATTTACAAATCATAAACAGAGAAAGCATATATCTTATTCAAGTAAGAATGTATGATATATTTGATGACTATTTTTACACAAAAGAATTTTATATAAACCCTGCTGATTTATTAAATAGTTTAACCAACTACAAAGATTTTATCATAGAAAATATAAAAAAATATTATAAACCAATAAATATTAAAGAATATTCTAAAAAAGTCTCTGATAAAAGAGACACAATAAAAGAAAATAGAGATTTTGAGATTCTCTTATCAGCTGGTAGCGGCTTTATACTTACCAATATTGCTACAACATGGGAAGCAGGACTCGGATATGGTTTTCCGGTATATATAAATTTTGATTTTTCATTTAAAAATTTTTATCTTGCCACTGGATTTTCTCATTTTTCTATTTTTAATTCTCCTTTAACAATAGACTATGATAAAAATAACATTATAGTATATAATGACAAAATATATACATATTCTATCAATTGTCTATTAGAAATGGGGGGATGGTTTTATAATAGATTCTTTTTGTTTTCTGGTGGGGTTAGGTATAACTTTGAGAAGGTATTTAAATTTAATAGGGAAGAAATCTATAATTCTCTATATCATTATTATGATTATAAATATTCCTATACAGATATGGAATACTCTCTTCTTTTTATATATTTAAAATTTATTTTTTCTCCAATAAAAAATATAAATCTTTCAATTAAATGTGGCTCATTTCTTTCACCTTCAAATATAAATGAGATATTTCCTTCTAATTTTCCTTTTTATATGGAGATTAATTTTAAATACTTCTTTTATAAGGATATTTTTTTAGAAATAATCTCTCCATTCTGGATTGAAGGATTTAAATTTCAAAATTTAGATTATACACCGTCGATTTTTAAATTTATTTTTCAATTTGGATTTGGTTATAGATTTAAATGGAATAGTAAAAAAATAGGGGGCAACAGATGAAAAGATCTATTATTATTTTATTACTACTTTTAGCCCCTACTTTGATATTCTCTAAAAATAGAGATATATCTATACTTATAGTTCCTTTAAAAAATGCCTCATTATCAGAAGAAGAAGATTATATAAGATATATGTTATATGATACTGCCTTTAACTTTTTTAAAGAGAGAGAGAATTTTATAATTGACGATACTTTTGATAAAATAGAATTGGGTATTTCAAAAGAAGATGATATTATAAAAAATGCTAAATTTAAAAATATATCTATTATTTTAACTGGATTTTTTATAAAAATAGATAATACAACAAAAGTAACAGTAAAAGTTATTAATGTCAAAAAAGAAAAAAGTCTAATTGTAAAAGAATTTATTAATAAAGATTTAAATACTTTACAGGGGGATTTCTTAAATACTCTTAAACTAATAGAAAAAGAAATTTTAGAAAAAAATCTTACTGATAAAAAAGAAATTATAAATGAAAATAACTTTATCTCTAATCTTGTAAGTGAGGAATTCTTATTTTTTAAAATAGGGATATCTTACTCTTTATTTTACCACAATATCCTGAACAAGGATGTTACAAATGATTATGATATTTCAAGTGTAAAAAACAATTATCAAAATAGTATAACATATCATTACAATCTTGAATATTATAAATTATATAAAGATAATTTTTATGGCTTTGGAGTTGGTTTATCTATACCATTCGAAATTAATGCCCCTAAATTTTTTAATAATGCCTATCTAAATTTCTCCTTTGTATTTGGATATAGAAAAAAATTCTTTTTTAAATGGACAGTTGATACCATCTTTTTATTTTTCAAGATATATTCGAGTAATCTTGATAAACCAAAAGACAGCTATAATATTGATAATGTAAATATTGGGCCTGGTTTTAATTTTAGATACTTAGATGATAAATACAATTTTTATATTGAAACTGGCTTTACCTTCATACCCTTCTTATTTGGTTTTACTTCACAAGAAAAATATAAGAGCCCTATAAATAAAATTGTGATTAGAGATGATATAAATAACAATAGTATAATAGTACCGGTCCTATTGAATTTTGAAATAGGAAAATTTTTAAATAATGAAGTTGGTTTATTTGTTATGACCCGACTTGGA
This sequence comes from Spirochaetota bacterium, assembly GCA_035406685.1. Taxonomy (GTDB): domain Bacteria; phylum Spirochaetota; class GWE2-31-10; order GWE2-31-10; family MWDO01; genus DAONLM01. Next base: position 6,496 of record DAONLM010000031.1, read on the forward strand.
TTCTATTATCTTGATTATACTTCAAGATTTTATAGAAACTGGACTAATAATGGGGATTATCAATATCAATGGGATTTTGGGGATTCATTTAGCATAAATATAACAATAATAGCAGGCGCTACATTCAAGACTCTATATAAATAAAACTATTTATCTATTAGAATAACAATACTTCTTGCCTTTACTGTTATAACAGATGTATCTACCCTCAATGCTTTATCTTCATCATAAAAGCCGTCCTTTCTTGAAGTATCCACAACAAGATACCACATTTTTTTCCTACCAGGCTCTGGAAGATGAAAATCAAGATCCTCCCAGTAAGAGTTAATTGCTACATATATATTATTGTCATTATAAGAAGCTCCAGTCTCAGCCTTTGAGCCATCAAGCATAAAGGCAAGTGAATGAGAATAATATCCCCAATCTGGTTTATTAGTCTCAACACCATGCCAACTAATATCAGGAATATTATTACCAGCAGTATCAAAACCAGTAAAAAAATTCTCTCTTCGTAGCACTGGATGATTTTTTCTAAATCTTATCATGTATTTACAAAATTCAAAAAAATCTCTATTCTTATCAAGCAGTGTCCAATCAAACCAGTTTAATTTATTATCATGACAATAAGTATTATTGTTACCTTTTTTTGAAAATTTTACCTCATCGCCACTCAATATCATAGGTGTTCCAAGACTTATCATTAAAAGTGTCCAGAAATTTCTCATCTGTCTATCTCTTAAATCGTTTATATATGGATCATTGGTCTCCCCTTCTACCCCACAATTCCAGCTTAAATTATTATTCTCACCATCAAGATTGTTTTCACCATTATCTTCATTGTGTTTCTCATTATAAGATACAAGATCATTTAGAGTAAAACCATCATGTGCAGTAATAAAATTTATGCTATGATGAGGCATTCTCCCACCATAATAAAATAAATCCGCACTTCCGGTCAATCTTTTTGCTAAATCCCCTACTTTACCATTATCCCCTCTTATAAAACTTCTTATATCATCTCTAAATTTCCCATTCCACTCAGCCCATCTCTTGGGGAAATGTCCCACTTTATACAAACCACCAGCATCCCACCCTTCTGCTATTATTTTTGTATTTGAAAGAATAGGATCATTGCTTATCTCATTCAAAATAGAGTAACTTGGAACCCAATTGCCATTCTCATCCCTTCCTAAAATAGGAGCAAGATCAAATCTAAAGCCATCCACATGCATATCTATTACCCAGTATCTGAGACTATCAAGAATAAGATGTTTTACAACCGGATGATTACAATTCAAAGTATTGCCACAACCAGAGTAGTTCTTATAATGTCTACCATTATCAAGCATATAATAAATAGAATTATCAAGCCCCCTAAAGCTAACAGTTGGTCCATATTCATTACCTTCACCAGAATGATTATAAACAACATCTATTATAACTTCAATTCCAACCTTGTGAAGAGCCTTAACCATCTTTTTAAACTCAATCGCAGCAGTAACCCCATCCTGATCTGTTGCATACCACGAATCACAGGCAAAAAAACCAATCGTAGAATAACCCCAATACTGTTTGAGTCTCTCGCCAGTAACTGGATTTGTCTTTATATTCTCCATTTCATTAAATTCCTGAACAGGCAGAAGTTCAATGGTAGTGATACCCAAATCTTTTAAATAAGGAATTTTCTCAATTATGCCGAGATATGTCCCTCTATTTTTAACATTAGAAGATGGATCATTAGTAAATCCCCTAACATGCATTTCATAAATAATTGTATCTTTCATTGGTATATTTAATGGCCTATCACCTTCCCAATCAAATATTGCACTATCAACAACAGCAGACTTTCCAGCTATGCCAAAATTTTTTTCTTTACTAAAAGAAAGATCCCCGAGTCTATCCCCTACAATATAGCTATATGATGCTGGATTATCCCACTGATACTTCCCACAAATACCTTTTGCATAAGGATCCAGAAGTAGCTTGTTAACATTAAATCTATGCCCCTTTTGTGGCCAATAAGGTCCATCCACAAGATATCCATACAATTGTCCATGACCTATATTATGAATAAATATATGCCAGACATCCCCTGTTTTATTTATATTACTATCAAGTTGAATAATAGTATGTGGTTCACTATCAGATGCTTTGTCAAACAATAAAAGATAGACATCTGTTGCATTCTTTGAAAAAAGAGCAAAATTGGTTCCACTATGATAAACATGAGCACCTAATAAATAAGGTGTCCCTTTGTCTATTTTTAAATTTCTATTCGATTTTAATATTGGCATATTATTCCCTTATTTTTTAGAGTTTACTATATTATTTGGAAAAAATAAAACAAAACTTTCAAGAATTGAAACAGTGAACTTGGATTAATAGATATACTTATTATATTATAATTTTTCTATTTTGTCAAAAAATAGATTATTTTATTCATCATAAAACTTTGACATTTTTAAAAAAATTCACTATACTAAAAAAGGATTTTAAATAATGGAAAAATTAGAAGACTACTACTTTAAAAAATTTAGAGACATTATTTATGACTCATCAGGTATAAATTTTACTGAAGTGAATAGACTTATATTAGAGAGTCGATTAAAAGATAGACTAAAAAAGACAAATCTAAATAATATTGATGAATATTACAAAAAAATAATAAAAGAGCCAGAAGAATTAAAAGTATTATTAGATGCAGTAACAACAAATCTCACAAGTTTTTTTAGAAATACAACTCAATTTTATGCTCTTGAAAACCATATTCTACCAGAATTACAGAAAAGAAAAACAGAGAAAAAGATAAAAATATGGAGTGCTGGTTGCTCTACAGGTGAAGAACCTTATAGCATTGCAATGGTAGTAAAAGAAAAACTTGATCCTTCCTGGCAGTGTGAAATAATAGCATCAGATATCTCTTTTAATGCCTTAATGAAGGCAAAAGAGGGTTTTTATCATGAGTCAAAAGTAGGTGGAATTCCGCCTGCTCTTTTAAAAAAATATACTATCCAGATAGGAGATGGATATCAAATAATAGAAGATCTAAAAAAAATGATAAGATTTGATTATCATAATCTAAAATATGATTCTGGACTAAAAAATTTTGATATTGTATTTTGTAGAAATGTAATAATATATTTTGATGCAAAGGCTCAGGTTGAAGTTATTAACAGAATTTATGAATCTATGGCAGATAATTCATATTTATTTATAGGTCATTCTGAATCACTTTTTGGTATGAACACAAAATTTATATTTACAAAAATTGGAGAAGCATGCTTATATATGAAAAAAGAGGGTAAATAAAATAATGGAATCAAAAATTAAAGTAATGGTTGTGGATGATTCTGCTTTAATAAGAAATTTAGTAACAAAAGAGTTATCAAAATCCAGCTTAATTGAAGTTGTTGGCACAGCAATCAATGGTAGATTTGCTTTAAACAAACTAGACAAGTTACAGCCAGATATAATAATACTTGATCTTGAAATGCCAGAAATGAATGGCATTGAATTCTTACAGGAAAGGCAAAAATTAGGAATAAATACTCCTGTAATAATTCTTTCCGCACATGCTAAAAAAGGGGCTAAAATCACTCTCGAAGCCCTTGCACTCGGTGCCTCTGATTTTATATTAAAACCATCAGAACCAGGTGTAAACCTTGATGAAATAGGAAATAAATTAATAGAAATGATTCATGCTCTGGCAAAACCATTATCATATAAGTCTATATTAAATGAGAAGAAAGAAGAGATAATAAACTTAAAGCCATTATATGAGCCAATTACTGTTCCTAAAATAGATATTGAGTCACATCTTCAGCCTATTAAAAGAATACCAGATATCCACATTGTGGTAATAGGAATTTCTACTGGTGGACCAAATGCTTTAAGAGAGATATTGCCATTATTTCCAGAAAATTTTCCAGTACCAATAGCAATAGTTCAGCATATGCCACCAGGTTTTACTCTCGAATTTGCTAATAGCCTTGATAAAATATGTAAATTAAGAGTTAAAGAGGCTAATAATGATGATATTGTAAAACCGGGTAGAATTCTTATTGCACCGGGCAACAGGCATATAAAATTTTTAAAGAAAGCACTGGCAACTGTGGTTCAATTGGATGATTCAGAACCAGTAAATGGCCACAAACCATCAGCAGATGTGCTTTTTGAATCAGCAGCAGACGTTTTTGGAGAAAATACACTTGCATGCATTATGACTGGCATGGGCAAGGATGGAGCAACAAACATTGGGCTTATACTTAAAAAAGGTGGTATTACTATTGCCCAGGATCAGGAGACCTCGATTGTATTTGGCATGCCAAAGGTAGCAATAGAAAAAAATAATATTCAATTAGTTAGACCCTTAAATAAAATAGCAGAAACAATAATACAAATAGTAATGAATAAAAAGATAGTCTAATTTTTAAAATTTTGTAAGAAAATAAAATTTCTACTTTTTTTAAAAAATTCTTTATAAAAAAATAAAAAAAATTTATAATAAGCATAACTCTAAATTAAAAAGGTGTATAATATGAAAGACTTAATGGCTTTAATTAATTTCTTAAAAAAAGAGGACTATTTTTATATTCAAACTCATAATTTTCCGGACCATGATGCTGTTGCATCTGCTTATGGGCTTCAATATCTATTTAAAACTTACAACTTAAAGTCTTATCTTGTATATGAAGGTGAAATACAGAGAGACTCTTTAAGAATGATGATAAAAGAATTAGGCATAGATATAAAACCTATTCAAGAATATGATATGAAACCCACTGACAAAATAATAATTGTCGATGGTTGTAAAGGAAATAAAAATGTAACTGATCTTATAGGTGACGAAATAGCGGTTATCGATCATCATCAAGTTAGTAAACCAGATGATGTTAAATTTGCTGATATAAGACCAAATTATGGCTCCTGTTCAACCATAATATTTTCTTATTATATAATGTTAAAAAAAGAGATGCCAAAAGAAATCGCTACTGCTTTATTAATAGGCTTAAATATGGATACTTCACTTTTAACAAGAGGGGTTAGTGAAGAAGATATTGGAGCATATTCATATCTATATTCCTTATCAAATTATAGACTCGTAAACTCTATATTAAGAAACTATATTCAACAAAAAGATTTACAATTTTATAAAGAGGCAATAGAGAATATTAAAATAGAGAATGAACTTGCCTTTTGCTATTTTCCAGAAGGGTGCAATCAGAATTTACTGGGTATATTAGGCGACTTTTTTCTTGCATTAAAAGAGGTTGACTTTGTTGTTCTTTGTGCAAAAAATGAAAATAATATAAATTTTTCTATAAGAAGTGAGAATGAAAAATTAAATGCTTCCCAGATAATTCAGATTGTTTTAAATGGGATAGGTTTTGGTGGTGGTCATAGTGATATGGCTGGTGGTATTATAAAAGAAGCAAAACTTTTTGATGAGGATAAAATTTTTAAAAAATTTTTAGAAACAGTAAATAAATTTAGGATGGGGGAGGAGTAATTATGGATAAAGCAAAACAGGATATATTAAAAGAGATAATTAAAAATTTACACGAAACAAAAAATTTCGAATCTGCCAAAAAAAGATTTTCAGAATTAATAAAAAATGTTAGTGCTGAAGAAATTGCAGAAATGGAGCAGGCTTTAATAAATGAGGGCTTCCCAATAGAACAAATTCAGAATTTATGTAATGTGCATGTTGCGGTATTTGAAGAGAGTCTAAAAAAACAGGGCAAAATGCATAAAATGCCAGGACATCCAGTCCATACTTATATGGCAGAAAATAAAGAGTTAAAAAAGATTATAAAATCATATCAAAATGTTAGTAAAAAAATAAAAAATAAAAAAGATAATGAATCTCTTATTAAAGAATTTATAAACATTTTTAATAAATTAAAAGATGTTAATATACATTATACCAGAAAAGAGAATCAACTCTTTCCTTTTCTTGAAAAAAAAGGATTTACAGGTCCATCAAAAGTAATGTGGGCAAAACATGATGAGATAAGAAAAATGCTAAAAGATATTGAAGAAAAAATAAAAATAAATGATTTTGATTCTATACTTCAAATATCAAAAGATTTAATAACAGAATTAAATGGGATGATATTTAAAGAAGAGATGATACTATTTCCAACAGCAATAAAAAAATTAACAATATCAGATTGGATATTAATAAAAAATGGTGAAAATCAGATCGGATATGCATGGATAAAACCGGGTAATCTATGGGATGCTTCTATTGCAAAATTATTGGACAAAAATAAAAAAGAGAAAGAAAATAAAAATATAGATCTGGATTTTATAAATCTTGATACAGGTAGGTTAAGCATTGAGCAAATAAATTTATTACTTTTAAATCTTCCGGTTGATATCTCCTTTATAGATGAAAATGATAGGGTGTTATATTATTCAAATAATAAAGATAGAATATTCCCAAGAAGCCCAGGAGTAATAGGAAGAGAAGTACAAAACTGTCATCCACAAAAAAGTATTGCAATTGTTAATAGAATTCTTAATGCATTTAAAAACAAAGAAAAGTCTCATGCTGATTTCTGGATAAATCTTCATGGCAAAATTATATATATAAGATATTTTGCAATATATGATAATAATGGCAATTACAGAGGCACATTAGAGGTTTCTCAAGATATAACAGAAATACAGAAATTAACTGGCGAAAGAAGATTATTGGATTGGTAATTTTATTTTGACAAACTGATTTTTTTTTAGTATAAACTCAATAAGTTAATAAGATTTACAAAATATATTAAAGATTAAGTAAAAATAATGTAATTTTTTTGTAAACTTGTAAAGGATTTCTTCTCTTTTTTTGTGATTAATTAATAAACTATTTAAAAAAGAGAGGAGTCTTTTATGAGTGAAACATTATTAGAAATTTCTGGAAGGGAAATTATGGAAAATAATTTATTAAGAAATGAGAAATTGAAGGCATTAGAGTCTTCTATTCTCAACATTGAGAAAGCCTTTGGTAAAGGCTCTATAATGAAACTCGGTAGTAAGAAAATTATTAATGTTGATGTTATACCGAGTGGTTCTCTTTTGCTTGATGCTGCAATGGGAATTGGAGGTTATCCAAAGGGTAGAATTGTAGAAATTTTTGGACCTGAGTCATCTGGTAAAACAACACTTGCCTTACATGCAATAGCAGAAGCACAGAAAATGGGTGGAATTGCTGCTTTTGTGGATGCTGAGCATGCACTAGATCCTATATATGCAAAGGCACTTGGGGTAAACATAAATGATCTTTATGTCTCACAACCAGACACCGGAGAGCAGGCTTTAGAAATTGTAGAACAACTTGTTAGAAGTGGGGCTATTGATATTATTGTTATTGACTCAGTTGCAGCCCTTACTCCTAAGGCTGAAATTGATGGCGAGATGGGGGATAGCCATATGGGGCTTCAGGCTCGACTTATGAGTCAGGCATTAAGAAAATTAACAGCAGTTGTCTCTAAATCAAATTGTTGTGTCATATTTATAAACCAATTAAGAATGAAGATTGGTGTAATGTTTGGCAATCCAGAAACAACCACTGGTGGAAATGCTCTTAAATTCTATGCGTCAATGAGACTCGACATAAGAAGAATAGAGACAATTTCCAATGGGACAGAGGCAATAGGAAATAAAGTAAGAGTAAAAGTGGTAAAAAACAAATTAGCCCCACCTTTTAAAGAGGTAGAACTTGAAATTAATTATGGACAGGGTATATCAAAAGAGGGCTCTATAATTGATGCTGCTTTAAAATACAATCTGATCCAAAAATCTGGGTCATGGTATGCTTATGGTGACAAAAAAATTGGCCAGGGTAAAGATAATGTTAAACAATTTTTAATCGAAAATCCAAATATAGCAAAAGAAATTGAAGATAAAATAAGATCTATTTTAATGCCAAAAGAAGAAGAACAACCAAAACAGAATCAACAAAATATGCAACAACAAAATAAAAAATTTACTCAAAAGGATATTTTATAAATATATGTCCCTAGATATGTATCTTTCTCTCGGTTCAAATATTGAGCCGAGAGAGGAATATTTAAAATTAGCAATAGAGAATATAAGAAAGTACTTTGTTATAGAAAAAATAAGTCCTATTTATGAAACTGAACCTGTTGATGATTTAGAACAGGCCAATTTTTTAAATTTATCTCTTTTTTGCAGGACAGAGATAAAAGATCCTTTAAAAAATCTAAGGATATTAAAAGATATAGAGCATAGTATCGGAAGAAAAAAAGATGAGAAAAGACCAAAAGGTCCAAGAACAATTGATATAGACATAATCTTTCTATCAGATATAAAATATAATAGTGAAGAATTGACTATTCCTCATAAATCTTTTTTAAAAAGAAATTTTGTCTTAATACCACTTTCTGATATAATCGAAGATAATTTAAAAGAAAAATATAATTTTAAAAAACATATATCCGAAAATAAAAATCAAATCGTAAAAAAAATTGGAGATTTAAATATTGGATAGTAAAATAACTAATACAACTGCTCAAAAAAAATATACTGTCAAATTAAAAGATTTTGAAGGGCCTCTTGATCTATTACTTCATCTAATTAAAAATGCAGAAATCAATATATATGATATATCTATTTCAGAAATAACTGAGCAATACTTAGAATATCTCAAAATGTTAGTTCAATTAGATATTGATAACATCGCAGAGTTTGTTGAAATGGCAGCAACTCTTGTATTAATAAAATCAAAGACTCTTTTGCCAGTAGAAGTAGAATATGAAGAAGAGGAAGAGGAAACAAAAGAAAAACTAATTGAAAAACTACTGGAATATCAAAAATATAAAATTGCAGCCGGGATTCTTGAAATGAAAGCAGAGGAATCTTTGATTATACCAAGAAGAGAAGATTCTAAAATGCTATTTGATCTTCAAAATGATGATGAATCAAACTGGAAGTCAATTTCAATAATAGATTTACTCAGTGCCTTTGTAAAAGTACTTAATTCAAAACAGGAAGAGATGCCTTATGAAATTAATGTTCTTGAATATAGTGTTGAAGAAAAGATTAAAAACATTCATAATCTATTAAAAAATAAAGAAAGATTTAATTTTTTTGAAGTTATTGATGAAAATATGCCAAAGATAGAAATTATATGTATATTTCTTGCAATATTAGAATTGGTAAAACAACAAGAGATATTGATTCAACAGCATAAAATATTTGGTGATATCACAATTGTAAAAAGATTAAAAGAGCCTTCTTAAATTTGAAAATCTAAAACAAAAATTGCTTATATCTCAATTCTTTATAACAAACTAAAACTTAACAATATAAGCATCCTTAAAACCCAATTTTCTTACTTTAAGTAAAACATCATTTACATTTTCTGTTGCAAAAGGACCTATAAAAAGAATATATTTATTACCATCTTTTAAACCAACAAGTTCTGGCAAAATCTCTTTAAATACTCTATATAGTCTATCGGTTTCAGCTTTATCAAATGAGGTCAGGAGTCTAACATAAACACCTTTACTCATAGCACTATTCCAGATAACTTTTTCTTTCTCCTTTACCTCTTTCTCTTTTTCATCAATAGAGATCTTCTTTTCTTCTTTAACTGGCATTTTAAAATAGTCTTTTTTAGGGCTCTTTTTTTCTTCCATATCCTCTGATATTATTTTATCTCTTTTATCAGGATATTTCATTTTAAATTTATTTGGGAAATATGTATCCTCTTTATCATCAGATATCCCCTTCTCTTTCTTATTCGGATACTTCTCCTTCTCTTTTACAGGAATATTTATATCCTCTCTATCTTCAGATATCCCCTTCTCTTTCTTATTCGGATACTTCTCCTTCTCTTTTACAGGAATATTTATATCCTCTCTATCTTCAGATATCCCCTTCTCTTTCTTATTCGGATACTTCTCCTTCTCTTTTACAGGAATATTTATATCCTCTCTATCTTCAGATATCCCCTTCTC
>DAONLM010000031.1:16572-18680 GCA_035406685.1 Spirochaetota bacterium
TTCTCTTTTACAGGAATATTTTGATCATCTTTATCATCAGATATCCCCTTCTCTTTCTTACTCGGATACTTCTCTTTCTCTTTTACAGGAATATTTTGATCATCTTTATCATCAGATATCCCCTTCTCTTTCTTATTTGGATACTTCTCCTTCTCTTTTACAGGAATATTTATATCCTCTCTATCTTCAGATATACCCTTCTCTTTCTTATTCGGATACTTCTCCTTCTCTTTTACCGGAATATTTATATCCTCTCTATCTTCAGATATCCCCTTCTCTTTCTTATTTGGATACTTCTCCTTCTCTTTTACCGGAATATTTATATCCTCTTTATCTTCTGAAATATTTTTATCTTTCTCTTGTGGGATTTTTGTTATATTTTCATCATAAGGAGCTTTATCTTTTTCTTTAGTTTTAATACTAACATCATTATTATCTGCTATCTCATTTTTTTTCTTTTCTGGTATTTTAGTCTTTTCTTCTTTTGGTTTTTCTATCTTTTCTTCATCTATAGACTTTATATCTTTTTTATCCGGAATCTTATCTTTTTCTTCCTGTGGTGGCGTCTCTTTTACATTTTTATCAATTTCCTTAGTCTCATCTGGCCATTTTATTTCTGGAAACTCTTTAATTAACTCTTTATCTATCTCTCTTTCTGACACCAGCCCTTCAATATCAAGTATCTCATTAGAATTTATATCAGAAAATTTACCTTCAACAATAACTATACCAGTCTGCCACTCCATTCCAAGTTCTTTTGCAGCAGCAGGAGTCAATAGTATAAAATAACCAGAGTTATTTTTGATTCTATCATTTATGACCACAGTAATAGTTTTACCATTACTTGCATTAAGAATCTTTATTTCTGCACCAATTTTAAAGGCATTGCAAGCAGCAGAAAAACTTTGAGGACTAAAAACTTCACCAGACGAGGTAACTGAACCTTCCATTAATTGATATGTAGCAGCATGACCCACCCATCTTTCTGAATAAAGAACAAAAGATACAAAGAAAAAAAAGAGTATATAAACTTTTTTCATAATGCTACTCCTTTAAAATATTTTTAGCCTTCTGAATAATCACTGATTTTTCTTTCTTGGAGTTAATTCTTTCTGAAATTTCTTTTGCCATACTCTCTGTATAAGGACCTGCCAATACCCTATAAACATTTTTTTTCTCACCATTTACAATTATCTCTTTTTTAATAAGATAAAATTTTGGTCTCAACTCAAGCATTGATAAAAGATCAGTTATTTTAGGTAAAGCATTCTGATAAAAACTAAACGAACCAATTTGAATATAAAATTTATCATCTCCATTTTTCTTAATTCCATCAAGAGATTTTTCTGGTTCTACAATTAAACTCTGAACATCTAAAAAAATTGATTCTTCATTATCTCTATTCCATCCAAGAAATTTTAGAGAAAGAGATATATTATCAACTGGCTTATCATACTTTGATGCAAAAAAATTAAAAATTCTATCTGGTAAAAATATTTTATACGGAGAATCCTCTATAACAGAATATCCAATTTGAATAATTGCTTCGACCCCAGTAATTTTATCTACAATATAATAAATACCACCCTCTGGTAAAAATGAAGAATATGCAACATTGTATCTCTGATTCTCCTCTGTTTTACTCTCTATTTTAATATTACTTGTCTTTATATTTATCCCTATAAAAGAAACTTTTGATATATCAAATTCAAGTGAATTTAAAAAATAAAGAAATAAACCGATAAAATAAAAAATTATAATATTTTTTTTCATTTCTAATTCCTAAAAAATTAATATTTCTCCATTTATACTTTCGGAATTCTAATTCATAAATTTGAATTTCTCTTCTTAACTATATAAATTTATTTTATCTCATTTTTTAAAAAATGCAAATTTTTCTTTAATAAAATAATTAAATAAAGTGTGATTTTATTTTCATACAAATTTTCTTTAAATTTTTAAAAAAACTTGTAAAGGATTTTCTCAAAAATTTTGACACTTTTTTAAAATTGCTGAAAAAATAAATTTACTTTTTAAATTTTTTTTGTTATATCACCGATTCAATCACGAAGTGCATATTTTATAACCTCATAAGGCGTCATAAAATT
>DAONLM010000032.1:0-18442 GCA_035406685.1 Spirochaetota bacterium
TCTGTGGTATTTTTTATTTTAAGAATAAAAATTTTGAATTTATTGATAGATTGCCACTATTATTGGAATTTTTGATATGAAGTAAAAATTATTAAAAAAGTATGTTATCAAAATTTTTTAGATTTTTATTTTTTATACTTTATGATATTTATTAATTTAACGTAATTATATATTGATAAAGTAAATTATAAAAATTTTTTCTCAAAATCAAGGATGTTTGACATAAATAGAGAACCACAATAAAAATAAATTTTGTATAAATATTACTCATAAAATAGATTGTATATAGATTAGAATGATACATTTTTATAGTTTTTTTATTCAAGTATGTAATTTTAGAGTATATATTAAAAAGTAATAATACATTTTTTAAAACAAATGTATTAAAAAGTATACAAGTAATATATATTTTTTTATTTTTATATATATTTTTTTCTAATTTATACCGATAAAATAGTCTACAAAAGAAAATTTTGTTAAAATAAACATTATTTTTCTTAAATAATATGTAAATTTAAAACATTTTAATCAAATTTTTATTAAATTTTATCTAATAGATATATGGCACAGTTATTGCTTATTAATAAACGAATTAAACTTATTAAGTAAGTTTTAAAAGGAGGATGAAATGCAAATAGATAAAAGACTTGAGTTGATTAATTTTTTAGAATCTATTATATTAAGAGAAGATTTTGAAACATTCTTAAGAAAAAGTAATAAGAAGTTAGCAGAAGAGGATAATGATCTTTTTATAAAGAATTGGTATAAAAATTCTTCTACATTTACTAGAATGTGGCTAAGCTATCTTTCAGATGAAAGATTATTAGAAATTCTGGAGAAGAAGATGGTTGATAAAAATGTAAATAAAAACATTCTTGATTTAAATTCGAGGATTTAAACATGAAAAAGTTAATGATTTTCCTATTTTTAACATTAATATTAAATGTGTATTCTAATGATGATAAAGAATTAAAAATTAAAAGAGAGCAAAAATTAAAGAATTATTATTATCTTGTAAAATCAGGGACAAGAGAGACAAGGTTAAATGTATTAAACAATATTTTAAAAGAATATGATGAATTAAAATATAGTGAAAAAGATGATAAATTATTAGAGATAATTGAATTTCTTCTTAATGAAGGAACTGTTAGTATTGATACAAGTAGTAATAGAGTTATTAATAATTTTCCTGATGTTAGAAGATTATGTGTAACTTTACTTGGAAAATTAGGTGGAGAGAGTGGTAGATATTTTATAATAAATATTCTTCATTATGATAATGATTATACAGTAAAGAGAGAAGTTTGTGATATAATTGCTAATGGTTTAATAGAGGATAATAATAAAAACGATCTTTTAAATACATTGATAAAAATATATAATTTTGACTCAAAGGGACAGCCAGAGAGTTTTATCTCTTCTTATATCAAGGCTCTAACTACTACTGCAAAAGGTAAAAGTTTTTATTACTCAGATGTAATAAAAATTTTAGCAGATATTAATATAAGTAAAATTTATAGTGAAAAGATTAGAAAAGAAGCTTTAGAATCAATAGACTATTTAGGAAAGAATAATTAAGATTTTTTATTTTATTTGCTAATATTTATCCAATGACGTGAGGAGATATTTAGTTTAATTTTCAAATATTATAAAATAGTGTTTATATAATTCAGATATAGCTGGTAATTTAAGGGGATATCCCTATCGAAACATACAGATATCCCCTTTCATTGCAACAGATATCCCACTATGTATTATAGGGTTCTCCCTTGCAGAAATATAGATATCCCATGTGATAAAAATAGATATTCTCTCGGGGGGCAACATTATAATAAATTATTGGTATATTACAAAAACATTTTTTTCAATCTTTCACTAAATCGTAATTTTAGCTTTTTATATTTTAATCCCTTTAGTGATTAAAAATTTTTTTATTTAAATATTAATCATAAAATTTTTTAGAGGAGACTTTACAATTTTCAATTCTAAAGAAGAAAATTAATATTTTTTATTCAATAAATTAATCTTTTTAACTTGAAATTTTATATTTTTTAGTATATAGTTAATTACGAGGAGGAAAAAATGAAGAAAATATATCTAATAAATATTCTTATTTTATCTTTTGTTTTAATAGGATGTAATCCTATCTCTATTTATAATACAATTGTAGAAAAAGAAGAGGCTGTAAATGCAGCATGGGCTCAGGTTGAAAATCAATATCAGAGAAGAATGGATCTCATACCTCAATTAGTAGAAGTTGTTAAAGGTTATGCAAAGCATGAAAAAGAGACACTGGAGAGTGTTATTAAAATGAGAAGTCAGGCAACCCAGATGGTTGTTACAAAAGAAGTTTTAGAAGATCCAGTTGCTTTTGAGAAATTTCAAAAGATGCAGGGTGAATTAAGCAGTGCTCTTTCAAGATTAATGGCAATCACTGAAAATTATCCAGAATTAAAGGCAAATGAAAATTTTTTAGCACTTCAAGCACAAATAGAAGGGACAGAAAATAGAATCTCTGTTGAGAGAAGAAGATACAATGAGGCTGTTCAGGATTACAATACTTATATACGAAAATTTCCAAATTTTTTATTTAAAGGTGATGCAAAGCCTAAACAGATGTTTAAGGCTCAGAGTGGAGCAGAAAAAGCACCTGATATAAAATTTTAATATTTTAAAATATTTTTCTATCAAAATACTCTTAATAAAAAAAGGAGCATAAAAATTTAATGAAACAGATTGTAATAAATGCCTCTATTTTATTTGATGGCATAAGTAAAAAAGAAAATGTTAACATAGTAATAGAAGATGATAAAATAATTGATATTAGTAGAAACAAATTAAAACCAGATTTTAGCGGTATTGTAACACCAGCCTTTATAGATGCTCATTCTCATATAGGAATGGATAGGCAGGGAGAACCATCTTATGAATCCGAAGTAAATGATAATAGCATGCACATAAATCCTTTAAATAACCCATTAAATAGTATATATTTTGATGATAGGGCATTTGAGGAGGCTATTGACTTTGGAGTATTGTATAGCTGTGTTGTTCCAGGTAGTGGAAATTTAATTGGCGGTAGGGCTCTTATAATAAAAAATTTTGCAAAAAATAGAGATGAGGCTCTTATAAAAGAATACGGTTATAAATTTGCTCTTGGATATAACCCAAGAAGTACAACAGAATGGAAAGGAGAAAGACCAAATACAAGAATGGGAGTTTATGCTCTTCTTGAGAATAGATTTGATTCTTTAATAACAAAAGTAAAAAAAGCAGAAATTGAGAAAAAGAAAAAGATAAAAGAGTTAGAAGAAAAGTTAAATGAGAAAAAAATAACGCAAGATGAGAAAAAAGAAGAAGAAAAAATAATTAACGAAGAATTTGAAGTTGAATTCTCCAGTGAGGATAAAGCCTTACTCGAACTCTTAAAAGGTGAAAAAATAGCCAAAGTCCATGTTCATAAGGAAGATGATATTCTATATCTTATTGAACTTGTAAAAAAATATAATTTAAAGGCAACGGCTGATCATACCTGTGATGTTTTTCATAAAGAGATTTATGATAAACTTGGAGAAAATAATATCCCTGTGGTATTTGGTCCTTTGGGGGCACTGGATTATAAAGTAGAGTTAAAACATTCTCATTATAAAAATGTAAGATATCTGATACAATCAAAGGCATTTTTTGGTTTAATGACAGATCATCCGGTAATTCTTACATATAATATAAGGGACACACTTAAATATTTCTTAATTGCCGGCTTAAAAGAGGAGGAGGCTATATCAATTATTACTTATAAGAATGCTAAAATACTTGGCATAGATAATATACTTGGGACAATAGAGCCTGGTAAAAAGGCAAGCCTTGTTGTATGGGACAATTCTCCCTTCTATTTTGGGGCATATCCATTAGCAGTAATTGGGGAAGGAAAAATATTAAGAGAGAGATGAAAAAAATTTTATTAATAGATGCGTTTGGCATAATATTTAAATACTATTACATCCTAAAACTTACAAATAGCCGTGGAGAAAATACATCCTCTATCTTTGGACTTTTAAATAATATTATTTCATTGTTACAAAAAGAAAAGCCCGACTACTATCTTGTTGCTCTTGAAGGGGAAGGGAAATGTTTTAGAAACGATATATATCCAGAATATAAGGGTAATAGGCCAGAAGCACCAGAAGATTTAAAAAAACAGATACCTCGTATTATCAATATTCTAAAAGAATTGAAAATACCTTATTTATCTGTAAATGGTTATGAGGCAGACGATATAATTGGCACAATAGCAAAAAAATTTAGTGAAAATCATAAGGTTATAATTCTTTCTGCTGATAAAGATTTAAGACAATTGATTGATAAAAATGTCTATGTTTATAGTCCATCAAATAAATCTGGATCTGGCGAGTTTGATATCTTTGATGAAAATAGAGTCATAGAAAAATATGGGATTAAACCATCTCAACTCGTTGACTATTTTGCCTTGCTTGGCGATAGTTCTGACAATATACCGGGTGTTAAAGGGATTGGAGAAAAAGGAGCAGCTGCACTTATATCACAATGGGGTAGTCTTGATAATATCTACCAGAATATTGATAAAGTTGTAGAAAAGATGAGTGAAAAACTCATTAATCAAAAAAAAGAAGCATTTCTCAGTAAAGATCTTGCAACGATAAGGTGTGATATCCCCCTTGCTATAAATATTGAAGATTTTAAAGTAGCTTCTCTCGATATACAGAATGCTCTTTCTTCTCTTGAAAGAGAAAATCTAAAAACCGTTATACAAAAAATTTTAGAATATAATAAGAGTATTTTGGGTTTTGAAGAGAGTATAAAGAGTAATGTTGATACAAAAATAGATATAAGTAAATTTAAATTAATAAAAGATATAGATCAGATTAAGAACCTAATAGATTTAATCAAAAATGAAAAAAAATTTGCCTTTGATACAGAGACAACTGGATTTGATTGCTTTAATGATAATCTTATATGTATATCGATCGCTCTGGGAGAAGATGGATATATTATACCTTTAAAACTATCTCTCTTTCAACAACAGGAGGCTAATTTAAATATTACGGATGAATATGTTGAAAAAACAAAGTTTTTATTAAAAGAGATATTCGAAGATGAATCTATTTTAAAGATAGGTCATAACATGAAATTTGATATAAAATTTTTAAAAAGCTTTGGAATAGAGGTAAAGGGTAAACTTTTTAATACAATGCTTGCAGAATACTGTCTTGATGCAAGCAACAATATTCTAAACCTAAAAGATCTTGCTTCAAAATATCTTAACTTAACACTCAACAGGTATAAAGATATTGTTGTTGATACAAAAAAAATGACTCTTATGGATGTCTCTTTAAATGAACTTATAGAATATGCTGTTCTTGATGCATATATTACATATAAATTATATTCTATATTAAAAGAAAAAATTGAGCAGAATGAAAGATTGAAAAATCTTTTTTATCTTATTGAAATGCCTGTTATGAGAATATTAATTGATATGGAATATACTGGTGTAAATATTGATAAAGAATATCTATACTCATTTTCAAAAGAATTAGAAGAAGAGATAGACAAGCTAAATAAGTCTTTAATAGAAATGGCTAATGAAATTTTTAATCCTAATTCTCCAAAACAGATTGCAGATATACTGTTTAATAAATTAAAATTGCCAGTAATAAAAGAGACAAAGACAGGACCTTCTACTGATGTTGATGTTCTTAAAAAATTATCAACTCTTCATCCTTTCCCTGGTCTTTTATTAGAGCATAGAATGCTATCAAAATTAAAATCAACATATTCTGACTCATTGCCAGAAATGGTTAATAAGAATACTGGAAGGATACATACTACCTATATGCAAACCGGAACTCAAACAGGTAGACTTTCGAGTAAAGAGCCAAATCTTCAAAATATACCAATAAAAACAGAAGAAGGTAGAAGAATAAGAAAGGCTTTTATTCCATCGAAAGGTAATATCTTGATAAGTGCTGACTATTCTCAAATAGAACTATTTTTACTTGCAGAATTTTCAAAAGATCCAAATATGATGGCAGCATTTAATAATAATGAGGATATTCATAAAAAAACAGCATCATTGATATTTGATAAGAATATCGAGGAAATAACAAAAGAAGAGAGGGGTGTTGCAAAGGCCGTTAATTTTGGTATTCTTTATGGTCAGTCAGCATTTGCTCTTGCAGAAGATCTTAATATACCAAGAAAAGATGCTCAAAATTTTATAAATAAATATTTTGAAAAATATTCTGGCATAAAAAACTACATAGAAGAATTAAAAGAAGTGTGTAGAGAAAAAGGATATGCTGAAACATACTGGGGCAGACGAAGGACAATACCTGAAATAAATAGTAGTAATAAAACAGATAGAGCATACGGCGAGAGAATGGCAGTAAATACAACGATTCAGGGAAGTGCTGCTGATTTAATAAAAATTGCAATGGTAAAAATTTATAATGAATTCAAAAAAAATAATTTAAAATCAAAACTCATATTACAGGTTCATGATGAGTTAATATTTGATGTTGTTTATGAAGAGAAGGAGATCGTAAAAAATATTGTTAAAAATGCCATGGAGAATGATTTTAACTTTGAATTGAAATTAAAGACCTCGATTGAAGAGGGTAATAATTGGGGCGATTTGCATTAATTTATACTCAAAGAATTTTATTTTATCACAACTTCCCCCATAAAAATCAACAAAAAATGATTTAACTTAATTATAAATAAAGTAGTTATGTAATAAATGATTTTATTTTAGTGTATACGAATTAATTGTAATTTATTTGTAATATCACTTTATATAATATAAAGATATGATATTATATAGTAGTTACGAAGGAGAATTCTATGTTTTTGCATCAGGATTAATAATAAATTTGCCAATAAAATTATGAAAGAGGCAAAATTAAACATAAAATTCCAACCTATTTGTAGTAACGACGATAAAATAAGTATAATTTTTATAACCACTTTAAGAATAAAGTGGTTATAAGAAAAAATATTTAAATTATAGGTGGAAGTTGTGATTTAATGAATTTAAAAATAAAGTAATAGATTTTTTTGAAAATGAAATAAAAAATCAACATCATAAAGATGCTTTAAAAGCATTCATAGGAACTAATTTTCATATAATCGATCCTGGATAACTTACAAATTAAAATTTTGTTGGTATAAAAAAAATTAACTTAAAATTTCTCAAAAAGATATACCTCTTGTTAATCTCTATTTTTTTAATATCTCCTCTATCTTTTTTAAAATATCAATTCTACCTATATTTTTTGTAACAGAATAATAATAAAAATATCGCTGGTCTACCATCAATTCAAGTGCAATTCTAATCTTTTGATTTATTAATTCATTTTTTGAAATCTTATCCACTTTTGTAAGAATATAAATTTTTTCTGTATCTTGCAAAGTTTTAGCCCAGTTAGCAATTATCTTATCATACTCATTTGGGATTCTTCTACAATCATATAATAAAAACAGACATTTTAACCTCGGATTATCAAAAAGATATCTTTCAATAAATTTAACCCAATTTATTCTTTCCTGTTTTGGAACTTTTGCATAGCCATAACCCGGCAGATCCACAAAATAGAATTTCTTATTAATAAGAAAATAATTAATCAATCTTGTTTTTCCAGGAGTTTGAGAAACATAAGCAATTTTTCTATTACAAAGATGATTTAAAAGACTCGATTTCCCAACATTACTTCTACCTATAAAGGCAAACTCATACATATCTTTATTGTCAATACTATCTATATTCAAATGAGAATAACTTTTATAAAACTCAACGTCTGTTATTTTTAACATATTAATCCTGTCCCACTAATTTTTTGATAAATATTCATATACTTTTCAACAGAATTATCCCAGCTAAATCTCTCTTTCATTGCATTCTGTTGCATAAAATATAAAAATTCTTTTTCATTATTGTAATAGAAAATTATCTTTTCAATGGTTTGAATTAAAGAATATTTTGTTGCCAATCTATTCGTTCCATAATAACTAAAACCAGTATCCATATTTTTCACAGTATCATGCAATCCCCCAATATCATGAACAATAGGAAGAGTCCCATAACGAAGTGCTATAAGTTGACTTATGCCACATGGCTCAAAATCAGAAGGCATTAAAAAAAAATCCGCACATTTATAAAGATCATTTGCAAGTTCTGGGGCAAATGCATTAATAAAAATAAAATTTGGATATTTGTTTAAAGATTGAAGGTTATCTTCGAGTTCCCCATTTCCTATTATTATATAATTCAAATTCTTTTTTAAAATCTCCTCATATACAAATCTATCAGTCACTTTCTCAAAAAGAATACCTAATTTCTGAGAAACAACCCTTGTTATGGAGATAAAAAGAGGTTTTTCAATCCAATCCCTTTTATTTATACTCTTTACCTTTTTTAAAATATTTCTCTTATTTTTAAAAGCTATTTTTTCTATCTCTTTTTCTAAATTCTCAATAATATATTTTTTGTATTCGTATCTTATTTTATGCCATTCTGCAATATCAATATCATAAGGGAATTTCCCTTTTTTAGAATCTATTTCATTATAATCAATGCCATTAAGAATTCCAGCAAGTCTCTTCTCTTTATAAAATATTCTACCTAAATCCTCTTCAAGCCCTCTTCCACCAAAAAAACTTCTCTCAATATCATCTTTTTTTATAATCTCATTTGCATAAGTAGGGCTAACTGTATTAACAAAATCACTTAAATTAATGCCGGTTCTCATAAGATTTATACAAAAATCACTGCTTTTAGGATCAACGATAAGATTAAGAATATTCTTTTTCTCTTTGAGTCTATCATAAAGATCTGGAAACCAGCTTGAGAATGATCTAAATTCATTATCATTTTTTAATTCGAATGGCCTTATACCCTGATAATCTAAATTATGAATAGTAAATAATGATCTTAATTTTTTAGACAATTTAGAATATTCTGGATCACATTTCAAAAGTAATAAAAAAAGAGATGAATGCCAATCATGACAATGAACAACATCTATTTTTTGAAATTCTTTGCTATTCTTTACTATTTCTGCAACACACTTACAAAAAAAGCCAAATCTCTTTGCATCATCTTCAAATGGTCTATCAGGAGGGCTATTAATATAAATAGTTCCATTCTTCCCACTAAAAAATTCCTTTGATTTAACAAGATACAATTCAATTCCATTTAAATTCTCTTTGTAAATATCTATGCTAAATTTCTTTGTTCCAAATTCGATTTCCATTTTTTTTATGAAATCTGCCTTAATAGATATAATATCATAATAAGGGATAATTATTTTTACGCTATTTTCTTTTTTAACAAGAGAATTGGATAAATCATAAACAACATCTGCAAGTCCACCAATTTTGGCTATTTTCTTGCATTCTGATGCTATCATTAAAATATTCATTGTTCACTCTTAATTATTCTTTTCTATTTTACAACATTCAAGCCATTCTAAAACCTTCTCTTTCTGAAAATCTTTCATCCCATTTTTAAATAAAAAATCAGCTTTATAAAAAATCTCTGGAAATGGATCTTCAATAATTGATGGGATTGCGATACACAACATTCCGGCGTTTTTAGCAGCCTCAACTCCATACTTTGAATCTTCAATAACAAGCAATCTTTCTGGCTCTATATTTAGTCTCTTTGCAGCAAGTATAAAGATATCTGGTGCTGGCTTACTATTAACAACCTCATCTCCGGCAACAATCGCATCAAAAAAGATATTTAATCCGGTTAAAACCATTATCTCATCTATTACCTCTTTTGATGAACCAGACGCAAGAGCTATTTTATAATCTTTTTCTCTTAAAATTTCAAGCAATTTCTTCATCTCTGGAAATACCACTGTGTTTCTTCTTGCGAGTTCAAGATATAGTTCATTCTTCTTTTTATGCAAAAACTCCACTGAATCAGGTATATTATAAATCTCTTTTATCTTTTTCATCATATCAAGATTTCCAGTTCCAATATACTGTGCTTTCATCTTTTCTGTAAAATCTATTCCATACATTTCTAAAAGTTTTTTGTCTGCAAGATAATAGTTATTTTCACTATCTATAAGAGTACCATCCAGATCGAATATTACTCCTTCGATATTTTTCATAATTAATTCCTTTTTTATAAATTTAATTTATTTAGATAATATTTTAATAGTATTCCATAAACAACACCGGTAAAATTTATAAGACCATGAATCCAGATAGATATATTAATGGACCTATAATATTTTCTCTGAGATGCTAAAAAGAATCCCACTATAAATGAATAGATCGCATTTGCAAGTGATGAAATATGAAATAATGCAAATATAACAGATGACAATATTATATCTAAATTAAATTTCTTAAAAATTTTACCAAGAGATTCCTGTAAAAAACCTCTAAAAATAAATTCCTCAGAGATTGGGGCAATTACTATTATATAAAAAAACCAGATAATCACCTTATATTTATTGTTACTTTCTATATTATCAAATATCTCAACAAATCCCTGATTTGGTATTTTAACCCAGTTTTTAATAAACTCTGGAAAAGGTAAAAATTCGATAATTGAAACAATCAACATCACTGATATAAACGCAATGCCAAATGAAATTATTGCAGGCATCAAAGCCTTACCAAGGGTAAAAAACCAGTTTTCATCTGATATAAAAGAGAGATTTCTTGTATCGATTTTCCATATAATAAAAACGATCAAGAAAAATATGAAGTATTGAAAAGTGGCTAAAAGCAAAGGATCTTTTAAGAATTTATTGTTAGAAAAACTGAGTAGATTTACACCCACTATTTGAGATACAATAATTATAACAAAAAATATTAAATCCTTTAATGCTAAATATTTTTTAAAAATTGAGAATTTCATAATTAATCTATAATCTCTTTAAAGAATATTAGTAAGTTCAGCATATATTTTTATACTTAAATTTCTCTCTATCATAGGAACATTCTTATCTTTTATAAAAAATGTTATATATAAAAACTTCTCTTTTTCTATATATTTCATATCATATATATAGAAAGGATCTCCTATCCCGAGTTTTAAATCCTTATCACCCGGCATCCCATCATACACCTTTAAAATCTTAAATTTCTTTGTTAAAAAACTCTTACTATAATATTCTAACTCTATGCCAAATATTAATTTTGCAATTCTTCTTTGAGTATCTGTTTGAACAATCTTTTCAAAAGGTAGATATGGCCTTTCCTCAATTCTAACAATCTTATTTAAAATTTCGCCATTCCTCTCTATCTCAATATTTACAAGCATGGGATATCTTTTCCATGCAAGTATCTCCTGAGCCTCTTCTATTGTTTTAACCTCATTGCCATCTATTTTTCTTATATAATCTCCTTCCATAATGCCAGCCTTTTTAGCAGCCCCATCAGGTACAAGATAGTATATAAGAACCTTATTATTTTCATTATAAAGACCAGCCCCTATCCATGCTCTCTTAACCTCGCCACCTTTATAAAGTTTTGGAAGAGTGAGCGTCGCCCACTGAATAGGAATAGCAAAATTTATCCCCTGATATTGAGGAAGTCCTGCAAACACTATGCCTACAACCTGGCCATTCTCATCGAGTAAAGGTCCACCAGAATTCCCCGGATTTACAGCCGCATCTATCTGTAATGCCCTTCCAAGCTGAAAAAGATATAATTCTTTATTACTTATTATGCCAGAAGTAACAGTATTCTTTATGCCTAAGGGATTACCAATTGCATAAACCTTATCCCCAAGGTTCATCTCTGGAGAACGGCCTAAAATCAATTTATTATAATTTTTCTTTGGAATCTTAAGTAATGCAAGATCAAATACCTTATCATAGCCAACAACAGTTGCCGGTATTTCACTCTCATTATTAGAAGTGGATACATAGACAGCACTATACCCCTCATATTTAGGATCAACATGAGATGCTATAACATGATGATTTGTAAGAATATATCCATTATCATCTATGAAAAAACCAGTCCCTATCATCTTATCAAAATATCCCTGTCCCTCTTTTATATTTATACCTCTATCAAGAGTCACTGTTACTACTGATTTTATGGTATTCTCAAAATTAATCTTTGTCTGATAATTTGTTAAAGAGTCTCTTATCTTTTTTAAATCCGGATATTCTGTTAACAAGGAAGGGTATATCTTAATAAACTTATCGTAATTATATATAAAAAGTGCTATATTATTCAGATTGTAATAATAGATTAAAAAATCATAAATTTCCTTTGTTGTAAAAATTTTATTTTCAGCCATCTCATTTTTAATACTGAGTCTTGTAAAATCGTCACTCGAATTATCTATAAGAAGTAAGTAATTTCTGTATATATCAGAAAGATTAACCTTTAATTCACTATTTAGTGCCTTCAAACTAAATGCATATTTTAATGCCTCTTCATACTCTTTTTTATTATATAGTTCTTCCAGTTTAGAATTCATACACCCCACAATATCTGTTAGAAATGTTTTATATTCAATATCCGCTGTCTCATCAAGATTGCCATTATCAATCTCCGTTTTTACCAAAATATATGCCTCAAATAGATCCATTTTACCTCTATCTAAATTATGCCTTATATTATCTATCTTTTTTTCTCTGGAAGAAATTTTTTTATTTTCATAATGCTCCTTATTTATTATACTCTTACAATTAATTAACAAAATAGCAATTAAAACAATAATAAATCTATTTTTCATTTTGCCCCCATCTGGTCAATAAGATAAATTTTATTCTCCAATAAAAACATTACAAAGTTTATATACTGATTTTTTATTATTCCATTTTCAAAATAGTACTTTTTATCTTTATGATAAAAAAATCCGTTTAAATTTTTTTTATCAACAAGATCTATATTTTCCGGGAGCTCTATTTTATCAATATCTTTTACTGATGCAATAATCCATCCCTTTTTTGTTACCATATCCCCTTCTTTATAAGAATTTATCAATTTAGACTCACCTTTTATTACTCTATAAACATTTGTTACATTGTTTTTCTTCTCATAGATAATATCATAATTACTGTCAAAATTTATATCAAATTTAGTCAATATAAAATCAGGTCCCTCTTCAACAGATATTTCAAATATGCCATCTAAATTTGTATCCCAGTATTTAACTATTCTATTTTCAGAAATAATCTCTTTATAATCATATTTTCCACTACTTTCGTCAGTGCTATAAAAAATAGTGGCAAGCCTACCATTCGAGTAATTTTCAATAAGTTCAAAAAAACCATTTTCATTAAGGTCTTTTACAGTTCTTTCCTTTATGCCATTATTATACTCTTCTCTTATATCAAAAACATTATTATTATTACTATCTATTAATTTTACAAGAAGCCTCCCATTTTTATATCTTTCTACACTGTAATACAGATCAAAATATTCTATATTATCTATAAAGTTAACAATCTCGCTATCCTTTATCCCTTTAAATTTATTTATATCTGGTTTAAATGAAGACTTTATAAGATTGACTCTTTTCTTTATTTTATTGTTAATATAATATTCCAGAGAATTGATAGAATTATCATTAACATTAAAATTATATTTTTTATAATTTTCATTCCCTTCATTAAAATATTCATAATAAAATTTTATCCGACTATTACTATATTCTATCTTTGATTCATAAAGTCCATCCTGATTGCTATCAAATATATTTAAAATCAAATTGCCATTTTTATACTCATAAAATTCTTCCCAGTTACTGTCCCTATCAATATCTTTCAACCGTATCCCATCAAATAATAAGAATTTATTTGAAAATTCTTTATCATTCTTTATAAAATTAAGAATCTTTGAATCTTTTAAAATATCCTCTGTTCTTACATCATTCAACCCATTTATATCAATCCATTCTTTTAAAAGTTCTCTCTGTTCTGACTTATTAAAAAAAGAAAATTTATTTATTAAATTAAAAAGAATATCTTTTGAATAAATCTTGTCAAGATCATTGTTATTCTTTAGATTCTTATATTCATTGAATAGATTCCTTATATTAACACCATCATTATAAAAAAATGTCTTTAAATACAATATCTTTGCTTTTGAGTAAGAATTTGCATATAAGATATCTATTTTTTCGTTAAACTTATTAACATCAAATTTCTTTTTATTTACGTCAGCAAAAATAGAATAAAACTCGATTTCAAGGGACTCATATCTACTTTTTGCCAGATTAATCTGGTTTTCAAGATTATCATAATCCTTTAAGTTAGCAAGTAATTCCATATAACCAAGATAATCATCAAGAAGATCTATATTCTCTAAACCAGAAATTTTTGTAAATGCTTTACTACTATTTGTATAATCAAGAGTCTTTTTAAAGATAAGAAAAGAATCTTTTAACATTGTATATTTATTTATAAAAAATTGATTATCAATATACTGCAAAATTTTTTGAGCATTAATATTTTTCTTAAAAAGATTCTCTCTCTTTGAATCGAATAATTGATTTTGCAAATAGTAATATTCTGGATAATACTGATAATAACCATAAGACTTTTCTAAAAGATTAATTGCTAATTCAAAGTCACCATTTTTAAAAGATTCATTAGCCTTTACAAGATAATATCTTGCAAGATTCTGGTCATCGGAAAAAAGAGTGAAATTCACCATTAAAAATAAAAAAAATATTTTTTTCATAAGTCTATTAATTCTTTAATTTTTTTAATGAGTTCTTTTGCATCTTTTTCTGTTTTTGCCTCTACAAAAACTCTTATTATTGGCTCTGTATTACTCTTTCTTATCAATACCCATGAGTCTTTAAAATCAACCCTTATGCCATCAGTGGTATCTATCTTTTCATTAGAGTAAATCTCTTTTATTTTATTTTCTATAATATTAAAGTCTATATCCTTAATCTCAAATTTTTCTTTTAATAAAACATACCTGCTCAACTCTTTATTAAGAGTAGAAATATTAATTCCTCTTTTAGCAAAATAGTCAAGAGTTAAAGCCATGGCAACAAATGCATCTCTGCATTTATTAATATCAAAAAGTATAACCCCACCATTACCCTCTCCGCCAATTGTAGCATCCAATTTTTCCATCATCTCTGTTACATTAATCTCGCCCGTCTTTGCCCTAAAAAGAGAGGCTCCATACTCATTCGCAATATCCTCCACTATTCTTGATGAACTAAGATTAATAACAACATTTGTTTTTTTATAGTTTTCTAAATAGTGTTTTACTGCTATTGCAAGAGTAAGCTCTTCCGATAGAACATCGCCCTTTTCATCTACTATTACCACTCTGTCCCCATCTGGATCAAGGCCAAATCCCATATCCACTTTATTATATTTACACATTGCAGATAACTCTTTTAAATTCTCTGGATTTGGTTCTGCTGGATGTGAAAAAATTCCTGTTGGTTCTGTATTAATTGGAAAAACCTCACATCCAAGATCTTTTAAGAATTCAATCGCATAATTTCCACATGCACCATTTACAGTATCAATTGCTACCTTTATCTTTTTTTTATAAATTTTATCTATATCTATAAAATCAAATATACGATTCTTATGAGAATTAATAATAGAGTCATCAAAATAGCATTTTCCGATATTTTTATAATAAGCAAAAGTAAAATCTTTTTTGCTAATGAATTCATTTATCTTATCGAGTTCTATTTGAGATATAAATTTTCCATTTCCATTTACAAGTTTTAAAGCATTCCATTGCTCTGGATTATGGCTTGCAGTGATAACAATTCCACCAGCTATTTTCTTATTATTGGCAACACCAAAAAGAACAACTGGCGTAGGTGCAATACCAATATCAACAACATCTCTACCACAGAGATTTAAAGCCCCTTTTACAAGATTAAGAATTGCCTCACCACTTAGCCTTGAATCCCTTGCAATAAGAATTGCCCCATTCTCTAAAATTTTTGAAAAACCTAAGGTATAATTTAAAATAACCTCTGGAGTTAAAGATTCACCTACTATTCCTCTTATCCCAGAGATTGATACTTTTAACGACATATCTCCCCTTTTATTTATTTACAAATATTACTCATTATCTTCTGTCTTTTTCTCTGTATCTCCCTCACCATTACTATCTTTTGGTTTAATTCCCAATAGATTATATATCTCTTCACTATCAAGAGTCTCTCTTTCAAATAAAGTATCAGCAAGTTTTATCATTTTATCTTTATTTTCAATTAAAATATCTTTTGCCCTTTTATATTGAGACATTATTACATTCTTTATCTCTTCATCTATTATTTGAGCCGTCTTTTCTGAATAATCCTTATGAGTTGCAATCTCTTTTCCTATAAATATTGGCTCCTCTTTTTGACCATAGGTAATAGGGCCAAGATTTTCTGACATACCCCACTGAGTCACCATCTTTCTTGCAAGATCTGTTGCTCTATTTATATCATTCATTGCCCCAGTGCATACATCTCCAAACATTATCTCTTCTGCTGCTCTGCCTCCCATAAGTACACAAATATCATCCAGTATTCTTAATTTTGAAAGATGATAATTATCATTTTCCGGGAGAGTAGAAGTTATACCTAAAGCCATCCCTCTCGGTATAACAGAGACCTTATGAATTGGATCAGAATATTCTGTAAAAATATTTACTATCGTATGCCCAGCCTCATGATATGCTGTAATCTTTTTATCTTTTGGAGGAATCAACTTTGATTTTCTTGCAACCCCCATCAGTACCTTATCTCTTGCCTCTTCGAATTCTGCCATAGTAACTCTATTCTTTTTTAATCTTGCAGCAAGTAAAGCAGCCTCATTTACCATATTCGCAATATCAGCACCAGAAAAACCAGGTGTTGCCTTTGCCAATTTCTTTAAGTCAACATTCTTGGATAAGGCAACCTTTTTGGTATGAATCTTAAAAATCTCCTCTCTACCTTTAATATCTGGATTATCAACAACTATCTGTCTATCAAATCTTCCCGGTCTTAAAAGGGCTGGGTCAAGAACATCTGGCCTATTTGTTGCCGCAATAAGTATGACCCCATGGCTCGGATCAAAGCCATCCATTTCTACAAGTAACTGATTAAGAGTCTGCTCTCTCTCATCATGTCCACCTCCATATCCAGCGCCTCTTACCCTTCCAACAGCATCAAGCTCATCTATGAAGAGAATACATGGGGCATTTTTTCTACCCTGATCAAAAAGATCTCTTACCCTTGATGCACCAATACCAACAAACAATTCTAAAAAGTCAGATCCACTCATATAGAAAAATGGAACTCCTGCTTCCCCTGCTACTGCTCTTGCCAATAAAGTCTTACCAGTCCCAGGAGGTCCTACAAGCAAAACTCCTTTTGGAATCTTTGCACCAATACGTGTAAATCTTTGCAGATCTTTTAAAAATTCTATTACCTCTTGAAGTTCTACTTTTGCCTCTTCTACTCCAGCTACCTCATTAAATGTAATTCTATCCTTTGGATCAAATCTCTTTGCCCTCGATTTTCCAAAAGAAAATGCCTTATTTCCAGCTCCCTGAAATTGTCTAAACATTATAAATATAAAAAATACAAGTAGAGCAATTGGTAATATATTCAGTATAAAGACTGATATAAAAGAATTTTGATCACTTTCTACCTTAAAAACAATGTTATTTTTTCTTAAAAGATTGTAAAGTTCCCCATTATCCTGAATAGGGGGAATCCTTGTTGCGAATGGTGTATCAATACCATTGTCATTTCTTCTAAATATACCTGTTATTTTCCCATTGTCGTAAATTATTAGGGGCTTTTTTATATCTGAGATTATTCTACCATTTTCTCCCTGAACATAATATAGAAACTCATTATAAGTGATAGTATGATTATCCTGCATCTGGGAATAGAAAAAGTATAAGAGTAACATTATTGCAATAATTACACCTATTAATACAAATTTCCCGGGGCCCTGTGGCGGTTGATTTTGATTATTGGAAGAATTATTATCATCTTCATTATTTATTCTATCTTTTAAATTTTTCACCTATAAATCTCCTCTGATTAAATATTATTTAATATTTAAAAATAGCAAATTATTTATATAAAGGCAAGATATTTACATATTTATAAAAGAAAATTTTTTATGTAAATTTATGCCAGACTAAAAATTTAGTTTTTACTCTATACTCAAAAAATTTTTTTGTCAAAAAATTAAACTATCATTTGTTTGTTGAAAATAGACTTATCCTAAGATTAGTTTGGAGAAAGAGCAATAAAAAGATAAAATTTTAAAAAATGCCTGTTTCTATAGAAATTGAATCTGTTTTAGGCAGAAATCTGTGCCAAAAATAAGGTAATAGTACACTTCCTGATCGATGTAGAAGGGGATATCCGGGTGTATCCTCTCATCCTTATCCTTATACCATTTCACCTTCCTTGCTCTCATATCCTCTATCTTATTCTTCA
>DAONLM010000033.1:0-18240 GCA_035406685.1 Spirochaetota bacterium
CCTTCATATTTAATCCTCCTCTTAAAAAAAATATTTCTATATATTAATCACAAAAATTTTGACACTTTCTTAAAATCGCTGAAGAATAAAGTTATTCCAGTCTTTTTGCTGGAATTATTTCAAGCATCCATACTGGAAAAAATAAGAAGTAATATTGTTTTAATCATTTTCAGCGATTATGAAGTTTTCTCAAAATTTTAAGAAAATCCTTTACAACTTTTAGAAAAAAAAATTAAAGAATTTTTGCCTAATAATAAAATCATACCTTTTAATTACAATTTATCTCATGTTATTGACAAAAATTTAAAAAAATGACAAGGTATACAAAATATTTTTTAAGGAATAAAAATGGCATTAAATTTATTTAAAAATAAATACAATAATTACCCTGTGTTATTTTTACATGGCCTTGCTGGAACTCTTAAGGACTGGGAAAAGACCATAACAAAAATTTCTAATGTATATTATGAAATGAGATTTTTTGATAGAGAAAAAATATATCATAACTATTTTGGAGATAACAAAGAGAAAAGATTCTGGAATTTATCTTATTATTCGATGAATTTACTCGATGATTCTCTTTATGGAAATCTAAATATATTTGCTTTAAGATTAAAAAAAATGATAGACAAGATTTTATTTATGACAAAACAGGATAAGGTAGTAATTATTGCTCATAGTATGGGTGGTTTAATTTCGAGAAGATATATGGTCTTAAATCAAGATTGCTGGAATAGTGTGTATAAAATACTAACTGTTGCAACACCTCATAGAGGTTTTGGTATATCACTTGGAGTTATTCAGCAATTAAGAGATTTAAAAAGAAATAGCAAATTCATAACAAAACTTGATGAAAAATGGAATAATTTTTATGATAAAAATAGAGATAAAAAATGGGGAGTAGTGGGAGCAATAGATGTAAAGGCTGGTTATAGTATAGAAAATGATCCAAATGCTACTGATTCTGGTGGAATAGGATTTGTAGAAATATCCTCTTCAATACCTTATGATGAATGGAAAGATGCAATTAGTAACAATATTGAAAAAGAATCTTATGATACTCAAAATTTTGGTTTTAGAATAGCCGTTAAGGCAAATCATACATCAGTTATGTTGAGTGAAGGTGTTTTTAAAGGAATAGCATGGGCAATGAAATAGATTTATGATAAAATTTATTAATAAAATTTAAAAATATCCGATATCTATTTTAGTGTAAAAATTATTTAATTGGGGGAGACCATGTTAGAAAGAGAACCTAATTTTGAAAATTTAAAAGAGGATCTATTAAATTTAAAAACAAATCATTATCTTGTAGGTCTAAAAGGTGGCACAGAAGTTGAGGCAATGACATTTGAAGAGATAAAGGTAATGAAAGAAATCTCTAATGGAATTGTGCCAATGACAGTTAAAATTGGTGGTCCTGAGGCAAGAAATGATATTAATTATATGCTTTCAATAGGTATTGATAAAATTTTAGCCCCCATGATAGAATCCCCTTATGGCTTAAAAAATTTTGTAGAGACAATGGAAGAATTAGATAAAGAACATAAAGCAAAATTTGCAATCAATATGGAGACAATATTTGCCTATTCTAATATACACTACATATTTCAATCCCCTTATTTCTGGATGATAGAACAGGTTACTGTTGGCAGGACTGATCTTTCTGGCTCAATGAATAGGGATCCAGATGATTTTGAGGTTTTAAAAATTACCAAAAGAATAATAGAACTTGCAAAATTTTATAATAAAAAAACATCTATTGGGGGTAAGGTCGACTCAGTAAATGCTATTAATCTAAAAGAGAGCATAAATTCAGATTATTTAAACACAAGACATATGGTTGTTTCAACAGAATCTCTTGATATTTCTGATGATATAAGGTTTGCTCTTATATGGGAGAAAAATTTCTATACATATTTAAAATCTATTTTTCCAGAGAGAGCAGAGTTGTACAATAAAAGAATAACATCAATCAATGTTCGATCCATTAATGTTCATGCCAAAGAAAAGGCCACAGTTTAATATTTACTTTTCTAAAGCTTCTATTCTCTTTAATATCGAAGGATGTGAGTAATAAAACCACTCATAAAAAGGATGGGGATAAATATTTGAAAGATTTTCAACTGTTAATTTCTTTAAAGCACTAATAAATGGTAAAGAGGTTCCAATCTGTTCTTTTGCAAATTTATCAGCCTGATATTTATTTTTTCTTGAAAAATACGATTTTATCGGCATTAAAAATATAGAAATTTGTGAAGATATTATCCATACATACAATAATCCTATCAACGGAACAACATCATTTATTTTAAATGTTTCATATAGAAGTGGAAGATTAATAAATATTTTTGTAAGAAATAGCCCAATCAAAGACATTAAAGAGGAAAATATTATATTTTTTAAGATATGCTTGTATTTGAAATGTCCTAATTCATGAGAAATTATTGCAAGAATTTCATCATCTGTATAATTTTGAAGCAAGGTGTCAAAAAGTACTATTCTTTTTGTCTTTCCCAATCCTATAAAATAGGCATTGGAGTGAGTTGTTCTTTTTGATTCATCCATTTGAAATATCCCTTTTGATGTAAAGCCACACTTTTTTACAAGATCTTCTATTTTTTGATTTAATTCTAAATTTTTTAAAGGCTCAAATTTGTTGAATAAAGGGGCTATTAATGTTGGATATATTATTTGCATAAAAAGGGAAAATAATAATAAAAATACCCATATTAACAAAAACCATATATCTTTAAAGGTATAAATAAAAAATATTAAAGGCAATAAAATCAAAGTATAAAGAATTATAGAAATTATGAAAGTCTTTATTGTATCTGTTAACCATAAAGAGAATGTCATTTTATTAAAGCCATATTTTTTTTCTATGTTAAAATTAAAATATAAATCAAAAGGCAATTGGAGAAGAAATTCAATTATAAAAAAAGAAAGAAAAATAAGTAAACCATTAATATAAATATTTTTAGTTATACTTGTTAATATATTATAATAAAATGGTATTAAACTACTAAATATAATTATTAGTAATACTATTTTGCCAAAAAAATATAATATCAAATTAAATTTTAATTTATCTGTGGAATAATTATGAATCTTTATAAGTTTATCTTTGTCAATAACATCTTTGAGATTTTCTGGGATAAAGTCTTTATGTTTTTCTCTATGAATAATATTAACAATATCAAGTATTAACTTTAAAATTATTGATAGTATAAATAAAAATATAAAAACAATTCCGATTATTGTAAAATTCATGCTATAATATATATATTAATTTTTTTATTCTGTCAAAAGATTAAAATATCAAAACATTTAAACTACGACAATTGTCCTACAAAATTCTTCTACTCTAAAAAAAATAATAAAAGATCTCTTCTCCCCAATCTGTAAATTTTAATTATCCCAGAAAGATACAGAACTTTATCAATTTAGGCAAAAAACAGGATAGTAAAACAACTATATATTCTATTTTTCTCTTAATGCCACATTAATCTCGATTCTGCCAATAGGAGTCTCAATAGGAACAATTAATGCCTCTATTTCTGTATCAGAAATTTCCATATTATCTCCACTAAAAATAGCTGGTGGGGTTACATCAAATTTATATCCCATTTCAGATAGCTTTGTTACTGCTCTCCCAGTAATAAGATTACCTAACTCAGTAATAGTAGCCTTGGCAAGCTCATCGAATTCTTTTATCTCTTCATTATTCATTTTAGATACTATCTTTAAAGCAGTTTGTCTACTCATATCAAATAAAACTCTTCCCTCAACCTGTCCGACAAGTCCTATTATAACAGCAATTTCTAAAACAGGCATAGCTTTGGACTTTAAACTAATCTGTTCTCTCTTTACTTCTACATCAAGAACCTCTCTTATTACACTCACGGATGCTTCAACAAAAGGATTTATATATTCAACTCTCATATTTTTACTCCATTTTTAATTTATTTTTTTAGAACGCCTTCGATTCGAGACAAGACTTTTTCTCTATCGAGTGGCTTTACAATATAATTTTTTGCACCACTTATTAATGCTTTTTTTACAAGATCCTCTTTCCCCAATGCACTTATCATGATAACCTTAGCATTTTTATCAAATTCCATAATTTTTTCCAGTGTGGTTATCCCATCCATTTTAGGCATTGTAATATCAAGGGTTACAATATCTACATTAGGATAAAGCTCTTTATATTTTTGAACCCCCTCTTCACCATCCTGAGCGCTTCCTATTATTTCAAATTTTTCTGATTGTAAAATTTGTGTTAGCTGTTTTACAACAAACACAGAATCATCTATTATTAAGACTTTATAAAAACTACCGTCCTCTTTTTCACCTATTGCTTTTTTCACATCAGACATAGTTACCTCTCTTATCAAAAATTTAAAAACCTGTCTTAATTATAACAAATAAAAAATATTTTTTCAATATATTTTTTTAAAAATATTATCTATTTTTTAAAAATTAATTTGTAAAATTTTTAGAAAAATATCAAAGGCTTTTTAATATAATTTATAATTTCAATTAAAGATTTTCTAAATTCTTTATAATCTTTTACATCAACCTTTCTTACTTTTAATACATAATGATCTTCAAAAATTATTTTTTCTCCTTCTGTATACCATTTTGCAGTATATTTAATATAGTTATTCTCTATATTTAATGATTCTGGCAAAGATTTTATCCTTAGAACACTGTTATTTTCTATTATTACCTTATGCTTTTCCCCATAAGTTGTTTTAAGATCAAGAGGCAATTTTCTTTCAGTTAATCCTATAAAGTTAAAATTGTATGATATTGGTAATTTAAATATCTTATAAATATTTGTCTTTTTTAAAATATTAGGAGCATTAAAACTATATTTAATATAAAAATCTTTTGAAAAATCAGATACTGATAAATAAGAATAATTCTTTAATTTTGCACCAGGAAAATCTCTTCCCATACTCAAATTTATTAAAGACTCTATCTCCTCTTTCTTTAAAGAAGAAAAATATTCTCTATAAGCAGCCTCATAATCACCACTATATTTATTCTCCTTTTCTATTTCAAAAATATCACTATTAACAATTTTTATCACAATATTATAAGTTTGAGTATTTAATGAGGGATCTGGTAAAGAAATTTCTCTTACTGTGTTTAATAAAGGATTCCAAGCAAGAATACCATGATTATCAGATCTAAAATAAGGATATTTATAGGTAGTACTTGTTGAATCAAGATATATAATTTTTCCATTACTAAGATGAACCTCATTTATAGCATGATTGCCACTCAATATACCTATCTCACCATAAGGGGGCTGAGGCTCATCATTTGTCATAACAATTACTGGATATGCCTTAACTCCAATATAATTAAGAATTGTCGCAAAGAATATTGATTTATCAATACAATCCCCATATTTGTTATAAAAAGTCTCTGTTGCTGGATGACCAGCCATTCCAGATGATATACTTGTTTTAATTGATCGATAGTGTATATATTCCTGAACAAATCTATAAAGGGCTGAAATCTTTTCTTCCTCTGTTTTTGCATTGGCTTTTTCAATTACCTCGTCAATCTTTTTTTTTATATTATCATCTAAAATCATTCTCTCTTTAAAAAATTTTGATAACCATTCTGAAAGATAGGTCTGATCTTTAAATGAACTTCCCAATACATAAGGAATTAATTCATATAAAGGCAAAGAATTTTTTTCTTCTATAAATGGAGGGCACTCACCTCTTTTAAAAGTAATTATCTTATAGCCATCTTCTATTTTAACCTCTGGCTTATAATTATTGTCTCCAAAATTTTTTAAAACCCAATAAAAATCTTTATCCTCAGGCACAATGAAAGATACTATTGATTCATAAAAAGGGGATGTCCCTCCAAAATACCAATGAGTATAAAATTGATTTTTATCTTCTGGAGCATACTCTATTGTCTCCCACTCATAATCAATTATAGAACCAACTTTTACATCTGGTATTAAAGCCTTTATAATATAAGTATCTTTTCTTCCAGAAAAAAAAGAAAGATCCTGCGAAGGTTTTGTATAGAATATATCGTTCTCTGTTAGAATTTTTATCTCCCCTTGAGGAGATATGGATCTTGCAAATATTATTCTATTTTCATAATTACCTGGTTTATTATAAAATGACAACTGGGCTTCATTTAATTCCTTTTCATTCATTATTTTTATAGAAGATCTTGATCTTGAATATCGGGACCCATCTTTATTTAATTTTTGTATACCAATATCTACCAATATCAATTTTGAAGAATCTGGGTATTTTTTCTGTAAGAAATTACTTCTTTCTATTATTTCTTTATCTGAAATTTCAAAAAATGATTTATTATCCTTTTGAAAATCTTTTTTTAGATTTAATGATAGAAATGAAACATCCTTTAAAGGAATCTCTATATTTGAAAAATAAAATTTTTCCCCATCAAATTGTATATTATCTGAAGTGAGTTCTAATCCATCCCACTTTGTAATACTATCATAAGAATATAAAAAATTAACTAAAACTAAAAAAATGAATATTATAATCTTTCTTTGCATACGGCTATCCTCTTCAAAATTTGAAGTGACTATACTGAAAATTCTTTATTTTGTCAAAAATTATACTGATTTTTTTTATTAAAATTTTTAAAATATTTATATTCCAAGATTTTATTATACTATAATTATGATTATTTTATCTCACTATTCGACTATATATAATGTAGAATATCCTCTTTATAAAAAATTATAGTTATTTTATAGAAAAATCGCCAGAACTACGACATATGTCCTAGTGTTAGGGGGATACCTGAATAAAATAACGACTATTTTTTATAAAAGAGATATATGCGACATATGTCGTATTTTTTAGTATATATAATATAACTACTATTTTTTAAATATAATAAAATAACTACGACATATCTCGTAGTAAAAACGGGATATCTGTATAATATAACGTCTATTTTTTATATAAAGACAAACTACGACATATGTCGTAGTTATAACATTAATATAACATAACTTTTATTTTTTAATTATCATGGGACATATCTCGCAATTATATATAATATAACGACCATTTTTTATAAAAAATAAAAATCAATATGAGATATCTGCTCTTATTTTATATTTATAAACTCAATATCTTTTTTGCTAATAAAAAATTAATTATTTTCTCAAAATTTTAATATCCACCATTTTCTCAGAATCTTTAATCTTATTATCATAAACTCTGCCAGAGGCAAAAATCTTTATTCTTTCGTTGTTAATACCATTTCTTACCAGATAATCTTTTATAAAATTGGCTCTTTTTTTACTCTTTGTTAAATCAAAATCTGGTTTACCACTAAATTCCGCATAAGCCCCAATAGCAATGATAATCTTATCATTTTCTTTTAAAAATTCTATAAGCCATTGTAATAATTCCAAAGATTTTTCATCTGTGATAATCTCATCTGTAAATAAAATATTTATACTTATAATCTCATCTTTATTAGTTTTTAAAAATCTTTCCTTAAAAATCTCTTTTTCTGATATAATAAGTTTTTCTTCTACTATTTCTTTTGAATATTCTTCTATTTTTTCTATTTCTTTAAAATTTTGTTCATCTAATGGAATTCTTTCTATTTTTTTCTTTTTTATCATTTCTGGAAAAATTAGCTCAAATTTAATGCCAAGAGACCATAAAAATATAAGAGAATTGGCTTCAAAATTGTCACTTTTATATCTATTAATTAAAACCCCGGTATCAATAAAAAAATGTAAAAATTCAATAGAAGGATATATATTTATTCTGAAAATAGTATTATAAAAAGGTAAAATAGTATTTTGTGCTATAAAAATATTTAATAAATTTATTATTTCAAGATTCAAGTATCTATTATCAAAAAATAAAACAATATCAAATTTAGTCAAAGGTGAAAAATAATCTAAAACAACATTCTCCCCTTTCTGAAAAAAATCAACTCTTTGCCAACCAAAACCCATTCCCCATCTTAATAAAATATTTTTTGTAAATAGATATTGAAAATTGATAGAAGAATTTAATATATTAAAATATCCATAAAAATATGTGTGAAAAATCTGATTGTATCTAAAATGATTCTGAGACATATCTATTAAAAAGGCAAATTTCTTATAATTAAATCCTATATTAATATTTCCAATTAATGAATAAATATAACCACTATTCACACTATCATATAAAAAAGGAGTAGAATTAAAAGAAAACGAAAGTAAAAAATTTTTTTCATCCGAATAAGAATAAGAAAATAGAGATAAAAACAATGCAATAAATATTATTTTTTTATTCATTAACTATTATTTTAGCACAATAATTTAAGAATTACAAAAAAAATTAATCTCTATTATAATTTATGATTAGGGGGATAAGAAAATTATAGATTATTTATTATTTAAAGATATAATTTTAAATTATTTCTACCGAAAATATATTGATTAGAAAGATGAAAAATAGTATATTCTGTGCTATACTTTATTAAAGAAGGCTTGTATTAAAATGAAAAAAATATTCTTGCTTTTATTTATAATTTTTATTCTTTTTTCAATTAATTCTCAAACGACAAAAAAAGACTGGCTAAAAGAAGAGGAAAAGGCAAGAGCACTCTATAATAATAATAATTTTGATGAGGCAATAATACTTTTTAGAGAGATAATACTTTCTTCTGATAACGAAATTATAAAAAGAGAGGCATACTTCTGGATTGCAAAAGTATATATGAATATTAATAAACTCTCTTTAGCAGAAAAAAATCTTGAGTATTATATAAATAACTACAAAGAGAATGGCTTAAACTATGCAGAAGCTCTTTATCAAAAAGGGAGACTTCTATTTTTACAGGAAGAATATCAAAAATCTATTGAACAATTAAATCTTTACATAAATCAATATCCTGAACATGAACTTGTGAGCAACGCTTATTACTGGATAGGAGAGTCTTTATATGCATTGGGACAATTTGATGATGCAATTTTTTACTTTAATATTGTCATAACAAAATATCCAAAAAGTAATAAAATAGAAGCCTCCAATTATAAACTAAAATTAATTGAACATAAAAAAAGCTCTCTTGTCTTGCAAAATTTATTAAAATGGTCACAGGAACAGTATCTACTTACCTTAAATCAATTCAAAATAAGAGAAAAGTCTTTGCAACAAGCATTAGAAGAATATGAAAAAAATAAAGATAAAAAAGAAGATAAAGTAGCAAAAGAGAAATACAATCAATTAGAAAAAGAGAATGAAGAGTTAAGAAAGAAAGTGGCAATTCTTGAAGAAAAGAATAAAGAGTTATTAAATTCTGTCTCAGATAAGGATATAGGGGAAAAGTTAAAGCAATTAGAATATAAAGAGAAGTTATTAAACCAGAAAGAGGAGGCATTAAAAATATTAGAAGAAGAATTAAGATTAAAGGAAAAGAAATTAAATGAAAGATAAGATTATTTTATTTTTTCTATTTATTTTATTGCCTTTATCTTTTTCACAACAGACAAGATTAAGAGGAAATTTTATAATGGTAACAGTGGATAATAACAACGCAAGTTTTATTATCTATGGAAGAAATAACAAAGAAGACAAATGGATTCCATTATTATTTGAGGATTTTCCACCTACATCATACTTTAGATTTAGCAAAGATGGTAAACTTATTCCTTTTGG
Source organism: Spirochaetota bacterium (assembly GCA_035406685.1). Taxonomy (GTDB): domain Bacteria; phylum Spirochaetota; class GWE2-31-10; order GWE2-31-10; family MWDO01; genus DAONLM01. Next base: position 9,693 of record DAONLM010000033.1, read on the forward strand.
ACAGGGGGGCAAAGGAAATTATTCTGAAATAAGTAGTGATAAAAATGGTATATACTACTTCTGGAAAAATGATGAAATTAGAATAGACATCATTTTTAAATTGTTTTCCTCCTCATCTGATACTCCCCTGGATTCAGTTTTGATTGATCTTACTGTTAAATCTATTCTTGAAGAGAAGGACTTTTTAATAGATTTTATACTCTGCCTTGATACTTATTTAGGAGAAAAGGGGAATAGTCATTTTTTATTATCAAATAATAAGAATTATAATACAGAAATCTCTTTTAATAAACAAAATCTCCCTGATTATGTTTTAAGTTATAATAAAGAGAAAGGAATAGGTATAAACCTTATATTAAATAAAAAATTTCTATTACCAGATAGACTATTTTTTGCAAACTGGAAAGCGGTAAAAGAAAATATTGGCAAATATAAAATTAATAATGGAAATAGCTTTGATTTAAAGCCTTTTTCTATAAATGATTCTGCGATATTTCTTGAATATGAAAATCAAAAGATTGGCATTAAATCAAAAAATTATAAATTTATTTTAAGCATGAAAAATAGTGTAAAACTTGAAGATATAGAAAATCAAACAAAACCAACAACAACCACTATTTTTTCTACTACAACTACAACAATAAATTCAACAACTACCACAACAACAATAAATACTACCACTTCTACTATTAATAATAAATCTTCTCTTGATCTAATAAACATGAATCTTTCTGATTTGTTGAGATTGCTTGATGAGATAAATAAAAAGATAGAATCCGGCGAACAACTTACCCAGGAAGATATAGATTTTTCCAATGCTATTCTAGAAGAGATAAAAAAAAGAAGAACTAATCGATAATGAATACAAATATAAAAAAAATTGTTGAATATTTTAATAATAATGATGATATCTTTATTCAACTTATAGATAAATTTGAAGATAATTTTTCTAAAATACCGGATTATATAAAATATTACCTAGGAATAAATTTTTCTATTCTGTATTCTGAATTCGGGGCTTTTTATATTAAGCATAATTCTAAAGACAGCATAGATGGTATCATTCATTTTTTAAATTCTAAAATTTTTGATATCACCTCTCTTTATGGAGAAACAGAGATAGTCGATGAAATAAATAAAAGGCTAAAACTTTATCCAAGAAGTAAGATTGATTATTATTTGATGTTGCTTGAAAAAAAATATTTCAGGGAATTTAATATTAATGATCAAAATTTTACCTGTGAAAAAGTTGGACCAAAATATTTCAATAAATTAAAAAGACTTCAAAAGGAGTATCATTTAGAAGAAGTCTATAATGATGGTTCTTTTTATCCATACGAAGCAGAGATGGAAAATTTTAAAATTTCTCTTTCTAAAAGATTGAATTATGCAGTTTTTTATAAAGAAAAAGCAGTCTCAAAATGTGCAACCAATAGTGAATCTCGAAATTCCTTTCAGATAGGCGGGGTCTATACGGTGAAAAAGTTTAGAGGATTGGGACTTTCAAAATTCTGTCTTTCTAACTTATTAAAAGAAGCATTTACATTAAAAAATAGAGCTCTTCTTTATGTAAAGAAAGAAAATATTCCAGCAATAAGAGTCTATAAAAGTTTAGGCTTTAAAATAATTAATACCACCTCTGTTGCTTATTATTAAATTAAGAAGATATCCCATCAATTAATAAAAAGCATTTTTATAATATAACGATTATTTTTATACAAAAAAACATCTGCTACATATGTCGTAATTTTTTAAGAAAAGATATAGAATAACGTTTATTTTTATAATAGTAAAATAGGATATATGTCGTAATGTCTGAAAATTTTTACATAATATAACAATAATTTCTTATATAAAAAAATGCGACATATGTCGTGTTAGCATAAATATATAGCATAACGATTATTTTTATATAATAAATATATAGGACATATGTCGTAAAACATGTTATAATATTTTAATAAAATAACATTTATTTTTTATAATAATACAAGATATGTCGTAATAAAGAGGGGATATCTGTCTCTCTTCTTTATAAATTATAAAATTACCGTTATATTATATAGATCTACAATTGAAACAGATATCCCCTACCAGACATTCAAATATATCCAATGAAAAAGGATAGATATCTACTGCTTGATCCCCAGATATCCCCCTTACTGGATAAAAGATAAAAAAAGCCCATTCTTATATCCCTTTTAAATCTCTATCAATAAGAGAAGCTACCATTTTACCATAGTGAATTGCCCATACAACAAGAGAAGGACCTCTAACACTATCGCCAGCTGCATATATTTTTTGGACATTTGTCCTACCATACCCATAATTATCTGTCTTAATATTGCCCATCTTATCCAGTTCAATATTAGATTCTGTTATTATATTAGAATGCTCTGTATGGACAAATCCCATTGCAAGAAGCACAAGTTCAGCCTTGTGTTCAAACTCTGTCCCTTCTTTTATCTTCATTACTAATTTCCCAGTCTCATCGACGACCCATTCTACCTCTTCTGCGACTACCTTTTCAACCCTTTTATTACCTATAAATTTTTTTGTAGAGATAAGCCATCTTCTATCGCATCCCTCTTCATGACTTGTACTTGTTCTTAATTTTTTTGCAAACATTGGCCATGGAGTCTCAAATGCTCTTTTTTCTGGTGGCTTTGGTAAAATCTCCCATTGAGAAACCGACAAAGCCCCTTCTCTAATCGCAGTTCCAACACAATCAGCACCAGTATCACCACCTCCTATTACAAGAACATTCTTACCTTTTGCTGTAATTAGTTTGTCATCATCGATTTTTATGCCACTCACTTTTTCATTTGATTGTTTTAAATATTCTGTTGCTAAATATATTCCTTCTAATTCTCTTCCCTCTATTCTTAAATCCCTTGGTTCTCTACAACCTATTGTAAATAAAATTGCATCGTATTCTTTTTGTAAATATTGCAACGAGATATCCTTTCCAACTATTATATCAGTCTTAATTTCAACTCCTTCCATAATCATCTGTTGTAACCTTCTATCAATTATCCATTTTTCGAGTTTAAAATCCGGTATCCCATATCTTAAAAAACCACCAGCCTTTTTATCCCTTTCAAAAAGTGTAACAGAATGTCCCATTCTATTAAGATCCATACTGGCAGCAAGCCCAGCAGGACCAGAGCCAATAACCGCTATTTTTTTACCAGTTCTTACTTTTGGAATAACTGGCTTAATCCATCCATTTTTAAATCCTTCCTCAACTATTGCAAGTTCTATATTTCTAATTGTAACTGACTCAAAGTTCATATTTAGTGTGCATGCTTCTTCGCAAAGAGCAGGGCATACCCTTCCAGTAATCTCCGGGAAATTATTTGTCTTATGTAATAGTTCTAATGCCTCTTGCCATTTACCATTATAAACAAGTTCATTCCAGTCTGGAATATAATTTGATATTGGACAACCATATCCATGACAGAATGGAACACCACAATTCTGACATCTTGAAGCCTGAAGTCTTATCTCTTCAAGCCCCCACTCTTCCATTACATCTTTGTAATCTTTAATTCTCTTTTCTACATTTCTGTATTTAATTGGACTTCTTTTGATTGTCTTAAAATTATTTATATTCTTTGGTTTAAAAACCTTAGCCATTGGAAACCTCCTCTGTAACTTGAATTTGATCTGAGTTTGCAATTTCATTTGCCTTAATTCTACTTAAAGCAAGTTTATAATCCAGTGGAAATACCTTAACAAATTTTTCTATTGATATATCCCATCTATCAAGAATATGCTTTGCCTTTTCACTCTTAGTATACTCATAATGTTTTGTAATCATCTCTTTTAAAGTATTTTTATCACTCTCTTCAACAACAGGGACTAAATCAACCAGTTCAAGATTGCAATAAGTATCAAAGAGTTGATCCGGATCATAAACATAAGCAATACCCCCACTCATCCCAGCAGCAAAGTTTCTTCCAGTAGGACCCAATACTACGACAATTCCGCCAGTCATATACTCACATCCATGATCTCCTACCCTTTCAATCACAGCCTTTGCCCCACTGTTTCTAACAGCAAACCTCTCACCAGCAGCACCACTTATATAAACTTCCCCTCTTGTTGCACCATAAAGTAAGGTATTTCCGACAACTATATTATCACCCGGCTCAATATCTGCATTCTTAGGGGGGTATACTATTATCTTACCACCAGAAAGCCCTTTGCCCAGATAATCATTTGCATAACCTTCAAGTTCAAATGTAACTCCTTTACATAAGAATGCCCCAAAACTCTGGCCTGCTGTTCCATTAAATTTTATCTTAATCGTATCTTCTGGTAATCCATTTTCGCCATAAATTTTAGCAATTTTACCACTAATCATTGTTCCAACTGCTCTATGAATATTTCTTATTGGGACTTCAAAACTAATCTTAGTCTTTTTCTCAATCGCATCTTTTACCTTATCAAGTAATAAGGTATAATCAAGAGAAGTTTCAAGCATTCTATCCTGATTTTTAGTGCACCTAACATCAACTTCTGGATTTTTCTCATAGTATAAAATCTTCGAAAAATCTAATGTCTTTGATTTCCAGTGATAACTATTTTCATCAATCTCAATTAAATCAGTCCTGCCAATAAGTTCATCTATGCTTCTTACACCTAATCTTGCCAAATACTCTCTTATTTCCATTGCAATAAACTTAAAAAAATTCACAACATATTCTGGTTTACCAGAAAAATGTCTTCTCATATCAATATCCTGTGTTGCAATTCCCATTGTACAGGTATTAAGATGGCATTTTCTCAACATACAACAGCCGAGTGTAATTAAAACCGAGGTGGCAAAACCATACTCTTCTGCGCCAAGCATTGCCGCAATTACAACATCTCTTCCAGTCATAAGTTTACCATCCACCTGCACCCTTATTTTATCTCTTAAATGATTTGCAACAAGAGTCTGCTGTGTCTCTGCAAGCCCTAGTTCCCATGGAATACCAGCATGCTGAATGGATGTTAAAGGAGATGCTCCAGTCCCACCATCATAACCAGATATCAATACCATATCTGATTTTCCCTTTGCAACCCCTGCTGCAACTGTTCCAACCCCAACCTCTGAAACAAGCTTTACACTAACTCTTGCTTCTGTATTAACACAATGTAGATCAAATATTAATTGAGCAATATCTTCAATGGAATATATATCATGATGTGGTGGTGGGGATATGAGTGTAACACCTGGAGTAGAAAATCTTGTTTTTGCAATTACCTCATCAACCTTAGCACCAGGCAATTGTCCTCCTTCTCCTGGTTTTGCACCCTGTGCTATCTTAATTTGAAGTTCTCTTGCATTTGCTAAATAATTAGCAGTAACGCCAAATCTTCCAGATGCAACCTGTTTTATTGCAGAACATTTACTATCACCATTTGGCAATACTTTAAATCTCTCTGGATCCTCTCCACCTTCACCAGTATTACTGAAACCTCCAATTCTATTCATTGCAATGGCTATTGATTCATGAGCCTCCTTACTTATTGAACCAAATGACATTGCCCCAGTTGCAAATCTTTTATAAATATTTTCAACTGGTTCTACCTCATCAATTGGGATTGGAGATTCTTTAAACTTAAACATGCCCCTTAAAGTATAAAGATTTTTTTGTTGTTCATTTATAAGTTTTGAATATTCTTTAAATATCTGATAACTATCTTTCTTTACTGCTTCATGTAATTTTGCTATTGTAAAAGGGTTCCATAAATGTATTTCGCCATCCTTTCTATAATGAAAGACTCCACCATAATCAAGTGGCTCTGGTTCTTCTTTATGCTCTGGATAGCCCTTTTTATGTCTCTCTCTTGCTTCAATAGAAATTATATCATATCCAATTCCACCGATTCTTGATGCTGTACCTTCAAAATGTTTATTTATAATCTCCTCGCTTACACCAATCGCTTCAAAGATCTGAGCACCCTGATAACTTCTTATGGTGGATATCCCCATTTTTGATAATGTCTTTAATAGTCCTTTTTTAATTGCATTTATATAATTTTCTATTGCCTCTTCAAGTGTAATATCATTTGATATATCTCCATTCTCTTTTAACTGGACAATTGATTTAAAGGCAAGATAAGGACATATTGCATTTGCTCCATAACCAAGAAGAAGTGCAAAATGCATTGTTTCTATTACCTCACCACTCTCTACTATAATACCACACATCTCTCTATTACCCTTTCTTATTAGATGATGATGAATAGCAGAAAGAGCAAGTAAAGATGGTATTGGCATTCTGTTTTTATCATAATCTTTATCAGAAAGAATTAATATTGTATTGCCCTCTTTTATACTTTCTTCAGCCTTATTACATAATTCTTCCAGTGATTTTTCAAGTTTTTTACCGTCTGCCCCCTTGTCAATACATATTGAAATTCTTTTTGTCTTTAAGTAAGGATTATTTGACTTTATGATTCTTTGTAGATCTTCTTCTGTAAGAATTGGATGAGGCAATTTTAATTGAGCACAATGGGTCTCTTCTTCGGTAAGAATGTTTCCTTTTTTCCCAAGCCAGCTCATAAGGCTCATAACAAGATTCTCTCTATATGGATTAATTGGTAGATTTGTAACCTGTGCAAAGAGTTGTTTAAAGTAATTAAAAAAGACCTGAGGTTTCTCTGACAAGACTGCCAGAGGAACATCAATACCCATTGAACCTACTGGCTCCTGCCCATCATGACACATTGATACGACATGCATCTTTATCATCTCTTTTGTCCATCCAAAAACCTGCTGTCCCCTTAACAACTCCTTTTCATCCATCTTCTCAATATCATAGATAGTTGTTAAACCAGTTAATTCAATCCTGTTTTTCTCAAGCCATCTTCTATAAGGCTTACTTCTTATGATATTGCTTTTTACCTCATTATCAAATGATACCTTACCGGTCTCTGTGTTGACTGAAAGCATTTTACCCGGCTGAAGTCTTCCGAGTTGTTTTATATTTTCTGGCTTAATATCAATTACACCTATTTCTGATGCAAGAATAATAAATCCATCTTTTGTAATAAGATATCTTGAAGATCTTAAGCCATTTCTATCCAGTGTGCCACAAATAGTTTTCCCATCAGTAGCAACAATTGCAGCAGGGCCATCCCATGGCTCCATAATTGATGAATAGTATTCATAAAATGCTCTTCTATCTTCACTCATATAATATTTTTTACCAAAAGCCTCTGGAATCATCATCATAAGTGAATGTTCACAACTTCTTCCACCATGCAAAAGAAGTTCAAAACAGTTGTCAAAACAGGCTGAGTCACTTCCTCCCGGAATTATTACAGGGAAGATTTTTTCTATCTCATCTCCAAAAACATCTGATTTAATAATTTTTTCTCTGGATTTCATTTTATTTATATTTCCCCTTAATGTATTTATCTCCCCATTATGAGCAATGTATCTGAATGGCTGGGCTAACCTCCAGGCTGGAAGAGTATTTGTAGAATATCGTTGATGAAAAAGAGCAAATTTTGATTTAATCAAAGGATCTTTTAAATCAATAAAATATTCTGGTATCTGACTCGCGAGTAACATCCCCTTATACACAATTGTATTTATTGAGAATGAACATATATAAAAATCTTCACTATAATCTTTGTAGTTATTTAAAATAGTGTTTTCTATTACCCTTCGTAAAATGTAAAGCCTTGTCTCTGTTAAAGGTTTTTTATCTTTTGTTACAAAAATCTGTTTTATTATTGGTTGACTTTTTTTGGCTAACATACCAAGAGTTGCATCATTTGTGGGGACAGACCTAATACTTACAATAGAAAGCCCCTCCTCTTTAACGCATTTTTCAATAACATTAAGGCACTCTGTTACTGCTTTTTCATTATTTGGGAAAAATACCTGAGCCACACCATAATCATCAAAAGAGAAAGATTTTAACTCTATTATATTTTTAATAAAAAATTCATGAGGCTTTTCAAATAAAATACCAGCCCCATCACCTGTATTGGCATCACCACCAACAGCACCCCTATGAGTTAGATTTAAAACAGCCTCAAGGGACATCTCTATTATTTTATGAGAGGCTTCCCTGTTTAATGAAGCAATAAATCCAACACCACATGCATCATGGTCATAATTTCTATCATAAAGAGGTGGTAAAATACATTTTTGCATTTTTTACTCCTTGGATAAAATATATTTTAATTTATATAGCAAAAAATGTGCCAAAATAAAATTTATTTTTAAATAATTAAAAAGATAGAGTTATCTTTAAATTAATTTTGTGTAAGAAGAATATAGAATCATACAAATCTAAATTTCATTTTGATTTTAGTAAAATTTTAAATAAATAAGCCTAATAATATGTCTCGAATCCAACTACCTGATACCAATTATTGTAAATTGCTTTGTAGAAGGGGGTGGTATTGCCTTCAAAATGCGACAATTCTTTATTCTTTTTCCACCTCTTTATCTTTGTAAGTTTCAGCCATAGCCTCAATGTAACAAGACTGCATTTCTTCTCAACACCTAAAAGCCCCATTTTATCATACTCTTCCA
>DAONLM010000034.1:0-18130 GCA_035406685.1 Spirochaetota bacterium
TAAAATGTAACTCATGTTCTGCCTTATAATTTGATAAATTTATATTCATAAAAAACCTCCATAAAAAAATTATTTTCTATATATTAATCACAAAATTTTTGAAAAAATCCTTTACAAAATTTATGAAAAAAATAAAAAATTTTGTCTAAAAATAAAATCATACTCTATTTTTTCAAAAAATATTGTTTTTTATTTCTTATTATGGTATAATTTAATAAAATTGGGGGTGAACAAATATGAAAAAGTTTTTTGTTTTATTATTTATTTTTTTATCTATGAAGATGTTTTGTTCAATTGAAGAGGACTTTTTAATAGCCTGTGCATCTGGAAATATTAAAGAAGTAAAAAGATTAATTGGTACAAGGGTTGATATTAATACAAGAGATAAGGATGGCCAGACTCCTTTAATTCTTGCAAGTTATAAAGGTTATACAGAGATAGTTATTATTTTAATAAAGAATGGGGCAAATGTTAATTTAAAAGATAAGAATGGCTGGACACCTTTAATTTTAGCCTCATACAATGGTTTTGAGGATATTGTAAAAATTCTTATTGAAAATGGAGCCGATGTAAATGCTCAGGATAAAGATGGATGGACCGCTTTGATCTGGGCATCAAGCTGGGGTTTGAAGAATATTGTTAGAATTTTACTTGATAATAAAGCTGATCCTTCAATTAAAGACAAAAATGGATGGGATGCTATAACTTATGCGCAGGCAAAAAAGCATAATGAAATTGTTTTTATGTTAAAGGCAAAAGAATTAAAAATTCAGGAAACTGGTGTAAAAAAATGAGTATGAATATTCCATTTTCTCCACCCGATCTTACTGAAAATGAGATACAATCTGTTATAGATGTCTTAAAATCTGGATGGATTACTACTGGCGAAAAGACAAAAGAGTTTGAAACACTTCTTGCCTCTTATTGTAATACAAAAAAAGCCTTATGTTTAAGTTCTGCAACAGCCGGGCTTTTTCTCTGCCTTAAATATTTTGGAATTGAAAAAGGTGATGAGGTAATAACAACACCATTTACTTATGTTGCTACTTCAAATGTGATATTGCATTGTGGAGCAAAGCCAGTATTTGTGGATGTAAAAAAAGATAGCTTTTTTATAGACATTGATGCTATTCAAAAAAAAATAACTTCACGCACAAAGGCTATAATTACAGTTGATTATGGAGGTTGGCCAGTTGATTATGATAGAGTAAGAGAGGTTATCTCTAATAATAAAAAATTCAAACCTAAAAAAGGGACAATTCAGGAAAAAGTAAATAGAATTTTATTTGTATCAGACGCAGCACACTCTTTTGGCGCCATTTATAATAATCAAAGGGTTGGGGCTTTTGCTGATTTTACTGTTTTTTCTTTTCATGCTGTAAAAAATCTTACCACTGCGGAAGGTGGGGCTATTGTGTTTAACGACATATGTGGCATTAAGGCTAATGAGATTTATAGAGATCTATCGCTTCTCTCTTTACATGGTCAGAATAAGAGTGCCTTTGAAAAATTTGCAACCAGTAAGTGGCGATATGATATTGAAAAAATAGGCTATAAATTTAATATGACAGATATTCAGGCAGCCATAGGAATTACCCAACTTAATAGATACAGTGATATGTTAAACAAAAGACATAATATTTTTAATAATTATATCGAGAGATTAAAGAATCTTGATATACTTTCTCTACCATATCTTGATCAGAATGATATGATTGGATCAAAGCATCTTTTTCCAGTAAGGATAAAAGGTTATACAGAAGAAAAAAGGGATCAATTGATTGATAGTTTAAAAGAGAGAGGGATTGCCACAAATGTTCATTTTATTCCAATACCAATGTTTTCTGCTTATAAGAAATTAGGTTATGATATAAAGAATTATCCTTTTTCTTATTTACAATACAAAAATTTAATTACTCTTCCAATTTTTAGCACTATGAAGAAAGAGCAAATCGACTATGTTTGTAATAATTTAAAAAAAATTTTATAAAATTGTAATTTTTTAATAAAAAATTGTTTTTTTAAAAAGAGTGTGTTATAATTAAGTATAAAACTGACTGTTGGTCAGAATTAAAGTATAACTTTTAAAGGAGATTATTTATGAAGAAAAAACTATTGATTATTTTTATTGGTGTGGCTAGTTTATTAATTTTAATCTTAACTGGTTGTATAATGGAGGTCCAGGTAGAAAAATTGGTGTATGGCGAGGGCTTTGTTGCTCAGATTGATTGTTTCTCTGGCTTTTCTAACCCACATAGGGTAAGAATCCAAAATTCAAGCGGTGAGAAAATAAAAGTAAAGTATAGTATTACAGAGACAAATGATGCATCTTATGATCTAACTACTGAACCTATATGGTCAACAGTAACAACTAATATTCCAATAGAAAATGGAGATGTTAGCGATATTACAACAGATCTTGGTAGTTTAAGTAATGATTATGCCTGTGTATGGATGAGAGCAGAAAATTCAGATGCAAGTAAATATATAATATTCTCTGTATTCTTATCAAAAACTGATAATATGGAGTATGATGTAACTATAAAAAAAGGTAAGTAATTAAGGAGAATGTCTAATGAAAAGATTATATATTTTTGTTTTTTTGTTTATTTTTAGTTTTATTTCCTTTGCTCAAAGGAGTCAAAATACTGTTCAGGTAAGAGTAAATACAAATCCGAGTGGGGCATATTTTACAATAGGACAGAGTAAATATGGACCTACACCAACAACTGTTCCAATGATAATTAATCAGTATTATGAATTAACATTCACAATGCCGGGTTATCAGACTCAGACAATTACCTATAAGGCTGGCACTGGTGATATAAATGTAAATCTCATTCCATTAGCTTATAGTTTGAATATAACATCAAGTATTGCTGGTGCTGACGTCTACATTAATGGCCAGCTTTATGGTAAGACCCCATTAACACTTACTCTTAATGGCGGTAACTATTCCATAACAATAAAAATGTCTGGTTATAAAGACTGGGCAACAAATGTTAATCTAGCAGGTAATCAAAATATAAATGCAACTCTTATTCCAGACACTTATACTCTGACAATAGGGGCAAATATAACAGGTGCTGACGTCTACATTAATGGCCAGCTTTATGGTAAGACCCCATTAAATGTTAGCCTTTCACCGGGAGCATATAATATTTTAGTAAAATTAGATGGATATAAGGACTGGGCAACAAGTATTAATTTAACCTCAAATCAAAATATTTCTGCCAATCTTGAGATGTTAAGATTCATAATTTTATCTTTGCCTATTGGTGCAAAGTTATGGCTTAATGGCAAACCATATCATCTTGATTGGGGTAATATAAAAGATGAGGATAGTGATGATAGAAATATAAAAAGAGATAAATATAAGGATTTTAAAATTTTTGCAGAGACAAATAATAAAACAGAGACAATCGAGATTAAATATAGACACACATCCACAGGTCCTATGAATGTGGAATTTAATAATAAGGCAAAAGAGTTAAGATTAATGCTTGTTGATAAATAGCATATTTTTATAATCTTACCCATTTTTTATGGGTAAGATTATTTTATTTTTAAAATAACATAATAAAAGATATAATCTGTGAGGGGGATATCTGTATAAACTATATACGACAATTGTCGTATTCTAAAAAAAGTATACTAAATCTTGCCAAATTTCTTATTTTTTAGATAAATATTATGAGTATATCCATAAAATTTTATTTAAGATTTCGATAATTATTATTTTCTGGTTTAAATAAATTTAAATCATATATTATTAATATGGATTTTTAAAGATTGAATTTATTTTGACAAATATTAAAAATTGAGATATAGTAAAGCAAATTTTTCTTTAAATCTTTTTATTAAAATATATTGACACTTTTACTTTATATTTATAAAATAGAGAATATTTTTATATTCTAAAATATAAATAATTACGGGTAATACTAAAATGAATAAAAGTTTTGGTTTTAGAGGGATTCATCCAGAAGATTATAAACATCTCACAAACAAAAAGGCTATAGAAAATACTGATGTTCCAAATGTGGTCTATATTCCTACTATCCAGCATATAGGAGCACCACCAAAAATTGTTGTTAATGTTGGGCAAATTGTAGAAGAGGGTCAATTAATCGCAGAGGCTGATGGTTTTATCTCTGCAAATGTTCATTCATCTATTCCAGGAAAGGTAATAGCAATTGAAGAAAGATATATCATAACCGGTAAAAAAAGTCCTGTAATAGTAATCGAATTAAATGGGGAATTCAAGAAGACTGGAAGAAATATAATTTTAGATGATTGGCATTCAATGTCAAAAGAGGCTTTACTTAAAAAGATAAAGGATTATGGAATAGTGGGATTAGGTGGGGCGACATTTCCAACCCATGTTAAATTGACAATACCACAAGGTAAAAAGGTAGATACACTCATTATAAATGGTGCTGAATGTGAGCCATTTCTTACATGTGATCATAGATTAATGATAGAAAAAAGTGAAGAGCTTTTAGAAGGGATAAATATACTCAATAAAATTCTTGATGTTAAAAACATATTCATAGGAATCGAAGCAAATAAAAAAGATGCAATAAAAAGACTAAAAATTCTTACACATAATAAATATCCATTTAAAGTCGTCTCTTTAAAGACAAAATATCCACAGGGGGATGAAAAACAACTTATAAAGGCAATTACTGGGAGAATTGTCCCAGTTGATAAACTTCCAATGGATGTTGGGGTTGTTGTGCAGAATGTCTCAACTGTAATAGCAATTAAAGAGGCAATTGTAAATGATAAACCTCTTATTGATAGAGTAATCACTGTCTCTGGAAGTGGTATAAAAGAGCCAAAAAATTTAAAAGTAAAGATAGGTACATTAATTAAAGATGTCATTGAAGAATGCAGTGGCTTTAAAAAAGAGGTAAAAAAAGTGATTGTTGGTGGTCCAATGATGGGTTTTACTCAGATGAATTTAGATTCTCCAATTACAAAAGGTTGTTCTGGGATTCTTGTCTGGACAGAAAATGAATATCAGGATTTTCTTGCAAATTCAATCTGTATCAATTGTGGCAAGTGTATATCCTCTTGTGCCTTTGGATTAATGCCAACTTTAATAAACAAATTTATTAGAAATAAATTGTATGAAAAAGCACTGGATTATGGAATTATGTTTTGTAAAGAATGTGGAGCATGTGCTTATTCATGCCCTGCAAAAATTCCTCTGGTTCAGACTTTTAGAATGGGAAAAGATATTATTAGAAAATTGATTTTAAATAAAAAATAGATTGTGGCAAGGATATAAAAAAAATGGATAATAAAATAGAAATAAAAAAATTAATTATTTCATCTTCACCTCATTTACTTAATACAGACTCTACAAAAAGTATAATGTGGACAGTATCTATATTCTTAATGCCAGCATGTATATTTGGGATATATGTCTTTGGATTATATGCTGGATTGGTAGTTTTAGTATCTATTATATCTTCAATATTAGCTGAGATAATCTCTCAACTCGCAAGAAAGAAAAAAATTACGATAGATGATGGCTCAGCATTTCTTACTGGTCTTCTTTTAGGCATGAATATGCCACCATCAGTCCCTCTTTATATCCCAATTATATCATCGATATTTGCAATAGTGATAGTAAAGCAGGCTTTTGGTGGACTTGGACAAAACTGGGCAAATCCAGCAATAGCAGGGAGAGTCTTTGCTTTAGTTGCCTGGTCAAAACAGATGACAACATGGCAAACTCCATTTGTAGCAGATTCTTTAACAACCGCAACTCCATTACTTGCTTTAAAATCTGCTCTGCTTGAAAGAGGGGGAAATGTTAATATTGGGCCAATTCAGCTATTACAATCTTTACCGTCAGATTTTTTAAGAACAGAGACTACATATTTAAAACTCTTTTTTGGATATAAGGGTGGTTGTATTGGTGAAATATCGATATTTTTACTACTTCTTGCGGCTCTCTATCTCATAATAAGAAAGATCATTACTCTTGAAATTCCTTTATCTTATATTGGAACTGTTGCAATAATCGCATGGGTATTTGATGGAACAAGATTTGGACTTGGCTTCTTTAATGGAGATCCTTTATTTCATATTTTAACCGGGGGACTTGTATTGGGTGCCTTTTTTATGGCAACAGATATGGTCACAACTCCAATCACTGTCAAAGGAAGAATAATATTTGGCATAGGTTGTGGTATTATCACAATGTTAATAAGAATGTTTGGCGGTCTACCAGAAGGAGTAAGTTTATCTATTCTCTTTATGAATATGTTGACGCCAGCAATTGACAGATTTATTAAGATTAAACCACTGGGATTTTATCCTAAAAAAGAATAAAAGATTAGAGGGGTTTTAACTTTATGGAAAATTTAAGAATTGCTTTAAAATTAACTTTAATATGTTTTATTGCTGTATTGTTATTAAGTATTGTAAATTTAATCACCTGTAAAAAAATAGAAAACAATAGTAATAAAGTTGAAGAAGAAACAAATAGAAATTTGTTTTCTCAAGGTGTAAGATTTGAAAAATTTTTTTTCAAGAATTCTTCAATTGATAAAAATAAAGAGTATTATTATAAAGTATATGATAAAAACAATACACTAGTCGGCTATGTTGTTACTCTGTATACCAAAGGATATGGTGGTGATATGAAATTAATGGTTGCTATGGACAATTCTCTTGTAATAGTAAATGCAAAGCTATTGACAAATTCAGAGACACCTGGGCTCGGAAAGGCAGCAGAAAAGTCAGAATATATGAAAAAATTTATAGGAACAAATACAAAAGAAAAACCAATACCTCTAAATAAATCGATGCTTTCACAAGAGGATGCTGATAGTATTACAGGAGCAACTATTACCTTTAAAGGTATTGCAAATGGAATACAGAAAGCAGTTGACTATATTTTACAAGAGATAAAATAAAAGGGAACAAAAATGGGAGATATAGTAAATAATAATTTAGAAAAAAGAGAAAACTTATATTTAAAAGAATTTTCAAAAGGAATTTTAAAAGAAAATCCATCGATTATGTTACTATTGGGATTATGCCCAACACTGGCTGTTACAACAAAGGTCTCAAATGCAATTGGTATGGGATTGTCAGCAACATTTGTTTTAATCTGTTCAAATTTTTTAATCTCTCTTTTAAAAGATTTTATACCAGACAAAGTAAGGATCCCTTCTTATATTGTAGTAATAGCCTCTTTTGTAACAATAGTTGATATGCTAATGAATGCCTTTTTGCCTGTTCTTGCAAAGTCTCTCGGTATTTTTATACCATTAATAGTAGTAAACTGTATTATATTGGGAAGAGCAGAAGCATTTGCCAATAAAAATAAACCAGGCATTGCTGTTTTAGATGGGCTTGGAATGGGAATAGGTTTTACATTGGCGCTTATTTTAATAGCATTTATAAGAGAAAGTTTATCTACTCTTGGGATTGACTTTTCTGATTATAGTGGGAAATTTTTATCTTTTTTTACAGATGATCCAGAAAAACCGTATATTAAAGTTAATGGATTTGAGATATATAGTGGTGCAAAAATTTTAACATTACCAGCAGGAGCACTTTTTGTTTTTGGTATAATATTAGCAATAATTAATACCATAAAAAGTTATTCAAATAAAATAAAAAATAAAAAGACAACTTCTAATTTATGATATTTGATTAAAGGGAGAATTTTATGTCAGATAAGTTAT
This sequence comes from Spirochaetota bacterium, assembly GCA_035406685.1. Lineage (GTDB taxonomy): Bacteria > Spirochaetota > GWE2-31-10 > GWE2-31-10 > MWDO01 > DAONLM01. The sequence goes on from DAONLM010000034.1 coordinate 7,713, forward strand.
ATATAGGAATAGATATTGGTGGAACAAGTGCTAAAATAGGTCTTGTTACAAAGAATGGCGAGATAAAAGAAAAGACTCAGGTTAAAACAATTAAGAGTGCTGAATGGAAAGAGATAATAGATGAGTATATTATACCAATCCAAAAATGGATTGAACAGGGATATAAAATAGAAGGGATAGGAATTGGTGCTCCGGGATTCGTAAATAAGGAGACAGGGACTATTCATAATTGTGAAAATATACCTGGTCTAATAAATGCCCCATTCGTAAAATATTTAGAAGATAAGTTTAAGGTAAAAGTTTTAGCCGATAATGATGCAACCTGTGCTGCAATTGGAGAGCATATATTTGGTGCCGGAAAAGATTTTACAGATTTTCTTATGGTGACAGTTGGAACTGGCATAGGAGGTGGATTAATACTGAATAATAAAGTTTATCGAGGTGTTGATAGTTATGCTGGTGAATTAGGACATATGATAGTGGTTGCTGAAGGCCGAGAATGCACCTGTGGAAATAAAGGTTGTATTGAGGCTTATGCATCTGCTACATCTATTATAAAAAGAATCAAAGACGGAATAAAAAAAGGATATATAAACTCTTATAATGATGTTGAAATTAAAGAGATTGATGCAAAATTGATTTTTGATAAAGCAGAAAAAGGGGATATCTATTCCATAGATGCAGTAGATAGTGCAGCAAGGTACTTAGGAAGACTTTTAGGCGGAATAGTAAATTTATTAAATCTACAGGCAATAATAATAGGTGGTGGAGTATCTTCTTCTCAATATTTTATAGAGAAAATAAAATTTTACTGCATACAGGTAGCATGGTACTCTTTTACAAAAAATCTAAAAATTCTACCAGCAAAACTCTGGAATGATGCTGGAATTATTGGTGCAGCCTCTCTAATTCTTGAAGATTTGCTTGAAAAATCTTCATGTGATAATAAATAGGGTTTTATTATGACTGATAAGGATATAACTTTATATGCAGAGATATTTAAGGCATTAGGACATCCAACAAGACTTGCTATTGTTAGAGGACTGATTGAGAACAAAGTATGCAATGTAAACAAAATTGTAGAAAAACTTGGGGTTTCTCAATCCACTGTGTCGCAGCATCTTGGCTTGTTAAGAAGAACAAAAATAGTTCAATGTGAAAAAAAAGGACTTGAGGTTTGCTATAAAGTAGAAAATGAAAAAATAAAAAAGATTATTGAAATCATAGAGCAGTAAGTTTTTTCTTTATTCCTTCTATACAAAAACCCAATTCATTCAGAATATTCTTTTTTTTATCATGTTCAATGAATTTATCCGGTAGATTTATCGAATCAAGTTTTATAAATATTGAATTTTTCAATAAAAGACATGCAATCTCTTCTGTAACAGATCCAGACCTGACATTCTCCTCAATTATTAAAATCTTATTATACTTTTTTATCTCTTCTAATAAAGAATCATAAGGGAGAGGCTTCAATATTCTTAAATATATAAGTCCATAATCCATATTTAATTGATTTATTGCTTCATTTGCATCATCTATAAAATTACCTATTACAATTACTAATTTCTCCCTACCCTCTCTAATTACAATAAATGGATTATTTTCAATATCAGGATGACTTTTTAAAGAAGAATAGGCAATATCTTTTGGATATCTTATTGCCACTGGTCTATTCAATTTATAGGCATAATTCAACATTAATTTTAATTCTTCACCATCTGCTGGAGCCATTATTGTGATATTTGGTATCATCTTTAAGAATGTGATATCAAACTGTCCCTGATGAGTCTCCCCATCCTCTCCTACTATTCCAGCCCTATCAATCGCAAAAATAACTGGGGCCTTACTTATCGCTATATCCTGAATTACCATATCAACTGCTCTTGCAAGAAAAGTAGAATATACTGCAAAGACGGGCCTTAAACCAGAATAAGCAAGAGTTGAAGAAAAGGTCACGGCATGCTGTTCAGCAATTCCAACATCAAAAAACCTATCTGGAAATCTATTCTTAAATTCTTTTAAGCCTGTCCCATCTTCCATTGCTGCTGTTATTGCTATAATATCGCTGTATTTTTCTCCTAATTTTACAATCTCTTCTGAAAACACATCTGTAAAAGTCTTATATTTTTTATAAGAATCTTTATCTGTTATACAGGGGGATATCCCATGAAACTTGCATGGATCATCCTCAGCTTCATTAAGTCCTTTACCTTTGATTGTCTTTATATGTAAAAGAATTGGTCTTTTTACATTATATTTTATTTTTGTAAAAATATCTATTAAATCATTAATGTTATGACCATCAATAGGTCCTATATAGTCAAATCCCATATTGGTAAATATATTCTCAAAATCAAAATAGATCTTTAAAGCTTTTTCAAATTTTTTTGCAAACCAGAATAGAAATTTTATTACCCCTTTCTTCTTAGTTACTGCCTTAATATATAGATCAGTCAAAATTTGATACGGTTTCGTCAAAGTAAGTTTAGCTATATGCTTTGATATTGCACCTACATTCTTACCAATAGACATTTCATTATCATTCAATATTACGAGTAATGGAAGCTCTTTATGTCCAGCAAAATTTAATCCTTCATAAGCAACACCACCAGTCAATGCACCATCACCAATTACGACAATTGTATGGCCATTTTTATTTTGAAATTTATCTGCTATTGTAAAACCACATGCCTGTGATATAGATGTGGAAGAATGCCCAGAATCAACAAGATCATATATTGACTCTCTTCTTCTCGTAAAACCACTCAAACCATTTTTTATTCTTAAAGTATCTATCTGAGATAGTCTTCCTGTTAAAATCTTATGAGTATAAGATTGATGGCCCACATCAAATATTATTTTGTCCTCTGGCATATTAAATACATAATGAAGTGCTATTATTAACTCAACACTTCCTAAATTACTTGCCAGATGTCCGCCATTCAAAGAAACAACTGAAATTATTTTTTCTCTAATCTCTTCTGCTAATTTACTTAAATCTTTTAGTGGTATTTTTTTTAAATCATCAAGAGACTTTATATTTTCTAACATTTCATTCCTGAATTATAATGATAAATAATTTTACTGAAATAAATAGATATCACAAAATTTTAAAAAAATCAAAAATTTTTGATGTTTTTTTAAAATTGATGCAATTGCGATTTTATTTTTGGTAATTTAAAAAAAGACTTATTCTGGGGCTAATTTAAATTTTAGAAAAGACTATAATAGGATTTATTTCTTTTGCTAAATTTTTTTCTAATTTTTCCATATAATATGTCTTAAAACCTATTACTTAATAGAAATTGAGTAATATTGTATAATATCAAATATTTTTCTGATTAAATCTTTTTTTAAGACCTAACACAATATAAGATGCTTCTGTTTTAATTTTTTCTTTCAAGACATCTAAAAAGATAGGTTTAAATTTCATAAAAAATAATTGCTAAATAATATGATTTTCAATTGTTATATCAGGATTATTCCGTTTTATAATTATATCTTTAACAGTCGCTAAATTTCTTATCCTTACAATAATCTCATTTCTATCTTTTGCATCACTATATCTAAACATTAGATAAGAAATAAATCTCATTATATTATCATTCACCATACCATCTACAACAATGGATGGACCAGGAATATCACTCGGTATAAAAACAGGATAATTAGATTCAATTGCTAAATTTTCAAGTTCAATATTCTCATTCTTATTTCTTCCAACTATAATTTTTGTCTCATCAAATCTAAAATGTCTTCCTAACTTTAATAAATGAAGATCTGTTAAACTGTATTCTTTTTTATTATCAAAAAGATCTCTTACTCTCTTTGAAAAAATCTTATCAGTTAACATACATCCACCGCCCGGCGTTGGATAATCTGTTATGCCAAATTGCTTTGCAAGTTCCATCTGCTCTCTTCTTGTTCTTCCAGAAATTCCAAAAAGCTTACTTCTATCAATAATCCCCTCTTTTTCTGGAATCGTCTCTGGCAAAACGAGTGCTGATAAAGGTCTTAAAATAAGCCCTTCAAGCCCAGCTTCTTTCTCTATTTTCTCAATCTGTCTTTTTAATTGACTCATTGGCCTTTGACCTACAACCTCGCCACTCACAATGAATGAGGCATTGTATTCTTTCATTAATTCTTTTGCTCTTTTAAACATGTATATCTTACAATCAATGCAAGGGTTTATACCCTGTCCATATCCAAATTTAGGTTTTTGAATAACCTTGAAATATTCAAGATCATTAAAAATATTAATAACATCAATACCTAGTTTTTCGTTATATTTTAACTCAACGTAGCCATCCTTTTCTTTTTTAATACTACTATTTGTAAAGGTAAGAATAAAATGCAGTCCGATAAGATCTATCCCCTGTTTCTGCATAATCTTTACAGAAAGTAAAGAGTCCAGTCCACCAGAAATCATTGCTATTGCCTTTTTATTCATCATTTCCCTTTTTTAATTATAACAGTATATAAGTCTTACCTCTAAAGGTAAAATAGAGTTAATAATAAAAGAGTCCAGTCTCTCTTTAGTATTATTGTAGATATTTATTGATTCTATATTCTTATAATTATCTGTAATTTTTAACTTAATATTTTTATATTTTTTATTAAGATTAAGATTAACAATTCCTATTATACAAAAATTATTACCTTTAAACTGCCAGTAAACAATATCTTTCTTCACAGAAAAGAGATTAGCAAAATAACTATTTTGTAGGATTGACTTTAAAGATTCAAAGATATTTTCAATATTATTATAAGCATTAAATAACTCTACATCAGACTGCCATTTAATAGAAATATTTTTATTATTTGCCTCATAAAGTCCAATTGTCCCATCCTGCATCCCTATGACTTCATATTTTGGCCTTGTAAAATTACCACAACATAGAAATCTTGATAAAAAGTGTCTTAAAATTACACCATCCTTTCCATACATAACATAAGGAATACAATTAAAATATGGATGTCCGGTATCATGAGTATCTATTGCAAATAAGATTGAAGATTTTTGATTATTTTTCACTTTTTTATTGATTTTTTCTATAAATTTATTTGTTTTTATAATATTAAAAATAAAATCTTTTGAAATTTTATATAATATGTCATCCCCCAGTATTAAATCAAATCCTATCTTTTTATAATTCTTTAAATCTATCCCCATTCTTTCTGCCATTGCTCCAATATATCTCTTTTTTCTCTTTATCTGTGAAATTACCGATTTTATTAAATATGGAGTCATTCTATCTGAAATAGGGATCTTACCACTCCTATCAAGAACTGAATCAAAAATATGATCAACATAATCGAATCTTACAAAGTCAAAATTATATTTTTTTTGTAGATTAATAAATATTGATGAAAAAAATTTCAATACTTTTTTATCGAGTATTGGTGGATTATTTATATCTGGAATTTTATTAACAGGTAAATTGTCGTAAAATTTATATGGTGTAAGAACGCCAAAGGCATGTTCTTTATGATCTTCATTATCCCAGCTAATGTATTCAAACTCAGGATAATTACCTTCTTTTATATATTTTTTAAAAGATGGTAATCCAGATCCTTTCCATGTATGAGATGGAATTGTCCATATACCCTTTTCTATAAGTTTATTTGTAATCTCAATGTGAGCATTTTTTGTTGATTTATCTTTATTTCTTTCTTTTAAATTTTTTAAATTATACTTTTTTAGAATATTTTCCCTTATTTCAATCACTTCTTTTATAATTTCCTCTTGCAATTCTCTTTTTAGCATCTCTTCCTGAGAGATATTATTAAAAAGAGTATTTTTTTCTCTATTTAGTTTTATCCATCTAAAATAGTCTGGATTTTCGATAGCAATTCTTGAATATTGAGATGTATGAGGTTCAAGATCAAAGCCCACACTTTTTTTTAATAAATGTAGAAAATCTACTAAAAATATAAGTTGCTCTTCCGGGCTCATTCCATATTCATAAAACTCTTTATTTACTATCTTTTCATTTATTACATCAATAGAATCAATCGCATATACTATATCCAAAGCACATTCAAAAAAAGGGGCTAAATGAATTGAATCTATCCTTAAAACTGGCATTAGTTTTGCGCAATTTATTATATCACCTGTTTCATCTGGTTTTCTACCTGTTCCTCGAATATTTACAAAGCAGAAACTCGAATTAAGCATCCATAAAGAATTTTTTTCATTTTCTACAGGACTTACCACTCTATCTTTTACATTGTTTATACTGATAAGGTATTCTAATAATGGAACAAACGAAAGATATGGATAATCAAGAACTTCAGTAAATAATCTATGTAGATAACCTCTATCTTTATATTCGAGTAAAATATCATTTCCAATCTTTAATGCTTTATTAGATTCATTTTTCTTTTCTGCAATTTTTTGAGAAATTTTAATAAATTTATTTAAAATTTTTAAACTCATAAATAAATCCAATTTTTTAGAATAACGACTATTTAAATATAATATTCTATATTTTTAGGGGGATATCCCCTTCTCTACTGGATAGAGATATCCCCTTTTTTATACAAATATCCAATCTTATTTTGAAAGTTAGATATCCCAGGTTTCTCATATGGGATATATTCTTAAAAACTACGACATATGTCCTACTTTTTTTATATAAAAATAACCCGTTATACTATTAAAATATCTACTTAATATTAATGGGATATCCCCCTCTTGGGAATACAGATATCCACTTTGCCTACTATAGATATCTCATATCTGGCAATAGATATTAATTGATTAATTTATTATAAAAAACAAATTTGGATTTAAACATTCTCTTTTAAATTTCAGTATTATCTTTTATTATTCCATTCTTAGGAACTATAATAACTCCCTCTCTAATATAATAATTATCACCATCAAAATTTACCTTATTCTCTTTATTTACAATCTTACAATTTTTTCCAATCCTTGCATTTTTATCAATAATTGCATTCTTTATAAATGTATTGTCACCAATGCCTATATCTATAATATGATGTCTACGATTATACTCTTTACCTGCTTCACTTTCATAGTAATCAGCACCCATTACTACACTATTCTCTATTACTACATTATTATTTATTATACTTCTTATTCCGATAACACTATTTTTAATTTTACAATTCTTTATTATACAGCCATCAGCAATAATAGTCTCTTCTAAATAACAATTATATATCTTTGAACCTGGAAGATATCTTGCATTTGTATAAACAGGAGGAGAATAAAAATCAAAATGTGAATTACTCGATGCAAAATCAAGATTTGCTTTTAAAAAAGATTTTATTGTTCCTACATCTTCCCAATATCCATTAAATAAAAAACCACCAACCTTTCTTGCTTCTGATCGTATAGCAAAAGGTATTATCTCTTTACCAAAATCAGTATATTCTGTTTTGAGTAATTCAAGAAGGACCTCTATGTTAAAAAGATATATACCCATTGAGGCAAGATATTCCTTATCCTGTTCAATATTCGGGAATCTTTCTTTAATAATATCTTTTGCATAAAGATTAGAATATTGTTCTATATTCTGTGGTTTTTCAACAAAATCAACTATCAAATTATCTTTAAAAGAAACAATACCAAAAGACTTTGTATCCTCTTTTGTTACCGGCAAAATAGGTATTGTTAGATCTGCCTTTATTGTTTTATGATATTTAATCAATTCTTTAAAATTCATTTTATATATCTGATCACCACTTAAAATAAGAACATATTTAATATTAAAGAAAGCAAGAATATGTTTTAAATTTTTTCTTACTGCATCCGCAGTCCCCTGATACCAGTTTGTATTATCCTGAGACTGCTCTGCGGCAAGTATATCAACAAAACCCTGATGAAAATTATCAAATCTATAAGCCTGATTGATGTGCTTATTAAGAGAGGCTGAATTAAATTGAGTCAATATAAAAATCTGATTAATACCAGAATTAAGACAATTACTTATTGGAATGTCGATTAATCTGTACTTACCACCAATTGGAACCGCTGGTTTTGATCTATCCTTTGTTAATGGAAATAGTCTTGACCCCTGCCCTCCTCCTAATATTAAACATATTACATCTTTCATTTTGACCTCTCATTATTTAAAAAATTCTTGATATATATAATTTACTGCCTTTTTTGCATTATCTTTATCTGAATTACAATCAATTCCTACAATTATATTTCTCTCACTGGGACCTTGATCTATTATCTCTATATTTATACCATTTCTGGCAAGAACACCACACACTCTTGATAATATCCCTACGGTATGCCTCATACCTTCACCAACTATACATATTAATGCTTTATTCTTTCTTATCTGAAAAGAATCAACATCAAGGACATTTCTCACATATTCCATAAATTCTTCAATATTAACCTCTTTCCTAAAAGCCTCAGCAACACCAGTATGAATACTCTTATCTTTAAACTCTTTTTCCTGCACCACAAGACACATAGAATCAATACCTGTTGTTATCTGTTCAATATTTATCTTATGCTCTTTAAAAATATCTAATAGTTCATCAGCAAATCCAATATATTCATTCATAAGAGTCTTTTCTACATTTACAAAGCAGATATTTTCAAGGTGTGCTATACCAACAACAGGATACTCCTTTTTTATCTCTCTCTGATTTACAATCTTTGTACCAGAATGATCTGGTTTCAAAAGATTTTTTAATACAATAGGAATATTTGCCTTCATTGTTGGAATCATTGCTTCCTGATGTAATACATTAAAACTTATGTAGGACAATTCTCTTATCTCTTTATAAGTAACCTCTTCCATTAACTTAGGGTTATTGACAATTCTTGGATCAGCAGAATATATTCCATCCACATCCTTCCAGTTTTCATAAGATGTGGCCTTAACTGCAACAGAAATATCTGCTGCTGTTTTGTCTGTTCCACCCCTACTATAAATCATTGGTCTACCTTTTTCATCCACAGCAAAAAAACCGGGATATACAACAATACAATCATAATCTCTTAATTTTGCTAAATTATTATAAGAACTTGGGATTATTTTTCCATCAAGAGGATGCCCACTTAAATAATGACCAATCTCTCTCGGATCAATATATCTGGCATTTAAACCTCTTATCTCTTTTAAATATATTGCATCCAATCTGGAAAACAATTCTTCACCAGAACCTACTATTAACGCTCTATAATTATCAGAAGATAATGAATCTTTTTTTGCTATATAACCTTCAAGAATTGAAAGAATCTTATCAATCTCTTTTCTATCAATACCTAAGGGCTCAAATACTGCATAATGATTTAATTTTATCTTTTCAAAAATCTCTTCTGGAAATTTTCCTTCTTTCAAAGATGCTTCTGCCCCCTGAACTAAAAGATCTGTAACCTTTGGAAGACCTTCAACTTTACCAATAGCAGAATTTACTTTGATTCTTCTTGCAGAATTCTTTTCAAAAAGATCTGCTGCCAATTTTACTCTTTCCGCTGTAGAATTAGCCCAGCCACCAAATTTTGAAACTATAAATTCCATAATTTATTTCTCCATTTTATTTATATTTTTATATATTACAGAAATCTTGCCGTCTTTACTGGAAATTGCATCTTTATTTTTGTGTTTTACTTTTTCCCAGAAAATAGCAAGTTTCTTACCACATCCAGTCTTTTTTAAAGTATTAAGAATCCATCTTTCTACATCTTCTTTTTTTTTAAAATCTATCAATATAAATCCTAAAAGAACAAATACCCATCCCTGAAATACTGGTATAAACCCACCGGCAATACCAATTAAAATAAATATGATTCCTAAAAAATTTCTTATTATCTTTTTAATTTTACTCAAATATATAAGTAACCTCTTATATTTTTTAGAAAGTATTATTACTAAAAATTTTGATTTTTGTCAAAAAATATGTAAGAAATATATAACAAGGTCCTCTTGACAGGTAAGAATTTATTTTTAAGCAGAGAAAAAGATAGATTTATCCTCATGTTAATTTTATTTGAGAAAAAGTTATAATAAATTTATTTATTTTTTATCTAAAATTTTTAGTAACTTTACCTAATAATAGGTTTCAAAACCTATTACCTGGTAACAGTTATTGTATATTGCTTTGTAAAATGGGGTGGTATTGCCTTCAAAGTGGGACAATTCTCTGCTCTTTCCCCACCTCTTTATCTCTGTTAATTTCAACCATAATCTCAATGTCACAAGACTGCATTTTTTCTCAAATCCAAGCATACCCATTTTCTCATATTCTTCAATAAATATCTCAAGAATTGTCCTAATCAATTTTGCCATGCTAAAAAAATTTAAGTCAGCATGGATTTTCTTTAAAAACCTATAATCTTCTTTTGGCAAATAAAAATGAATAGAGTCATCTGCATTTAGTCTTTCGTAAAAATTTCCATCTTCATGTCCGAAACAGTATCT
>DAONLM010000035.1:0-18051 GCA_035406685.1 Spirochaetota bacterium
AGAAAATTATATTTTCTGTGGTATTTTTTATTTTAAGAATAAAAATTTTGAATTTATTGATAGATTACCTTTATTACTGGAATTTTTGATATGAAATGAAAATTACTATTTACGATTTAAAACTTTTTGCTATAATAAAAAATTAATTTAAAAGATATGAGGTAATTTTTTAGGATTATGAAAAAATAAATTCTCATAACTTTTTGATTTAAAACATTTATCCTATTCAAGATTAAAGTTTTAAAAAACGATAATATATAATAATTATAACTATAATAAAACTCAGGGGTTTTCTATGAATATTTTGAAAAATCTTAAAATCAAAAACAAACTTATACTTTCTTACAGTTTTGTATTTGTTGTACAGTTTATGATCATGACTATTTTTATGGGGATATTTATAAATAAACTTATTTTTAATCTTTAGTTTGATAATACAGAGAAAATTGTTGAAAATACTAAAAACATGCTTTTATTGACCTTTGATAATACTATAAAAAGCTATCTCAGGGGAATTGCTGAAAAAAATCTTGAAATAGTAGAGAAATATTATGAAAAATATCAGAAAGGGGAACTAAAAGAGAATGATGCAAAAAAAATCGTTACTGATATTATTTTATCTCAAAAAATAGGTAAAACTGGATACGTTGCCGGAGTTAATTCCAAGGGAATTTTAGTCATACATCCCAAGGCTCCTGGAACAGATGCAAGTGGCTATGACTTTATGAAAAAAGCGATCTCAATGAAAAATGGCTACCTTGAGTATAACTGGAAAAACCCCGGAGAGCCAAAAGAGCGAGCAAAAGCTGGCTACATGAGATATTTTCAACCATGGGATATAATAATATGGGTAAGTTCTTATAAAGAGGAATTTTCACATCTTATTAATCCAGAGGATTTTGAGAAAAGCCTGCTTGATGTTAAAATTGGAAAAACAGGTTATATTTTCATAATGGACAGTAAAGGGAATATTATTATACATCCATTTTTAAAGGGGAAAAATATTTTAGAGTCTGGAGAGGGAAATGACAACTCTTTTGCAAAAGAGATAGTTGAGAAAAAAAACGGGGTTGTAAGATATTTTTGGAAACAACAGAATGAATCCAAAAAAAGAGAGAAGGTATTGTATTACAGATATATAGAATCCCTTGATTGGATAATATGTGCTGGAACTTATCTTGATGAACTGTCTTCCAATGTTAAAAAAATAATTACTTTTATGTTGCTGTTTCTTATTATAGGTGTAGCTGTTTTTACCTCAATGAGTTTTATTATTGCTGGAACTGTTACAAGACCTATTAGAGACGCAATTAATATGGTGAAATATATAATTAGTGAAAATGATCTGACTAAAAAAATACCTGTTACTTCAAAAGATGAGATGGGTAATCTTGCTGAAAATCTTAATATGTTTTTTGATGAAATCTCCTATATTTTAAATAATATAAAAAACAGTGCAAATAAGATATCCGACTTAATTCAGACTCTTTCTTCATCAACACAAGAATCATCTTCGACTGCAAACCAGCAGGCAGCAGCTGTTAAAGAGATAGTAAGTACCATGGAGGATGCTGATACTCTTGCTAAGTCCATAGATAAGAAGATTATGGAAGTTACTGTTACTACTGAGAATGCGCAAAAAACTGTTAAATCTGGATTCGAAATTGTTAAGAAAAGTATTTTAAAAATGGAAGAGATTAGAGAGTCAAATACTTCTACTATAGAAGGAATAAAATATTTAAACGAAAAGATAAATAACATTTGGGATATAGTAAACATAATTAATGGGATTGCTGATCAGACAAAAATTATTGCTTTTAATGCTGAACTTGAGGCATCAGCAGCCGGGGAAGCTGGTAAAAACTTTCAGATTGTAGCAACTGAGATAAGAAGACTTGCTGATAGTACGGTAAATTCTACTAAGGAAATAAAAGAAAAGATTAACGAGATTCAGAAGTCTTCCGATAGGCTTCTACTTACTTCTGAAAATGGAACTGAAAAGATAAAAGAAGGTAATGAGATTTCTGCAAAAATTAATGAGATGTTTTCTGATATTTTAAATAGTTCAGAAGCCTCTAATGAAGCTACCCAAAAGATATCTTTATCCATAAAACAACAGGTTGCCTCTTTTGAACAGATACTTATTGCCTTAAAACAGATTTCAGAAGGAGTTGATAATGCGGCTCAGGCTACAAAGGAAACAAGTGGGGTTGCTGATAACCTTGAAGAGCTTGCTATTCTTTTAAATAAACTTATGGAAAAGTATAAAATTAATACTGATAAATTGGAAGTTGCAAATGAATGAAAGAAACAATATTAACTCATTGAATAATGAAGAAATATTAAAAGAAATAGAATCTAAAATAACAGAATTAAAAAAAGAATCTGTTAATGATAAGAAGGTAAAATTTATCATTTTTTATATTGATGACAAACTTTATGCAATGCCTGGCAATGTTGTTCAGGAGATAATAATTGATTATCCAGTATTTTATCTACCTTTTGTGCCTGATTATATCAGAGGATTATTAAATCGACACGGAGAACCTTATACTGTTATTGATCTGAAATCTCTTTTTACAGGGAGTGAGCTTGATGGAAAAACTTTTTTAGTTTTAAGAAATAAAATTGATAATATTGCATTTATAATCTCTGGAATTTACAAGATTGAGAATATATTGGAAGATAATATTCATCCTCTCACTTCTAAAAATGAAAATATGGATTATTTTGAAGGCTCTATTACAATAGATGAAGAAGAAGTATTTATTGTAAACATAAAAAATATCATTGATAGGATAGCAAATGATATTGAAAACAGCTGATTTTTTATCAATAAATTACGGAAATTATGATTTTATAATTAATAGATATAATATTGTTGGGAGTATTTCTTACTCTGGTTCGCAAAGTTTACCTTTTACTGCTGAATATTTTAATGGATTGATAAATTATGGGGAGATGAAGATTATATCTTTTGATATTGACAGATTTTTAACTAAGGTTTTTAAATTGAATAATATAGATAAAAATGAAGCAAAAATATCAATAATTGGTGATTTAAAAAAGTCTTCATATAGTAATTATAAAGAAAGATTTAAAGAATTTATATTAACACAAAATATTGATTGTTCCCCGGATCTCTTTTCTTTTTTAATCTCATTTAGATCAGAGGTTAAAAGGATAGAGATAAGAAATCTTAAGATTTTTCCTAAGATATTAAAAAATTTTTATAAAAATAATGGTTTTCTTGGCTGTACATTTAAAGATAATAATAGTATAGTTTTTTTTATTGATATAGAAAAAATAATTTTTGACATTTTATTAAAAGGCGGAATAAAAAATGAATAAGGTTATAATTGGGGATAATTCTGCAATATTAAAAACCTTTTTGAAGGATATATTAAGTAGCTCTAGATTATATGAAGTTATAAAGATGACTGGAAATGGAGAAGAGATAATAAAAACACACAACGAGACTTATGCTGATCTTATAATTATTGGCGAGGGGCTTTCTCTTATTGATGAAGTAGAAACTGCAAGACTGATAATGGAGACTAAGCCTACAATTATTATTATTCTATCTTCAAAAAATGGTAATCCGGAAATAAAAAAGGCTCTTAACTATAAAGTTGCTGCAATTATAGAAAAACCAAACATTGAACTTATAAATGATAAAGAGTATGCAAAAGATTTTCTTGAGAAAATAAACTCTGTCGTTAATAATAAAGAAAAAAATAAAGATATTTTATTCGGTTTGAAAAATAAATATAAAGATATTCCACTAACTGGTGAATTAGATAAAAAGCTCATTGTTATTGGGGCATCTACAGGGGGACCTAAAATTCTTCAAATTATTTTTGATAATATGCCTAAGGATTTTCCAGTTGGAATTGCACTTGTTCAGCATTTTGAAGAAGGTTTTGAAAAGGGGTTTGTAGAGTGGCTTAACAAAACCAGTCCATTGAATATAAGACTTGCAGAAAAAAAAGATTTTCCTAAACCTGGGGAAGTAATAATTGCACCTCAAGGTTATCATCTTAAAGCAGAAGGGAACTATTTAGTTTTATCTGACGGTGCAAAAGTAAACAATCAAAAGCCGTCTGTTGATGTGCTTTTCTCAAGCTGCGCAAAGGTATATAAAAATAATCTTGTGGGAGTACTTTTAACCGGAATGGGCAAAGACGGTGCAGAGGGATGTGTGGATATTTTAAAAAATGGTGGCTTTACAATTGTTCAGGATAAAGAAACAAGCATTGTGTATGGTATGCCAAAAGAGGCATTTGAACGGGGTGGTGCGTCAATTGTTCTACCTTCATACGAGATAGCCCCTTATTTAATAAAAATGTTTATGGGACATTAAAAAATGGATGATAAAGAATTTAGTGTCATAAATGAGTATATAGAGAAAAAACTCGGACTAAAAGTTGTGGACACCAACATTAATTCATTAAAAAGATTCTTAAATGAAAGGATTAAGTCTATAGGTATTGATTTGAAAAGATACATTGAATTATTAGAAAAAAAAGAAGAAGAATTGCATTTATTAATAAATAAGATAACTATTGGCGAAACTTATTTTTTTAGAGAGGAAAAATATTTTAGGTTTCTTGATGAGGTTGTTTTTACTAATATGAGACAAATGCATATTATTCCTAAAATATGGAGTGCAGCAAGCTCTATCGGTGCAGAACCTATTTCTATTTCTTTACTTGCAGAAAAATACTGGAATAACAAAATAGAAAAAGTAAAAATTCTTGCTACTGATGTTGATTTAATTGCATTGAGAAATATTTTAGAAAACAAATTCTCAAAGAGACTTTTAAAAGAGGATGGTAAAAATTTTCATTATCTTATTGAAAAATATTCAAAGAGTGATAATGAATATTTGATTTTTGATAGTAAAATAATAGAAAAAATAGAAATTTTAAGATTTAATCTTGTCCTTGATGATTATAATAAAATAGAAAATGATTTTGATATAGTTTTTTTATGCAATATACTTACTTATATGGATGATGATAAGAAAAAATTAATAGTTAAAAATGTGGTATCCAGAATGAAAAATGGTGGTATTCTTATTATGTCAAGTACAGATACTGCATTTATAGATAATGAGAATCTCGAACTTAAACTTTATAAAAATGCTTTTTATTTTGTTAAGAGGTAGAATTATGGATAATAACAAGGATAAATATTTTATAGAGATAGTTCAGAATATAAAAAAATTAAAAAACCTTTTTAAAGAGTTGAAAAAGAATCCTAACGAAATAAGTATTCTAAAAGAAATTCAAAATATAGTAAAACTCGTCATCGGTTCATCAAGGTTGAATGATTTTAAAACCATATTTCAACTATCTGAAGGATTAAATGAATTTTTGGAAACGATTATTTCTAATAATATTGAAATAAATGATAAATACATAAAAATATTTTATTTAACTATGCATTATTATAAATGGGCTATAAAACAGTATGAAAATAGTGAAATTGTTATAGGTATGTCGGGATTGCATGATATTTACAAAAATTGCAGTAGCGTGGAGAATATAGATATTAATAAAGTTTATATAAATGATATTTTGAAAAATAACACTTTTGTTACAAATTTTCAAAGTCTAAAAAGTATAGATGATGAAAGAAAAGTCGAAGTTAATCTTAAAAAAATAGACAATATAATAAATAAATTAAATGATATTGTATTATATCAATATCAATTGAAACAAGAGATAGAAAGGATTAAAGAAATAGAGTATGAATTTTCACATTTTGTTTTTTCTGATGATAATAATCCCTATGTTAATGAGGCTAAAAATAAGATTCTTAATAATATTAGCAAAATCAAGAAGATCAGAAGTAACCTATATGGAAAGATTATAGAGGCAGAAAGAGACACTTTTACCCTTCAGGAGCAAATTCTTAGTTTTAGAATGCTCCCGATAAAAATTATTATTGATGATATAAAAAGAAATATTGATATTATAATAGCTAATTCAAATAAAAAGATTGAAATAGAATTTTCAAATAAAACTCCACTCATTGATAAATATATTTTAAACCGTTTAAAAAGACCCATTGAAAATATTATCATTAACTCTATTGAACATGGTATTGAAACTAAAGAAGAACGTCTTAAAAAAAATAAATCGGCTTATGGAAAAATCTTAGTTGATTTTTCTGAATCAGCTGGAAAAATAACAATAACTATAACAGATGATGGTAAAGGTGTTGATTTTACTCAGTTAAGAAAAAATTGTATGGAACTTTTCCCTTATGAATCAGAAGAAATTGAGAAACTTAGTGAGGAAGAGCTGGTTAAGTATCTTTTTATTAAAGGAGTTACAACAGTTAATACAACAAATAATAACAATAAGGGATCAGGGCTTTACGATGCTCAAAGTGATATTGAACAGATAAAAGGTAAAATTACATTGATTAGCAAAAAGGATCAAGGAGTTACTGTATCAATGAGTTTCCCTAAATCATTAACAACAGTAAGCGGCTTTTTTGTAACTAGCTGTAAAGAGAAATTTTTAATTCCTTCCACTTTTATTAGTGAAATTGTTTATATTGATAAAAATGATGTTATAGATCTATTAACAAAGTATGCTATAAAGCTTAGAAATGATATAATTCCAATTTATCCACTTTCAGGCATCATTAAGCCATCTTTATCAACTGTTCAGAATAAACTTCAGATAATTATAGTTGAAGAATTTGGAGAAAAAATAGGAATTATTGTTGATGAAATACTATATCATTCATCACTAATTTACAAACCAATGCCTAAGAATATTGAGAAATTAAAAATGCTTCAAGGGATTGTTTTTGATGAGGAGTATAAAATAGTTAATATATTGTATATTCCAGAAATAATAAAAAGACTCAAGAAAATTAGAAATATTGAGTTTAGAGAGAAATTTTCAAATGATAATATGATGTATAAGAATATCCTTATTGTTGATGATAGTGAAATTAATAGAGAGATAGAGATTAATATAATAAAAAAAATAACCCCCCTAATCAATGTTGACCATGCAGAAAACGGGATAGATGCACTTGAAAAAACCAAGAATAAAATATATAATCTTATTATAACAGATTCTTCAATGCCAAAAATGGATGGAGTAACATTTATTGAGAATCTAAGAAAAGAAGAAAAATATTCAAATGTGCCAGTCATTGCCGTTATATCTTCTGATGATCCAGAGACTGGAAATAATTTTAAAAGAATAGGAGTTAATGATATATTAAATAAATCTTATTTTAACCGTGAAATGTTTATTGAAACTATAAATAGGCTCTTGAATAGTGTATGAAAAGATTAATTTGTGGTGTTAATTTTTCAGATAAAAGTCTTTGTTTATCTGAAAATGAGTTTATGGTAAAATATCTCGATATTGATATTGCAGGAAATAAAAAGTGTGATTTATCTTTTAATGATGATGATCTTCCGGAATTATTTGTTATTAATGGAGATGCTAAGGTTGATTGTTTTGCAGTTGTAAAAATTATAAGAAAGAATGAAAAATTAAGCATTTCAAAGATAGTTGTGGTTACCTCTCATTTTAGTAAAATAGTAAAAATTCATACTGAATATAACAAAGATACATATTATTGTGCTTTAGATGAGTTTAATAATGAATTTGTTATTAATTTACTCGAAAAAAAAGCATTAAAGAATGAGATCTATGAAATTTCTTTAAGAGAAGATAATTCGATATCTAAAAGTTTCTTATCAAATTATTTTATAACTTTATTTAAATATATAACTAATTTAAAACTCTTGATTGAAGAAATGTATTCTATAATATATTTTGTTACTAATGCTGATTTAATAATGATTATGATGCCAGATAATCTTCAAACAAGAGTTTTTATAAAAGCTTTTAAAGAAATTTCATCAAATAACATCGATGATATGTTAAAATTTGCATCTCATGATCATTTTACAATTTTTAAATATCTAAATTATGATTATATAGAAAAAATATATTCTTCAGATAGTAAAAGAGATTTAAATGAGTCAAAGAAAAATATTGATAAAATATTAAACTCCTATTTTTACACAATAATTCCAGATATTAATGGTAATCCTATAGCTACTCTCCATCTTGGAAGTTTTATTACAAATAATTTTTCCAGTGATTCTTTTATGTTGGCTCTTCAAGAATTGTCCTTTAAAATGGGATTTTTTATTGAAAAAGCATTAAATTATGAGAAAGTTGTTAATGAGGGAAAAGAATTAAAAACTCTATTTTCAAAGTTTATACCATCAGATATCATTGACAAAATGATCGAAGAGGGAAAAGTTGAAAGAGAACCAGAAAGAAAAGAGGTTGCTGTTATATTTTCTGATATAAGGTCATTTACAAATATAACTGAAGCCAATCAACCAGATGATGTTATTAATTTTTTGAATAATTATTTTGAAGAGATGGTGACAAGAATAAGAAAATTTGGCGGAAGAATAGATAAATTTATAGGTGATGCGATTGTTGCTGTTTTTGAAAAAAGTGAGAATGAAAATTTTGCAGATAACGCGGTTTTGGCAGGGATTGAGATGGCAAAGGGTTTAAAAAAAGTTGATATTAGTAGAATTAAACTCCCAGAATCAGGTTTTGGAACTGGAATAGGCATTCATTGTGGGGAGATGATACTCGGTAATGTTGGAAGTGAGCAAAAAACTGCTTATACAATGATTGGAGATGTTACTGGAAAAGCTGAGGAACTTGAGGGGGATACTAAAAAATACCATAAACATATATTATTTTCAAAAAGTATTTTTGATAGACTTAAAATAGTTAAAAGCAAGGCTTATAAAATAGATGAGGATATTTTTTCTATAGATATTCCAGAGGAAAATAATGAAGAATGTTAATAAAAACGCAGATATAATTATAATAGATCGTTCAAAGGCATTAATAGAAGACTTTATTGAGAAATTTCAAAAAATCAATATAAAAGCTAAAGGAGCAGTTTCTTCAGTTACAGGGCTTAAACTTATTTATGAATACAAACCAAAAATAGTTATATTAGATTCTGTAATTGATGAAATAAATGGTTTTGATCTATCCATGTATATAAAAAATGATAAAAATCTTCAAAATATAGTAATTATTGTCTATTCCTCTGTGGAAGATTCAAGAAATCTTATATTTAAAGAAAATTCAGGGGCTGATTTTATTATTAACAAAGAAGCAGGAAATATAGATGATATAGTAAATAGAGCAAAAGAGATACTTAAACAGACTAAGGTTGAGTACTCAATAACTAATAGATGTCCGGAAAATCTTGAGATTCAGTGTTTTATAGAAAATCTTCATGAAAAAAACTTAATTAAAAGTAAAATTAATGAGGATTTGTTTAATGCAGTGGCTATGGCAAAAGATAATGAAAATTTAATTGAGAATATATATGATATTCTTTTTAAATATTTTAATATAAATGCCCTCTCTCTTATATTTAATAATAACAATACATTCTATAATTATCAGAAATTTTCTACAAAATTGATGGATCAAGATCGTAAAAATATTGATATAAAGACAAAAGAGACATTTTTAAAAGAAAATACTTCTCTAAATACAAAAAAAGTTACAATTAAAACAAAAATATTTAAAGATGTAGTAAATAATTACATAAATTCTTCCACAAAAGAAAGAAGAGTTTATCTGATAAGACTTAAAGATATAAGCATCCCTTTAATTATAGAGTATTCAATAAATATTGAAGAAGAAAAAATGTTACTTACTTATGTTTTAGATAATTTTAAATTGATACTCGAGCAATTTTTCAATCATGAAAAAAACAAGTTATACGCATTTGATCTTAAAAATAATTTTAAGAAATTTCTCCCTGAAAAAATAATCGAGGATCTTTTAAAGAAAAAAAATGAAGAATCTTTGATGACCGGGGAAAAAAGAAATATATATGTTTTATTTTCACATATAAAAAATTTTTCATTTATTGAAAAAAATAATTCTGCTTTTGATGTTGTAAATTTTTTGAATAATCATTTTACCATTTTCTCCCGTTCTATAAAAAAGTATGGCGGTGAGATTAATAAGTATATAGAGGACGCTGTTTTTGCTATGTTTGGTGCACCTGAGAGCTATGAAAATAATTCTGATCGTGCATTAAGAGCAGCAATAGAGATACTTTTAAGAATAAACGGCACAACTTCATTGAATATTAAAACTAAAAATGGCGAGTATAAAATAGGAATAGGTATCCATAAAGGTGATGCCATTATAGGAAATATAGGTTCTAAGGATAACTTTGATTATACAGCTATAGGAGATACTGTGAATCTTGCAGCCCGTCTTGAATCATTGAATAAATATTACCACACAGATATACTTATATCAGAAGAGGTTTACAGAGAAGCAATAAAAGTTTCATCTCCACTTTTTTTTAGAGAAGTTGATACTATAAGAGTCAAAGGTAAAGAAAAGCCTGTTACGATTTATTCTGTGGAGCTTTTAAATAACTATACGGATGAGTTTTTATCTTTATACAATAAAGGCTTAAAAATGTTTAAACTTAGCAACTGGAACCTTGCGTATGATTTTTTTTATGAAGCCGGAAAAATTATTGAAAATGACCGTATCATAGAGATATATATGGAAAGAATATCTGAATTTATTAATAACCCCCCAGATAACTGGGATGGCGTTTACAAAATGACATTTAAGTAAGGAGATCTTATGAATAAAAATAAGGATTTATCTGTAAAAAGGATAAAATTTAATATTTTTATTTCATTATTTGGAATTTTATTTATTTTTCTTGTTTTTAGTGAGTTTTTTAATTCATTTTTCAATATAAAATATGATAGTATGAATATAAATCTTATAAGTAGAATTAAATTTGCTTTTAAGCCAATGGTAATGGTGTTATATGTTGTATTTTCTTCAATAATTTATTTAAGAGTTTTGACCTATCTTAATCCTCTTTTTAACTATATCAAAAAAGGGACAGACTATGAAAAAGCTCGTATAGCTGCGATAAAAATACCATGGATGATGATAAATTTTCAGGTTTTTGCATGGGGTTTAGGGACTACTGTTTACTATATTTTAAGACACTGGCAGGCTGAAAGTGGAATTCCATTTTTTTTCGGTATCTCATTAAAAATTGTTTCAGGTTTTATTAGTTCTCTTTATGTTGTATTTATAATTAATCTAATACTAAAGAAACCTAAAGAATTTCTAAAAATAACAGATATAAAAAAGGGTGAAAATGATAAATTCTCAAGAAATAAAGATAAAATAGCAATAACAGCGGCTTGTTTGTATATAATAATAAACTTTACCTACATAGCCTATTATTATTCATCTGTTACGGAAAGAGTACCTCTAAGTAAATTTTTACTTATTACTCTTCCCTTTTCTGTTATATATTTTGTACTGGGAATACTCCCTATTTATCTATCAAAAATGGAATATCGTTTTCAGATTAATACTTTAATGGAAGAGTTAAAAAAACTCTCTTCCAGTTCTAACTCTTTTAACAATCAGATTTTTTTGATTAATTTTGATGAGCTTGGGGAGATGGCTGTATATGTTAATAAAGTATTGAAGAGATTTAACGAACTTCTTGAAAATATAAAAAATACGGTTATAAAACTTGGTGAGGTATCTATATCTCTTTCAAGTATATCAAAACAAAGTTCTTCTGTTTCAAATCAGCAGGCTGC
Source organism: Spirochaetota bacterium (assembly GCA_035406685.1). Taxonomy (GTDB): domain Bacteria; phylum Spirochaetota; class GWE2-31-10; order GWE2-31-10; family MWDO01; genus DAONLM01. The sequence goes on from DAONLM010000035.1 coordinate 11,702, forward strand.
TGCAATAGCAGAGATAGTTTCTACTATGGAAGATTCTGATCGTTTAAGTAAAAATATAGGAGATAAGGCATCTGATGTTTTAATAAAGACAAAAACAATGGAAGAGTTTGTTAAAAAAGGGTGTTTGATTGTTGATGAAAATGTTAAGACTAACTATAATGTAAAAGATGCCAATCAGAAAACTATTGAATTTATCGATATTCTAAATAAAGACATAAAAGCAATAAGAGATGTTGTTATGATAATAAATAACATTGCCGATCAGGTTAAAATAATAGCATTCAATGCTGAACTTGAAGCATCTGCCGCAGGAGAAGCAGGAAAAAATTTTGAAATAGTTGCATCAGAAATAAGAAGACTTGCGGATAATACTTTTAATTCAACATCTGAAATAAAAAATAAAATAGAAAAAATAGAAAAAGCAGGCACAAAGTTGATAGATGCTTCAAAAGAGGCAACAGATCTTATTGACAAAAATTTATCTATTGCTAACAATGTTATGGAAATATTTAAAGATATCCAGAAGTCATCAAATGAGGCATTTGACTCTTCAAAGAAGATCGAAGAGACAATAAAAATGCTAATAATGGGCTTTGAGCAGATTTTACAGGCAATGAAGCAGATATCAGAAGGGGTTTCTTACTCGGCTGATACAAGTAAAACTGCCTCTGATACAGCATTTGAACTTGAGAAAATAGTTGATTCATTAAAAAATATAACTTCAGGTTAATTTTTAAAGAATTTTAATTATCTGTTATGATTGTATATCTCTTTTTTAATTCACTGTTCATTGGTATATTATTATTAAAATTAGGTAAAGAAATTTCACATTTTTATTTAGTTTTAAAATATATTATGGTTTTTTAGTAATTTGAGTCATGAGTAATTATGATTTTCTTTTTGAAAATAATAAAGTTATTTTATATTAAGGGCAAAATGACATTAATTGATATAAAATTAAACCGTCATTTTTTAAAAAAGATAATGCTTTTTTAGAAAAAAATAAAATAGTAAGTAAGTGACTTTATTCTTAGACAAAAATTTTTTATTTTTTTTTAAAAGTTGTAAAGGATTTTCTCAAAAATTTTGTGATTAATAATTAGAAAACAATTTTTATTTCAGGAGGAAAAATTATGGAAAAGTATGATTTTGTTATAAATAAAACTTTATTAGAAAAAATTAAGAATTTGGCAAAAAAGAAATCTATTTCATTTTCTTGCTTGATGAGAGAGATTTTAGAAAAGATTATTACAATTCTTGAAAAAAAGCATCTTAAAGAGAAAAGAAGAGAAAAAGAGTACCCAATAGTCTGTGCAACAAATAGAGTAAGGGTATATATTCCTAAAAAGTTGTATAACCAATTGAAACTAATTCACAGCAACCTGAATACTTTCAGTATGGCAGTGCTTGTAAGAGAGATACTGGAGGAATACTTTCTTGGCGTTGAGACATTTGGGGAAGAAGAATTTGAAAATAAGATTGAAAAACTTAAAAGAAAACTTGAGGAGTTAAGAGAAAGGAAGGCTTTGGTTGTGAAGAAAGATAAGGGGAAGGTGATGCCGCCTGATATCCGTCGCCATCCCCATCCAGACCAATATTTCTTGCTTACTTTTGACTCGAAATTTCGGCTGTTAGAAATAAAATTCCTGTAAAAATTAATACTCTATTTAAATTTTTCTCTTTTTCTTATTCTTACACAAAACTTACCTCAGGATAAATCTATACTTTTTAATTGTCTAAAAATAAAATCGCACCCTATAGTAATTTTTTAACTAATTTCTTTTGACAAGATAAGAAATTTTAACTACAATAATATTAAATGTAAAATATAATCCTTTTTTAAAATTTTAAGGAAAAATTATGAAAGAAATCATAACAAATCTTTTGAAAAATCCTAAGATAAGAAAGATCTTTATAATTATAGTTTCTTCAATACCGGTTATCTTTATATTAATTCCTTCAGTATATATGCGACTAAATTTTTTATTTTATGATATATATTTTAGAAATTTTAAAAAAGATATAAAACAATCAGAGGATCTTGTCCTTGTAGATATAGATGACAATTCAATGAATATGGAATATATCCCATATAGCTGGCCATGGCCCAGATATATTCATGGAGATGCCCTCGAAATAATTGCAGATTTTGGAGCAAGGGCGGTTATCTACGATATAGAATTCTTAGGTAATAGCGTGGCTGGTGTAAATATAGAAGAGGCAAAAGAGTTAAATAATCTTTTATCAGAGAAATTTCAAAATATATATGAAGAATTTGATGCACAGAGTGATTTTATTGTGAAAAATAGGATATATGATTTAGAGCCAGTCAAAAAATCATTCAATAAGAGTTTAATAAATCATTATCAAAGTATAACTACTAAAATGGATAAGGTATTTATTGATAATGATATATATTTTGCAAAAAGAATAAGATATTATGGTAAGGCTTATGGAACTGTGAATATGCTTTATGATAAACATTATAAAGATGATCTTATTGATAAGAATATTGCTGAATACAACAATAAAATGCTTGAGAAATTTGGTATAAAAAGAGATATTCTACTAAAAAATAGAAAATCTCATGGATCAATAATAGAGGCAAACATAACAGAATTCCCTAATTCTAACATATTAAATGAATTCAAAAATGTTGGTTTTACAAAAGTTGAAAGAGATAAGGATGCAAGTGTTAGAGGTATAAACCTTTTTATGAAGAAGAATGATTTTATTATTCCACAACTTGCATTTAGGCCATTTTTAGATATTTATAATATAACAGCAGAAAAAATAGATCTATCAAAAAATAATCTTGTTATTTTGAGAGATGTGGAAATAGAAGGAAAAAAGAGAGATATAAAAATACCAATATATGAAAATAAAATGATTATAAACTGGCCAAAAGGGGAATTTAATGAGATATTCATAAGTAATAAAGAAGAGGTAAAGAATAAAAAAGAACCACCAACACATTTTGCTTATTATTATCTTTTATATTATAAATATGAAATATTGAAAAATTTTGAAAATTCATTGGAGAATTTATCTAAGATAGAAGAAAAAGAGGCGATGGATCTTTATAACGAATATATTGAATATAGAAATGCAAAGAATGAATTGATTGAAACTACGATTCTTACGGATGAATTAAGAAAAGAGATCAATGACTATTTTGAAGATTATATAAATAGGGTTCTTAATTTTGTAACTGAAGAGAATATAAGAAAAAGAGAAAAAGAGATTGATGATTTTATAAATTCTAATAAAATAAATTCAAATAAAAAAGAAGAGTTTGAAAATATAAAAAGAAATATAAGAGCAATATTTGAAAATACAAGAAATAGCTGCAATAATCTTTTAATAACAAGGGAAATCTTAAAGAAAAATCTCTATAATAAAATCTGTTTTATTGGGCTTACGGCAACCGGCACAACTGATATAGGCTCCACGCCATTTGATAAGGATTTTGAAAATGTTGGGACACACCCTGCTGTATTTAATACAATACTTCAAAATCAATTTATTAGAATAGCACCAATATGGATTATTTTACTTGTGACATTTTTAATAATAGCATTAACCATCTTTATAATTGAAAATCAAAAATCAATAATAACATCCACTTATGGGATTATCTTTATTATAATAGTAATATTAATAACAGGCATATTTTTTAGAATAACAGATATCTATATATCTCCTGTAATACCACTTTTTTATAGTGTATTTTCATTTGTAGCAATGATAATAGTAAAATTTTTACTATCTGAAAAAGATAAAAGCATAATAAGAAATACATTCAATAGATATCTATCCCCAGAAGTTATAAATGAATTATTAAAATCTCCAGACAAAATAGAGTTAGGTGGCGAAAAAATATTTGCAACAGCAATGTTTACTGATATTGAGGGGTTTAGTTCTATTTCTGAAAAATTTATGGCAGATCCAAAGACTCTTGTTAACTTATTAAATGAATATTTAAGTGCAATGACAGACATTATCATAGAAAATGGTGGGATTATAGATAAATATGAAGGGGATGCAATTATAGCCATATTTGGCCCACCACTTAATCTAAAAGATCATGCTTATAGAGCATGCATTTCTGCAATCCGAATGAAAGAAAAGGAGATAGAGATAAATCAAAAGATAAAAGATCAAAATATAGTTGATAAACCATTCTATACAAGAATAGGACTTAATAGTGGGGATATGGTAGTAGGAAATATGGGATCAACAAAAAGGCTTGACTATACAATGATCGGTCATACGGTTAATCTTGCATCAAGACTTGAAGGTGTAAATAAATTATACGGAACTTACAAACTGATAAGTGAATATACGTACGATATTGTAAAAGATAGAATATTTGCTCGAAGACTTGATAGAGTAAGAGTTGTAAATATAAAGACACCAATAAGATTATATGAATTGATAAATACAATAGATAGAATCTCACCAGAAGAGATGGAAAAATTTAGTATATTTGATAGGGGACTGACTCAATTTGAAAATTTTAATTATAAAGAGGCATTAGGAATATTTAAGGAAATTAAAGATTTAGATAAAACCACAGAAATATATATTGAAAGATGTAATAAATTTATTGAGACTCCACCTCCCGACAATTGGGATGGGGTATATAATCTTACTACAAAGTAAAAAAATCTTTTGATATCTTTTTTAGTTGCTCTGGATCTGTTGCCACTGCCCAGCTAAAATTTGTAAATATTTTTTTTGCTAATACTACTATGTCTTCATAGCTTATTATTTCAATTCTTTCTTTTATATTAAAATAACTAATTTCTTTATTTAATAAAAAATATATTGCAATATATTTTTTCTCTTTATCAACAGAGTTAAGATCTGTAAAATTGTAATCAGAAAGGACTTTATTCTTTGCCTTTCTCAATATATAATTAATATTCATGGATACGAGTTTATCATCTGTCTGATTTTTATATTCTCTAATTATACTATCATTCTCCTTATCATAATAGAAAAGAAAACCAAGCCCATTCTTATAAAAATCTATTAATCTTCTAAAAGTTAAAATCTTTTGAAGAATATTTTCTGGCTTTGCATAAAATAAAATTCTTCCATAATTTGTTATGTTTATCATCATGGAATCAAATCTAATTTTTGCAGTCTCCGGAAAAATAAGATTGGCATTCTCTTTTAGTATTTCAAGTGTAACAAGATATGTAAAGTATTCATCATTTAAAAAAGATGGGGATTTGTAAAAAGCCATTAAAATAGCATTTTTATTACTCTCTTTTACAGGAAGATAATAAGGTGTCAATTTAAATCTACTCGAGACAAACCTATTGTATGTTCTTTCTGAAAAATCTTTTATTTTAAAATTAGAAGAAAAATTTACAAAATTAAAATTAAAATTGCTATCAACATTACCATAAATTAAAAGAAGCATTCTCTTACCAGAAAAATTATTATTGTAATATTCATTTATTGTGTCAAAATTCAAAAGAACCAGTGAAACACTATTCCCATCAAATGAGTTAAAAACTGGATTCGCATTAAATACATATTTTTCAAGACTATAATTTATATAAAACTCATTATTAGTTTTATAATTATTAATAAAATTATTTTTTTCTCTTGATAAAATTTCATCCAGCAGATTTAAATCCCATTCTTTTATTAAAAGAGAGTCTAAAAATAGAGAAAGTATTTTATTAACATTAACCGGATCAACAGCAAAAGAGAATCTTGAAAAGTCTGTATTACCTTCTATGGAGAGATCACTGGCTAAATTAAGATTATTTCTCAAAAGTGCATTTGTGAAGATCTCTTTTATATAAAGTAAAATTATTTTTTCAACTCCAGAATCGAGTCTTGTTTGATAGAGATTAGGGGTTTTTAGATAAAAAGAGATTGTAATATTAGTATTGGAAGACTGTTTTATAATTACTTTTGCATCATTCTCAAGAGTTAACTCTTTTGTCTGATATCTTTTATTTGTTGAATAGTCTATATCAATTATATTCACATCAGAAAAATTGTAAAAGATAGAGCTATTCTTTGAAAGAGTTTTACAATTTATGGAGAATAAAATCATAAAAACAAGATAAAGAATAAGAAAGTTAAAATATATTTTTCTCATTTTTTTTAAAATTTTATATTAATTATTGAATTTTGTCAAAGAAAATAGGGGATAATTTTTAAATATAGTCTTTATTTTTTCTTAGCCACTTAAAAGAGTAGATTTATCCTGAGATTAATTTTATGTGAGAAAAGATTGTAAGAGTATTATTTTCTTTCTTGATAAAATTTTTAGAAAATTTTACTAATAATAGGTCTCAAAGCCTATTACCTGATAGCAATCG
>DAONLM010000036.1:0-17657 GCA_035406685.1 Spirochaetota bacterium
ATTTATAATTAAGTTACATCATTTTTTGTTGATTTTTATGGGGGAAGTTGTGTTAAATAACGTTGCAAGATATAAAAAAGAGATAAAGCAAATAACTTTTATTTTTTTAAAGTATGGCAAAATTGATTAGGACAATTCTTCCAGATATTCATTGAAGAATACAAAAGAATGGGATGATTGGTTTTGAGAAGAAATTCAGTTTTATGATATTAGCGTTATTTTTGAAAATAACAAATATTAAAAATTAGTAGAAAAGCAGAGAATTGTCCCACTTTAAAGGCAATACCACCCCATTCTACAAGGCAATATACAACAATTGTTATAAAATTATTATAATCTTTCTTTACTAAGAAAATTAACCTTAGAAAATGTCTACACTTTTTATTTCCTAAAAATAAAATCTCACCGATTTTCATCCAAAAATTTATTTATAGCCAATAAATGTTTGACAAAATATATTTAATAAATTATACTTATCAAAATATTTCATTTTTTATAAGGGAAATTATGAAATATAGAGTTATAAAGAAACAGGAAAATAGTAAAAACTGTCTTGTCTGTGGCTTAAAGAATCCTTTTGGACTTAAAACTAATTTTTATGAATTAGAAAATGGTGAATTACTTGCAATTTTTAAATGTATAAATGAACATCAAAGCTATCCAAATAGAGCTCATGGAGGTATAATAAGTAGTATTCTTGATGAAGCAATTGGTAGAGCAATTATGATAAAATATGGTACTATCTGGGGAGTTACCATTGAATTAAATGTGCAATTTAAAAAACCAGTGCCAATCGGTGAGGATTTAAAAGTTGTAAGTAGAATAATTAAAGATAGTCCAAGAATATTTGAAGGAACGGGTGAACTTATTTTAAATAATGGGGAGATTGCAGCAACTGGCTATGGTAGATATTTAAAAGTGCCTCTCGATAAAATAGGGGATTTTGATCATGAAGAACAGGAATGGAGAGTGATAGAAAATGAAAATGATCCTAAGGAGATAGAATTACCGGATAAAAATTAGATATTTAAAATTATTTAAATATCAAAAAATATTTTTTTAAAAAAAAGTATATTTTTTTCAAAAAAAATGTTATAATAAAATCTAATTTATTCAAGAAATTTTATTTTTGAAGGAGATATTTATGTCTTCATCTCAACTAGAGACAGTAAAGAGAGCAGTAGAATATATTATAAACAAAATCCAATCAGAGACAGCAGATATTGCAATTATTATTGGAACTGGTTTAAGTGGTTTTGCTAAATCCCTCGAAGGTATAGATTTTCCTTATGATACCATACCATATTTTCCAGAAAAAACAACCCCAGGACAGATTGGAAAACTTACTTTTACTAATATTGCAGACAAAAAGATCCTCTGTTTTCAGGGAAGACTTCATTATTATGAAGGATATCCCATTGATAAAGTAGTTTTCCCAATTAGAATGATGAAAGAGATGAAGGTAAAGACTCTTATTATAACAAATTCGGCTGGATGTTTGACAAAAGATTTAACGCCAGGGGATTTAATGATTATTAAAGATCATATCAATCTAATGGGAGTAAATCCATTAGTTGGACAGAATATTGACGAACAGGGTAAAAGATTCGTTGACATGAGTGAGCCATATTCAAAAAATCTAATAAACATTCTAAAACAATCATCACCAATACCTTTAAAAGAGGGGATTTATATTGGGGTAACAGGACCAAGTTTTGAAACTCCTGCTGAGGTTAGATTCTTCAGAGCAATAGGGGGAAGTGCTGTTGGAATGTCAACTGTACCAGAGGTCATAGTAGCAAATCATTGTAAAATAGAGACTGTTGGCATCAGTTGTATTTCAAATTATGCTGCTGGTGTTGCTCCAACAAGGCTTGACCAGAAAACCGTGATAGAGATAGCCAAAAAGACAGAAAATGATCTTGTTTCTGTAATTCTAAATTTTATTGCAATGATTTAAAATGAGGTATAATATAAAATATTCTTTATCAAAAGAGGCACTCGAAAAAGTAAAAAATTTAATTAAAGAGTATGATGGCGGCGAGATATTTTTTGGATGCATACTTAACAAAGATGGAGAAATAATAGATGTTGATCCTATCTGTTATGGTACAGATGAGGCAGTTCTTGCCCCTTATGAAATAGTAAAAAGATATACTGGTATCATGCATAATCATCCCTCTGGAAATACAAAACCATCATATGAAGACCTAAGTTATGCGAGTTTTTTACAACAAAAAGGAATTGGTTTTTTTATAGTTGATAATAATGGTGAAAGATTAACGACAATTGTCCCACCAATTGTAAAAGATAATAAGATAGATTATAATGATATTGAAGATATCTTTTCTGAAAATGGCCTTATATCTCAAATAAAAGAGGATTATGAGAAAAGAGATGGTCAAATAAGAATGGCAAAATTGGTGGCAAAGTCTCTTAATGAAAACAGGATTGCTGTTATTGAGGCTGGAACTGGAATTGGTAAGTCACTTGCATATCTTATACCGTCATTTTTATATGCAGAAAAAAATGACGAAAGAATAGTAATTTCAACACATACTATAAATCTTCAGAGTCAACTTGTTAATAAAGATATCCCCCTTGTTAAAAAAATATTAAACTCCAATATAGAACCAGTATTAATAAAAGGTAGAAGAAATTATCTATGCAAATTAAAAGTTTTTAATATTCAATCAGAACTTCAGTTTGAGAGTAATGAGGAACTCTTAAATATCTTAGAATGGAGTAAGATAACAAAGACTGGGTGTATTGATGAATTGCCATTTGTCCCAGAAAACGAAATATGGGAGAAAGTTTCCAGTGATAAGGATTTTTGTATTGGTGGACAATGTGCATTTTATGGATCCTGTTTTTTGCAGTTATCAAGATTAAAGGCTGAGCAGTCAAATATTTTAATTGTAAATCATCATATTCTCTTTGCTGACATAGAATTAAAAAGTAATGAAGGTATATTTTTACCAGATTATAAAAAAATAATAATAGATGAGGCTCACAATATCGAAAAATCGGCAAGTTCATTTTTTTCTTCACATTTCTCAAAAAGTGGTTTTTATAAGTTTCTTTCATTTTATAAATCTAAAAATAATAAAGGCTTATTATCAAACATTGTTCAGAAATTTTCAAAGGATACAACTTCAAGTATCTCTCAGTTAGCATCTTTTATTACAGATAATGTTCTTTATGCATTTAATACTCTCTATTCTGAATCTTTTAATATATTTGAAAAAATAAATACATATATCCAGTCAATTTTAGAAAATAGTAATTATTATGGTGAAAATATAAGAAATTTTTTATATAGAATAAAAGAGAAAGAATGGCAAAATGATTTTTTTCAGGATAATTTTATTATACCATTAAATGAATTAATAAATCTTGTTGAAAAATTTTTAAAATCATACAATCAATTAATAAAATTAGTGGATGAGATAATAGAAGATTTTGATTTAGAGACAAGAAAAAAATATGAGATCGATTTTAAAATTCTTAAAGGTTATAATAATAAACTTCAATCCTATTATGAAAATATTGTTTCTCTATTAAATGTTAATCCAGAAGAATTTGTTATATGGCTTGATATTTTTGGAAATAGAGAGAATCCTTTATTTACCTTTTATGTTTCTCCGATAAAAATAGATCTTCTTTTAAAAGAAAAAATGTTTGATCTGTATGACTCAATTATTATGACGTCGGCAACAATTTCTGTTGAGAAAAAATTTGACTATTTTTACAATATGACGGGATTGTCTATTGTAACTGAAAGAGAGATTATTTCTGACTCGATTGAATCCCCATTTGACTATGAAAAACAGGTCCTTTTTGTATGTCCTGACGATATTCCAGAGCCAGACAGACCAGAATATAATAATAAGTTAAATGAATTCTTAAAAAAAACAATTTTAGCAACAGGTGGGTCTACTTTTGTTTTATTTACATCCTATGAGCAATTAAAAAAATCCTATGAAGAGGTAAATCCCTATCTTGCCAAGCATGGTTATAGATCATACTATCAAAATGAGATGAATAATCAAAAGATCCTTGATTTATTTAAAGAGAATATAAGTTCAAATCTATTTGCAACTGATTCATTCTGGGAAGGCGTGGATGCACCAGGTAAGACATTAAGATATGTAGTCCTTGCAAAATTGCCATTCAGGATGCCGAAGGATCCATTGGAAGAGGCAAAGGTTGAATATTTTGAGAAAAAAGGATTGAATCCATTTACAGAGTGGACACTTCCTCAGGCTGTCATTAGATTCAAACAGGGATTTGGAAGACTCATAAGGACAAAAGATGATTATGGTGTGGTAGCACTTCTTGATTCAAGAGCATTAAGAAAAAATTATGGAAGAACATTTTTTAAATCAATTCCCAGATGTAAGTTTTTTACTGGCAATACTGACCAAGTTACAGAAGAGATAATAAAACATATAAAATTGATTGAATCTACCTGTTAAAATAGAAAAAATTGGATATTTTAATCGGGGATATCTGTATACTTTAATGGGATATCCCACTTTGTCACATGGGATATCCCATTCTCCTACAGGGGATATCTGTATGGTATAAATATATTTAATATAACATTAAATTTAAATAAATTATAAATAAAATCCAAACGATTCTTTCCTTATCTTTTCAACATATATAATGCTCTTGGATTATCCGCAAAATCTTTAAATCTTTCTATATTATAGTCATTTTTAAAGATCTCTACGATTTTATCCTGCTGTCTATAACCATGTTCTATCAATATGCTCCCATTATTTTTAAGATAGAGAGTAGCAAAATTATAAAGATGTCTATAAAAATTTAATCCATCCTTTCCACCATTCAATGACATTTCTGGATCAGAGATGGTTTTAGATTTTAAAAGATTCTTTGTATCATCAGAGGGTATGTATGGTGGATTTGATATTATAATATCAAATTTAAAATCCGGCTTGTATTTAAAAAAATCTTTATGTAATAAGATAATATTATTATTCTTACAGAGTCTTTTAATATTAATTTTTGCTACTCTTAAAGCCTTTTTGCTCTTATCAATTGCAATAAAAGTAGATTCTTTGTAATAATTTGAAAGAACAATTGAAAGTATGCCACTTCCAGTCCCAATATCAAGAATTTTAAACGAACTTGCCTTATCCATCTTTTGTAAGAATATCTCTATCAATAATTCTGTTTCTGGCCTCGGTATCAGTACATTTTTATTTACAAAAAATTCAAGATCAAAAAATTCTTTTTTATTTAAAATACTTGCAAGACTATCCCCCTTTAATCTTTTTTTTACAATTATTTTTATCTTATCTATCTCTTTTTTTTTAATAATATATTCATCCTGTAATAATAAAAAATCTTTTAATGAGAGATTCAATACATCTCTTATGATTAGACTTGCCTCTTTATCCGGTGATAGAATAAAATTTTTTTCTTCTAAAGATTTTTTAGTTTGATTAAATACCTCTTTTATTGTCATTATCTATTTTATCACACAGTTCTTTTACTACCTTTGGATACCAGAAATGTTCTAATTTATGAATCTCATTCTCAAAAGAAAGAAGATCTTTTGTCCTATCTATTGGGATAGATTTTTGAATTATAATTTCACCAGAATCCAGTTCTTCATTTACATAATGTATGGTTATGCCAGACTCTTTATCTTCAGAGTTGTATGCTCTCTCAATGGCATGAGTTCCTTTATATTTTGGCAATAAAGATGGATGAATATTTATAATCGGAATCTTTACTTCCTGTATAAAATAGGGACTCAATATTCTCATAAAACCAGCAAGAAAGATAACATCAACCTTATTTTCTTGAATATTTTTTAAAATCTCTTTTTCTGCATTCTCTTTTCCATGTTTAAAGTAGTTTACATAATGACTCTTTATATTATACTTTTCTGCTCTTTTTACCACATACGCATCTTTTCTATCGTAAATTAATAGGACAATTGTATGCCTTTTATCTTTTACCAGTGATTCTGCAATTGCTTCAAAATTTGACCCATTTCCAGATGCAAATATTGCTATATTAGCCATTGTTATTTTCCTTAAGAGGTAATTTAATATGAAGTTCTGCACCATTTTTACTTGGCACAAAGAATATATCTCCCTTATGTTCTTTTATTATTGCCTTACATATAGCAAGTCCCAATCCAAAGCCGCCAGTATTTCTATCCCTTGATTTGTCAACCCTATAAAATTTTTCAAACACAATCTCGAGTTGATCATCTGGAATGCCTATTCCATCATCTTTACATATTATTAATGCCATATTGTTATCTTTCTTTACTGTGATCAATATATTCTTTGCCTTTGCCTTTATTGAGTTTTGAATGATATTCTGTAATACCCTTTTAAACTTATCCAGATCTAAATTACATACCAGGTTATCTTCGCATGTTATGTTATAATCAATGTTAAAGAGTTTTTTCTGAACCTCCATATACTCTTTAAATTGAGAAAAAAATATGTTCAAATCAATATCCTCTTTTAAAAATCTCTCTTTATTTAACTCGAGTCTTGAAATCTCTATTATTTCAGCAGTCATATTGTTTAGAGTCTCTACCTCGTCCAGAATAGCATCAAAATATTCTTTTTGCTCATTCTTTTTAAGTTTTAAATCTGATAATAACTCAGTATAACCTTTTATTCTTGCAAGAGGGGATCGTATTTCATGACTTATTGTTGCTAAAAGATCATCTCTTATCTTTTTTATTTTTATTAATTCATTTGACATATAGTTAAATGATTCTGACAATTCTCCTAATTCATCCGATGAATTGTATTTTACCTGTATACCTAAATTCCCTTCTGCAATTGACTTTGCACCTTTTGTTAATTTTATTATTGGTTGGACAATTGTATTTGAAAATATTATAATAATAGGAATTAAAATTGCGGTTGCAATAACCGTTCCTAAGATAAGACTTCTTAATATTATTTGATAATAGTTTAATTTTATTGAGAGTTGAAGTGATTTAAATGGAAAATTTTCAGAGAATTTTAATTCTCTTGTTATTTCAAAATAGTATTTCATCTCTTTTTTATCATATACTAACTTTGGTATATCTACATACTCTATTGTCCCTTCAACAGTTGGTATCTTAAATTTATAGCCGGGAAAACTCTTTTCTATTGCTTGTAAAATTATATTTGAACTATTCTGGCTTTCTTTATTTGATTTTAAATCCGGCAGTTCAAATACATTGACATTCTTTTTATACAAATTCTCTACCTTTGATTTTATTACATTGGTATTTGAGTCTATTATAGATATCTGACTATCCATCAATTTCTGAAATATCAAATATGAAGATATTGATGTTAATATTACCGACAGTAATAAAATCAATAAATAGAATAATATTATTTTTTGTGTAATTGAAAAAAACTTCTTTTTACTATTAGTTGACTTCAAATCTATATCCAGACCCCCATACTGTTCTTATTCTACATGTATTCTGCTCTTTTAATTTATTTCTTAAATGACTTATATGCATATCTATTGACCTATCAAATATAGCATAATCTCTATCTGATACTATCTTTAAAATTTCCTCTCTTGAAAATGTCTTGTTTGCATTTGAAGCAAGTAAGTATAATATATCAAATTCTGTTCTTGTTAATTCCATCTCTTTATCTCCAATTCTTAAAGATCTTCTATCTGGTATTATTGAAACATTATCAAAGTTAAGTTCTTTTCTTGATGTGTTTTCCTGTAAGGAAGCACTTCTTCTTCTTAATACAGTTCTTATTCTTGCAACAAGCTCTCTTACTGAGAATGGCTTTGTTACATAATCATCTGCTCCCATTTCAAGACCAATTACCTTATCAACCTCATCCCCTTTTGCTGTTAACATTATTACTGGTATATCAAAATCTTTTTGAATATTCCTTAATACATCAAACCCATTTGTATTTGGCAACATTACATCAAGTAAAATTATATCTGGTTTTTTCTCTTTGATAACATCTATTATATTTGTTGCATCGTTTAGTATAAATACCTGAAATTCATATTGAGTGAAATATTTCTCTATGATTTCAGTTAATTTTTGATCATCGTCTACTATTAAAATTTTTTTTCTAAATTGCATAACAATCTCCTTTATAATCCCAATTTATTTATAGAATAAATATAATTATATTTTTTGTAAAAAGGCTATTAATTTTTGGAAAAAATACACTTTTTTTACATTTGATTTTTTTTGAAATATTATTCTATTATTAGATCTTTAATTCCCTCTTCTGGTGGTGGAAATTTGGGATCCATTTTTTGTAGTGTTTCTGCAACAATACTACTTATCATATAATCTCTAAATTTTTTCTTATTTGCTGGAACAATATACCAGGGGGCAAAATCTGTTGAAGTATAGTAAAATACCTCTTCAAATTGTTCAATATATTTATCCCACAATTTTCTCTCCTCAATATCCCCTTTTGCAAATTTCCAATTTTTTTCCGGGATATCTATCCTCTCCTGAAATCTCTTTCTCTGCTCTTCTTTTGAAATGTATAAAAAGAATTTAAGTATTTTTGTATTATTATCATATAACAGTCTTTCAAAGTTATTGATATGATCATATCTTTTTTTGCATACCTCATCAGTAATCCAGTTATGCACTCTTACTATTAATACATCCTCATAATGAGATCTATTGAATATCTTTATCATACCCTTTGCAGGCACCTCTTTATGTATTCTCCATAAAAAATCATACGACAATTCTAAGGATGTTGGAGCCTTAAAAGAGGTTACCTGACATCCCTGTGGATTTATAGGTCCAAAAACCTTTCTTATTGTTCCATCCTTTCCGCCAGCATCAAGAGCCTGAAGTATAACAAGAAGTGATTGTTTTGATTCTGCATAAAGCCTTTGCTGATATTTTATAATCTTTTCTATATTTTCCTCTGTTTTCTCTTTTAATTCCTCTTTTGTCATTCCATTATCAAAATCTGGATCAATTTTTGATAATTGAATATTTTTTTTATATTTTACCTTAAAATCCTTAAACATATTCTACCTCTTTTTTAATTAAATATTAATTGATTACCACCATTATTTCGTGCTATTTTTAAATAGTTAAGAGCTTCATTTAATAAAACCACTGGATGTATCTCTCTATTCCCCTTTACAGCAAGTCCTATTGAAAAAGTGACCGCAACATCTGGCTCATTACTCGAAATGCTATATGTATGATTTAGATTTTTCCATTTTTCTATATATTCAATTAGTTTTTCTTTTATTATATTTTCTGAAATTATCCCAAAAGATAGTGGCATTATTTTAAATATATAGTCTTTTTTATAATCTTCATTTATTCGAGTAAATATCTTATTATGTAATATTTCAAGTGTTGCTGGCTTTAATTGAGCCTTTAGCCTCTCTCTATTGTCAACAGCAAATACAATCACAGCAATCTCATTATTTTTCTTACTCAATAGTTTATCAAGATAATTAATTATCTCTTCCTGATTCTTTTGATTAAAGATAATTTTGCTATCCTCAGAGAATATATATTTTAAGAAATATAAAATATCTGCTATGAAAAAGTCATTTAATCTATGCCATTGAAAATAAAGATATCCAAAGATATTCTCTGTATTAAAGGGATAGAGAGGTATAAAGATATCCCCCTTTTTGTCACCTTTTAAAGGAATTTCAATAAGATTTTCATCCAGTATCTTTTTATCAATAATGTCAATAAAACCTTCTTTCTGTTTTAAATAGATTGTTGCATTCTCCCACTTAAAATAGCCTGTTGCTATATCTAAAGCCTCTTTTAGATACTGCTCTGGTTTTATGCCAAATTTTATTAATTCATATATTGATTTAAATGGAAAATTATTTTTAAAGTCATCTGATATCTTATAATTTTTAATCCATAATTGCCTATACTCACTCAATATTTCAGAATATTTGTTAGATGTTAAATCGATATTGATCTCCTCTTCATATTCTGAATATTTTGAAGACTCTTCAAAATAATTAACCCCTTTTATTGGATAGAATATTAAATTTATTATAAAGCTAATAAATAAATATACAAAAATGAGTATTAAAATTGCTAAAAATATATTTTTTATATAATATTCTCTTGCAAATCTATTTATCCAAACTATAAATTCAAAATTATCTATTTTTTTTAAATATGTTCTTGTGAAATAGATAATTGATTGCGGAATATTTAAGGGATTTTTTATATTATCAACATTTATATCTCTATCAGTAATAACTGGAATCCATTCGCTATTCTTTTTAAGCCAGATAACAAAAATTATCTCTCCCTTTAATGATCTTACAGTCTCCTTTCTTATATCCCCTTTTTTTAGATCATTACTTATTGTTTCAAGAATAGTATCAACATCTCTATCCTGAATTGATTTTAATTCAAACACCTGAAATGTGATAAATACTATTGAAAGAATAAAGTAAATGATTGTAAAGGAAATAATTATTGTGTTTTTTAGGCTCATCTATTTACCACCCATATTCTTAAATACCTCATTAAAGGATAATTTGGATGATTTATTTCTTATTTCATTGAGTTTTCTTATCTTTGCGGGTAGCCATCTATTATTAAAACTATTTGCCAGTAAAAACATATCATTTTTCTCATAATACTTTGGAATTTTCACAGCAAGGGTATAGTCAATGTTATCAAATCCTTGTCTCATTACATATACCGGATCGCTTATTGTTAAGGCAAAGTGTCTTGTATATATCAAGAGTAATACTAACATTATAAATATTATCAAAAAGAAATTAAGAAGATTTGCCAATGCCTCCTCTTTTAAAAAATTCTCTCTTGTAAATACAATTTTTAAATTGTCATTTATTGTCTGATATATTGATATTGATTCATCTTTTTTAGTTATATCTATTGGATTTTTATTGGTTAAATCATTATATAAAATTTTATTCTTATATTCTATTAAATATATATTATCATAAAACTTTGATGTTAATTTCATTGTGTTTATAAAATCTTTTTCATCAAGAACAGCATGAAGTTTTTCAAAATTTTCTTTTATTGAGATCTCTCTTTTTTCTATATCTTTAATCTTTGATGGGAGAATATGAATTGTTTCTAATATTTTAACAGTTATTAAAAATAATATTATTGACATAATTACAATTGTCGTAACTGTTAAAACATTCTGTTGAGCCATTTCTGATTTTGTATTCTTTATCTTGCCAAATATCTTTAACACTCTTAAGAATCTTAATATCCTTGTAATCCTTATTGCCTTTATTAATTTTATAAGCCCAATTGCATTTAAGAAGGATAATGAAGCTAAATGGACATGTAATACCTCTTCTATAAAAAAAGGACCTGACACAAGTAAAAGTAATGGTATAGATGATAAAAGATCTATCCAACCATTTCTAAAAAAGAAATACTCAATGCCTCTTTTTTGAGATGCAGAAGAGATCATTCTTACAATGAATTCTATTGTGAATAACAGATCAAAAAAGATAGAACTTAATCTTATTAATCTAATGGTCTCTTTCTTTAAACCAATTATTACTGAAAAGTCCTCCAAAAATGTCTGGATTAAAACAAGAAAAATCATTAAGATGATGAAATTTTCAAGAATATTTATAATTATATTTGATTTATTTTTATCTCCCATATTAATCTCCTACCAGAAATTTTCTGCTGATATTCTGTAAAGTTCCTCTATCATTTTTATATCAAAACCATAATATTTATAATTCTTTTTTTGTAAACCAAACCAGCTTTTTTCCTGAGTTTCTGCTCCTTTGTCTATTTTCATATTCGGCTTATAATTTTTCCCAAGTAAAAAAAATACCTTTGCAAGTCGACAGGTTGCTGGGATTGTAGGATCATCTAAAAAACTTAGATTTGCTTTCATTGCATCAAATAAAATTTCCTGTGGAAAGTATGTTAATCCAGCCATAAACTGTTTTACTATCTTTTCATAATGTAGTCTTTGCATGGCACTGTTTCCAAATTTAATATCGGCTAAATTCATCTTTTGTTGAAGAGGTAAATCATCCACCTCTGTTCTTATAAATCCAGCCATACTTATTATTAATTTAAATTTTATAATGCTTGCAATTGTCTCTGGTGGAAATTTCAATTTTTCTACTTTTTCAAGTTCAAATGCTATATAAGACCTTTTTGCAAAAATTTCCTCTATATATTTATCAATAACATTATGACTTATTATCTTATATGGTGAGTCAAAAAGTTTTCTTATTTCAAATCTTTTTAGTAATTCAAGACAAAATTTAAAAATCTGGTCAGCAAAATTATTCTGATCAATGCTTCTATGAATCATTAAATTTATAAAATTATAATCAATCTTTTTAAATGTGATTATCTGGATCTGGGGTATTATCTTTTTATCTATCTCCTCCTGTAATATTTTAATATACAAATTTTCTATATCACGCCAAGGTAAATCTGGAAAAAATTGATGTGTTGTAAGAGTAGTTTTTAAGGCTGTATAGTTTTGTACTAAAAAAAGAAGTAAATTTTCTTCGATTAATAGAGGGGTTTCATTTGCAAAACATGGATTGGACAATAGTTTTGTTATAAAATCCCTCATTTTTGCTATATGATTTTCTGAATACATTTTATACCCTTTCTATTTTTTTTATATTATATAAAAAAATATGATTTTATATTATATCAAAAAAAATATAATTTGTCACACTTTTTTAAATATGACTTTTATATATTTTGACAAAAATCAATACATATATTAGTATAATACTTATCAAATAAAAATAAAATACTTTTTATGAAAAAAAATATATTTATTTTACTTAACTTAATCGTTCTAATCTCTCTATTTTCTAAACCAAAATTAAAAGATTATAATCCATTCTTGATTTTACCATTTGAATTATCGGAAGATAAGGAGATTAAAGATAGAGATAAAGAAAAGAAAACCTCATTTTCTTTTAATATTGGAAATGTTGATGGCTCTCTCAATATAATAGGTGAATGGGATATAAAGATTGGATATGGTGCTGGCTTTACTCTATATCCAGAACTGGTCTGGATTTTGACTCTTACCAATTTTAAAGATGGTCTTATATTTGAGCAGAAAAGATTATTTTCTCTTGATTGGATAACTGATTCAGGTATTTTTTTACATCTTTTTTTTAATGACGATGTAAACGCAAGTGAATTTACATTTAAATATGAACATAACAAATACTTTAAATCTCTTTATATAACGAATAAGTTTAGTGGATTAAATATTAATCCATACAGAGAGCTTACTGGCGGTAATGTAAATGATATCAATTTTGGTTTTGATTGGGAGATAAAATTTTATAGAGGAAGATTTGATATTCAGTTTGATTCTACAAAGATGATTATAGAAAAATTTAGAGGAAATAAGAGATTTATTGAAAATAGGATTCTTGATTCTCAATATATGAGAGGATACTATTACTATCTACCAGATAAGGATATTGTTGAAATAGAAGTGTATGTCTCTGTTGAAGATAATAAAACTTATGGCAATGAGATAAAGATAGGCAATCTATATTATAAGAGACTTACAATTGGGACTGACTGTATTGTTGATGCTAATAATGGCTTTATCAAATTTAAGGAGAGTGTGTATAAAAAACAGACTCTTGTATATTATAAGACAAGAATAGGCTTAAGCATTTATGAGGTTGGTGATAGTAATGCTGGCATAAAAGGTTTATATGGCGAGTATGATTTTAATGCTAATCTTTATCCGCAATACTTTATTACTGATGAAAAAAGATATCTTATACTCTCTTTTAAAAATAGTTTTTCTTACTTTGAAGAAAAGAACTCATACAAGATTGGAGAAGCTAACAAATCTATAAATTCTTTATTTATTCAGATATATGATAATAACTCAAATATTCTCTCTGGTTATAATTATATTTATGATGATTTTACCGGTGCAATAAGGATTGTATTTAGTTCTAAAAAAGGTGATAAAAAAAATGTTTATCCCTTTATTGATTATCTGGATGAAAATCAATTCTATCTTATTTCCTCATCCCCTTCTTTTTCAAAAAATATAATAAATTATTCTTTTTATCTTGTAACAGATTCTCTTTTACTTACAAATATACCTGTAAGTTCGAGTATAACAGTATATCTTAATTCTATTCTATTGTCTCCTATTGATTATAGTTATGATCCAGTTACAAATAAAATTTTACTCAACAGGGAAATTATTGATAGTGATCTTA
Organism: Spirochaetota bacterium; assembly: GCA_035406685.1. Lineage (GTDB taxonomy): Bacteria > Spirochaetota > GWE2-31-10 > GWE2-31-10 > MWDO01 > DAONLM01. The sequence continues at coordinate 14,248 of DAONLM010000036.1, forward strand.
TTGAAGTAAGATATTTTGTTGGAGAAGAGGAGTCTTTTAATCTTACAGCAACTTTAAAGAATGATTTCAGGCTAAATAAATATCTTATTATTGGAGACTCTTACTGGTATAAGATGCCGGTGAAATTGTGGGAAGATAGTTTTTATAATGATTTAAAGAGTATGGAATTTCTTTATTGCTTATTTTTTAAAGGTGATTTTAAACATTTTCTTTTAAATAGTAAAAATGGGAAACTTGAGTTTAATATAAATGCAACTCTATCTCTATTTTTGCCAGAATTAAAAGGAGTTACAATCATAGAAGATTTTGAAAGAGAAGTAAAGGGATATCCCCTTTCTCTTAATTATAAAAATTGGTATCCAATCTCCAATCCAGAGATATATCCAGAATTATCCTCCGCTACGTTTGGTAAATTGTTTTATAGAAATATGCATAAAAATTATATAAAGAGTAATGATAACTTTTTATCATTGTATAGCAGTAATGTTTTACCAAAAGAGGAATTTATAGATGGTGCTACTATAGGACCTTATAGCTCATCTGATGGCTATAATAACGAAAAGAATTCTTTATCTTTAATTGCTGAGTTTGATTTAAAACCAGATCAGTATGTGAGTTTTGCTATCCCTGTAAAAGATATTAATTCAAATATAGATTTTTCTAATTTTAAAGAATTCATAGTAGCATTAAAGACAATTGAACTTACTGGAAATGTGAGAATCTATATTGACGCTGGGGCAATCAGTGAAGTTTTTGATTCTAACAATGTTCAATATGAGAACTTTGACGAAGGGATTAAATATCTTGTTGATTCTTATTCTCTTTATAAAAGTAAAAACGATGGAGTTAATATATCAAATGATTTTGATGAGGATGGAAGACTCTCTTATGATGAGACTGGGGATATCAGTCGTTTTATTGAAAAAGATAGTTTAAATAATTTTATCGAAGTTGTGCCTAATTTTAAAAAAGTGGTAAATTTTAAAATTGAGAATAGTGATAATTTAAAAAAATTTAGAGGATTGAGAGTCACAATATATTCAGTAAGTGGAGCGAAAGGAAGGATTTTATTCAATCAATTTAGATTTGCAGAGAGTGGCTGGGATTATGATAGAACAAAAAATTCTTATGGGATCGAGATCTTTCCAGCAGAGGATGATTTTTTAAAAGATAATATATTTTCCATAAATAATAGCGAGTTTGATAAAAAACTTCATTTTCAGAGATTTAGAGAAAGGACATTAAAGATAAATCTAAAAATGAATGAAAGTTTTTCTATTTCAAAGGATTTTAATAATCCAATTCAGATTAAAAATTTTAAAAAGATAGGATTTTTTCTATTATTAAAAGAAAATTGCAACAGAATCCTTTATTTTAATCTAAAAGATACAGAAGGAAATATTATTAGAAAAAGATTTGATATAAAGGATCTCTCAAAATCTAAGTGGCATCAAATAGAGTTTGATCTATCCTCTTTTGATGGAAACACAAATGGTTATATTACTAAAATAGAGTTTGATTTTCAGAATGAGGGGGTTGATATTTCTGATAATGTAATCTTTATCGATGAAATATATATGAGTGAGCCTATACTTATGGCTGGTTTTTCAAATAAGAATGAATTTTTATATAATGATCCGGGTGTTGATATAAAATATAGAGATTTTACTATATTTAGAAATCCTTATGTAAAATTATCCACGATTTTTAATACACCTAATTTTTTAAAAGAGGAGTTTAGTTTTGTAAATGATTTTGAATTGAATAGCAATATCAATATTAAGTTTAATTTTTTAGAGACAGATTTTAATTTTTCTGATGAATCTAATTTTTTGTTTAATGAAAATCTTTTTATATTCTCTAAAGAAAAATTTATTGCAAATGTTAATAAGAATTCATCAAAAAAAAATCCTTTTCTCTTTAATATTTATTATGAATTTCAGAGGTCTGGATATGATAAATATTTTTTACTTGATAAAATAAATTTAACAAGAAAGATATTACTTGAGCTTGGCACAAGGTTTGACTTTTTTTACTGGAAATTAAAATTTGACTCATTATCAAAAAAGGTTGATTCTAAAAGTAATTTTACCACAATTGAATATGAGCATAAACTTAATTATGAGACCACAGAGTTTAAATTATTGTATAATATATTTTCAGATAAAAAGGATAATTATATCTCTGGATTTTTTTCATTAGACAATTTTGGTTTGTTATTTGCAGAGGATCTAAAATTATTTTTTGAAGATTCGAGGGTAAAGGGACAGACTTTTAAATCCGGACTTTCTTTTGATATTATACCAGATTTAAAGTTTGTTAATAATGTTTCATATACAAATAAGGGGGATATCTCTTCAAATTTAGGTATATATGGCTTTAATACAATTTTTAATAATTGTAATGCTATTGAATTAAATCTCACTTATAATGAGAAGAATAATAAATTTTTATCACTCGAGTATAAAAGAGAAACCTCTATTTATTATGAAAAATCTTATACGACAATTGATTGGTATAACTATTTTAAAGAATTTACATACTCTTTTAATGGAATTTTACCTATTATTTTTTATCCCCCATTTTCTTCTATTTTTGTTTATTCTGGGATTGATTCTTTTAAAAATTTATATTTTAATGATCTAAAAGATAGCATCTCTTTTGAGATAGATTGGTCTATATTCTTAATGGAGAATCTATTCTTACCTTATAAGTTTAAATTTAGTATAACTGAAAAAGATATTAATATATTATCTTATACTTCCATCTACGAAATAAACTTAATTCTTTATGGTAAAGGAGAAATATTTACTATCAACTTAAAAAAATTAACAGTTGAATATAATATTGATGAGAAGATAAGATTTGATAATAACGAAAAAAAGTCTACAACAAACTTCTCTTTTATTTTTAATTTTCTTTTTTATAATGAACTTGAACTTAATAATGAAATTGATTATATTTTAGAGTATGCTGAAATTTATAATAAGAAGGAATTCAAGCATAATTTTATTATTAAAAACTCTATATATAAAAATTTTTTTGTCTACGATTATGCAATAAATGATAAAAAGGGAATAGAATTACTGATAAAGTTAGAGTTAAATTCATTGTTTTATCATAGAATTGATAAAATTACAGAGAATACAGATATCCCAGTTCTGATCGTGCTTGAACCAAAATTAGGATATCGATTTAATAAATATATAACAGTAAGTGGTAATATAAGATTGGGATACTCTTTTGAATTTTCACAATTAACTAAAAATATTACAAATCGTTTTGGGATTGAATTCTTTATTCAGGGGACATTTAGATTTTAAAAAATGATCTTGAATTAAACCTATTTTTATATCACAACTTCCACCTATAATTTTAATATTTTTTCTTATAACCACTTTATTCTTAAA